>DAIDIF010000057.1 GCA_027451805.1 Acidobacteriota bacterium
CAAACTCAACGGCCACGTCGAGCGCGCCAACCGCACCCATACCGAGGAGTTCCATGAGATCACCCCCACCGATTGGCGCCTCCCCGCTCTCAACCGCGAGCTGCGCGTTTGGGAGCGCATCTACAACACCGTCCGCCCCCATCAGGCGCTCGGCTACCGCACTCCGCTGGAGTTCCTTACGGAACTCCAGCGGAGTGCCCCAACCAAGGGACCCGGACTGTAACGCATCTACTGGACGAGTACACCGCCTTGCAAATCCGGCCCGCCTGGACGAAGATAAAGCCATGGCCTCCGGCCGCGAGCGCTACCTCAACCTGGACCCGCATGACAGCGGGCGCGAGGCCTTCTACGGCCAGACCACGCCCGACGGCATCCTCTTGGCCTCGCTCGACAAGGCGGTCAACTGGGTGCGCAAGAACTCGATCTGGCCGATGACGTTCGGCCTCGCCTGCTGCGCCATCGAGATGATGTCCATGTCGGCGGCGCGTTTCGACATCGCGCGCTTCGGGGCCGAGGTGTTCCGCCCCTCGCCCCGGCAGTCCGATTTGATGATCATCGCCGGCCGCGTCTCGCAGAAGATGGCGCCGGTGATCCGCCAGCTCTATGAGCAGATGCCCGAGCCCAAGTACGCCATCTCCATGGGTGCCTGCGCCACCTCGGGCGGGGTGTTCAATAACTACGCCCTGGTGCAGGGCGTCAACCAGGTGATCCCGATCGACGTCTACGTGCCCGGCTGTCCCCCGCGCCCCGAGCAGCTCATCTACGCCATCATGATGCTGCAGAAGAAGATCGAAAGCGAGCGCGGCACCTTCAAGGACGCGCTCAACCTCACCCCCATCCCGGCCTGAGCCCAGCATGAGCGAGGTCCCCACCCGCGCCGAGGCGCTGGCCCTGCTGCACGAGTACACGCAATCGGAAAGCCTGCGCAAGCACGCGCTGGCGGTCGAAGCCTGCTGCCTGGCCTACGCTCCCGCCGATGCGGAGGAGCGCCATCTCTGGGGCCTGGCCGGACTGCTTCACGACTTCGATTACGAGCGCTGGCCGAACCTCCCCGATCACCCCCTCCAAGGCAACAAGATCCTGGCCGAACGCGGCTACCCCGAGTCCGTCCGCCACGCCATTCTCGCCCATTGCGAGCAGACCGGCGCCAAGCGCGCATCGCCGCTCGACCGGACGCTGTTCGCCTGCGACGAGCTTGCCGGCTTCCTCACCGCCTGCGCCCTGGTCAAGCCCGGCAAGTCGCTGGCCGAAGTCGAACCCGCCGGCGTGCGCCGCAAGCTCAAGGACAAGGCCTTCGCCCGCTCCGTCAGCCGTGCCGACATCGAGCAGGGCGCGGCCGAACTCGGCCAGCCGCTCGACCAGCACATCGCCCGCTGCCTGCAGGCGATGCAGGCCATCGCTTCCGCCCTCGGGTTATAGCCCCGGGCGCATCTCCAGCGCACAGCCCGCGCCGTAGATGGTGGCGATTAATCCGTCCCCCAGCTTGTCGCGCAACTGGACCAGCACGTACTCCAGGGACTTTTCCGACTTCAGATGCGCCGCCCCCGCCAGTTCCGCCCGCGAGACCACGCGGCCGCCGGCTTCGCTCAGCGCGCGTAACACCGCCTCCTCCGCCGGCGAGAGCCGGATGCGGCGCTGGCTGAGCCGCGCAGAGCCTTCGCTCAGCGACAGCGGCCCGAGGGCGGTCTCGACCGACACCTCCAGCAGGACGGCCTCGGCCATCAACTGGTCCAGGTCCAATCCGGCGCTACGCGCGACTTCCAGAACATTCGACACCGCCGGGTTGCGCACCAGCACCTGCCCCCCGGCGCCGATATGCACCGCTTTGCCCACCGGCACCAGCAAAATCTCGTTGGCGCCGGCCGTTCGCTCGTTCACCCGCGCTTCCCCGCGTAGCACGAAGAGCCGCCCCGTCCCCGGCCCCGACCACTTGAGGCGCATGGGCCGGTACACTTCCACCGTCGCCAGCGTGCTGCCGCCGAGGGCGCGGTCGAGCCGCCGCTTGACGCCGTATTCGCCCGTCAGCGCCACTGCCTGCTCGAGAGGGCTGCAAAATTGCAGCAGCTCCGCCGGCGTCGTCCCTAGCGCCGCGGCGAAATCCCCCGCCGTCGCGCGCAACAGCATCGCCGTCAGGCGAGCGAGCTCAGGCCGCACCTCGGCTTCCGAACGCTGCGGCCGGGCCTGGTAAATCTCACCCGTGCGCCGCCGCACTTCTGCCTGCGGCGCCAGCAACAGCAAGGCCGCCAACTCGAGCAGTCCCGGGCTCCAGACTGGATCCGGGGGACAAGCCGCCACGGCACGTTGACTCCGCCGCGTAGTCCCCATCGAAGGCATAATGCGCCTCAGCGACCGCACTATAGCGCAACTAACCCTGCACTACAAACCCCCCACCCGTTCGGGTGGGTTCGGTCGCTCCGGCGGATATGTCGCGCCCCAGGGTCAGCTGGGGCTCGTCGTAACTCTACAGAGGGGGGCGGCTCGGGGCGGCTCGGGCGGATCCGGCGCGGCCTCGCCCGTAGGGAGCAGCGGGTGTCGTGGCGCAGCCACGCCCGGCCCCGGACTCAATCAATGGTGGAGCTGAGGGGGTTCGAACCCCTGACCTCTTCCATGCCATGGAAGCGCGCTCCCAACTGCGCCACAGCCCCACTCTCCAGCGGATTCAATTGTGCCATAATCTTGCGTGCGCTTCATCTTTGTCACCGGCGGAGTGGTTTCGTCGTTGGGCAAAGGCTTGGCCTCGGCTTCGCTGGGGGCGTTGTTGGAAAGCCGCGGGCTGCGCATCTCGCTGCTCAAGTTCGACCCCTACCTCAACGTGGATCCGGGCACCATGAGCCCGTTCCAGCACGGCGAAGTGTTCGTCACCGACGATGGCGCCGAGACCGACCTCGATCTCGGCCACTACGAGCGTTTCACCTCCATCGCGCTCAGCCGCAACAACAACGTCACCGCCGGCCGGATCTACGAAACCGTGCTCGCCAAGGAGCGGCGCGGCGATTATCTCGGCAAAACCGTACAGGTGATTCCCCACGTCACCGACCAGATCAAGGAAGCGATGCGCCGCGTCGCCGAAGGCGTGGACGTGGCCATTGTGGAAATCGGCGGCACCGTCGGCGACATCGAGTCGCTGCCCTTTCTGGAAGCCATCCGCCAGATGCGGCAGGAGGTCGGGCGCGAGCACGCCATCTTCATCCACCTCACGCTGGTGCCCTACATCGCCGCCGCCGGCGAGCTCAAGACCAAGCTCACGCAACACTCGGTGCGCGAACTGCGCGAGATCGGCATCCAGGCCGACATCGTGCTGTGCCGCACCGACCGCTTCCTCAGCCAGGATCTGAAATCCAAGATCGCGCTCTTCTGCAATGTCGCCGACGAAGCGGTGTTCACCGCCAAGGACGCCGAGAGCATCTACCAAGTGCCGGTGCTGCTCGGCGAACAGGGTCTCGACGCCCTGGCGCTGCGCTACCTGCACCTGCCCGCCGCTCCCTCCGATCTGCGCCCCTGGCGCGAGCTCGCCGAGCGCGCCGCGCATCCCCGCGGCGCGGTGCGCATCGCCGTGGTGGGCAAGTACGTCGAGTACGAGGATTCCTACAAGAGCCTCAAGGAGGCGCTCACCCACGCCGCCCTGGCGCATCGCCTGCGGCTGGAGCTCGACTGGATCGAGAGCGAGAGCCTCGCGGCGCCGGCGGAATCGGCCCAGGCCGCCGCCGCCCGCCTCGGCGGCGCGGATGGCGTGCTGGTGCCGGGCGGCTTCGGCGCGCGCGGCATCCCGGGCATGATCGAGGCCATCCGTTGGGCGCGCGAGTCGCGCACCCCCTTCTTCGGCATCTGCCTGGGCATGCAGTGCGCCGTGATCGAGTTCGCGCGCCATGTCTGCGGCCTGGCGCAGGCCGACAGCAGCGAGTTCGACCCGGCCACCCCCGACCGCGTCATCTACAAGTTGCGCGAGCTGCTGGGCGTGGAAGAGATGGGCGGCACCATGCGCCTGGGCGCCTGGCCCTGCCGCCTGGAGCCAGGCTCGCGCGCCGCCGCCGCCTACGGCACGCTGGACATCAGCGAGCGCCACCGCCATCGCTACGAGGTCAACCGCGACTACCAGCCCCGGCTCGAAGCCGGCGGCATGGCGATCACCGGCGCCAGCCCGGACCACGTCTATGTCGAGGTGGTGGAGGTCCCCGCGCATCCCTGGTTCCTCGGCTGCCAGTTTCATCCCGAGTTCAAATCCCGCTCCCTGGCGCCGCACCCGCTTTTCCGCGACTTTGTCGGTGCGGCGTGGGCGCGGCGCGTCGCAAGGCAGGCCCAGTGTTCCTCATCGCCGGTCCCTGCGTAATCGAGAGCGAAGCGCACGCGCACTATCTCGCCGCCGAGGTGGCGGGGCGGGCCCGCGCCCGCGGCCTGCGTTACATCTTCAAGGCCAGCTACGACAAGGCCAACCGCTCCAGCCCGCACGGCTTCCGCGGCCCCGGGCTGGAGGAGGGGCTGCGCGTGCTGGCGGCGGTGAAGCGCGCCCACGGGATCGAGATCCTGACCGACGTGCACCAGGTGAGCGAGGTCGCGGCCGCGGCCGAAGTGGCCGATGTGCTGCAGATTCCCGCCTTCCTCTGCCGCCAGACCGATCTCATCCAGGCCGCCGCCCGCACTGGCCGCATCGTCAACATCAAGAAGGGCCAGTTCCTGGCGCCCTGGGACATGCGCGGCGCGCTGGAGAAGGCGCGCGCCGCCGGCGCGCGCGAGGTCTGGCTCACCGAGCGCGGCGCCAGCTTCGGCTACAACAACCTGGTGGTGGACATGCGCGCGCTGCCCATGCTGCGCGAACTGGGCGCGGGGGAGGCGGAACCCAACCGGCTGCGCGTCGTCTTCGACGTCACCCATGCGCTGCAGCTTCCGGGCGCGGGCGGCGATCGCAGCGGCGGTATGCCGCAGTACATCGAACCGCTCGCCCGCGCCGGCGTCGCCGCCGGCGTGGACGGCCTCTTCCTGGAGGTGCACGAGCGCCCCGAAGCGGCGCTCTCCGACGGCGCCAACGCGTTGCCGCTGGCGCGGCTCGACGGGCTGCTGGATCAGGTGCTGGCGATCGAGCGGGCGCTTACGCCGTCACGCGGGTGACGTTTTCCGCCTGCGGGCCCTTCTTGCCGTCGGTGATGTCGAACTCTACTTCGTCGCCCTCCTGCAGCGACTTGTAGCCTTCCTGGCTGATGGCCGAGTAGTGGACGAAGACGTCGTCTCCCCCCTCGCGTCCGATGAAGCCATAGCCCTTGACGTTATTGAACCACTTCACCTTGCCGCGGATCCGTGCCAATGCTCTTCCTCCCCCTCTGTGCGCCGCTCCGGCCGGCGCCGCCGCCGGAGCCGTGCCTTCAGCGCATCGCATTGTGACAATTCTGGAAGAAGTGCTGTGCCAATTGCAAGAGCCGCTCTTCCTGAAAGGCGGGCGCGATGAGCTGCAGCCCGATCGGCAAGCCCTCCGCCTCGCCGCAGGGGACGGAGATGGCGGGCACGCCGGCCAGGTCCGCCGGCACGGTGAAGATGTCCGCCAGATACAGCTCCAGCGGGCTGGCCGCCTTTTCGCCCAGGCGGAAGGCGGGGGTGGGCGCGGTCGGGGTGCAGATCAGGTCCACGTCGGCGAAGGCGCGCGCGAAGTCGCGCGCCAGCAGCGAGCGCACCTGCTGCGCCTTGCGGTAATAGGCGTCGTAGTAGCCGGCGCTGAGCACGTAGGTGCCGAGCAGGATGCGGCGTTTTACCTCCGCCCCCAAGCCGCGGTCGCGGGTCTTGCGGTACAGCTCCGCCAGCGTGTCCGCCGCCGCGCGCTGCCCGTAGCGCACGCCGTCTTAGCGCGCCAGGTTGCTGCTCGCCTCCGCGGTGGCGAGCACATAGTAGACCGCGATGGCGGCGTCGTTCAGCGGCAGGCTGATCTCGCGCAGGTCGCAGCCGGCCGCGCCCAGCGCCGCGACGCCCGCCTGCACCCGCTCGCGCACCGCCGGCGCCAGCCCGGGGTGGGCGAAGGCTTCGCGCGGCAGCCCGATCCGCAGCCCGCGCACCGGCCGGCCCAGCCCGGCCGCATAGTCGGGCACCGGTTCGGTGGCGCTGGTGGCGTCCAGCGGGTCGTAACCGGCGATCGCCCCCAGCAACAACGCCGCGTCGTGGGGGGTGCGGGTCAGCGGGCCCACGTGGTCGAGCGAGGAGGCGAACGCCGCCAGCCCGTAGCGCGACACCCGCCCGTAGGTCGGCAGCAGCCCCACCACGCCGCAAAACGCCGCCGGCTGGCGGATGCTCCCGCCGGTGTCGGTGCCCAGCGCCGCCAGCGCCTGCCCGGCCGCCACCGCCGCCGCCGAGCCCCCGCTGGAGCCCCCGGGCACGCGCTCCAGGTCGTGCGGATTGCGCGTCGGCCCGTAGGCGGAGTTCTCCGTGCTGGAGCCCATGGCGAACTCGTCGCAGTTGGTCTTGCCCAGAATCACCGCGCCCGCCGCCTCCAGCCGCTCGACCGCGGTGGCGTCGTAGGGGGGCAGGTAGCCCGCCAGAATCTTGGAGCCGCAGGTGGTGGCCACGCCCCGGGTGGAGAGCACGTCCTTCACCGCGACCGGCGCGCCCGCCAGCGGTGGCAGCGGATCGCCGCGCTCCGCCAGCGCGTCCACGCGCGCCGCCTGGGCCAGCGCCCGTTCCCGGCTCAGCGCCAGGAAGGCGTGCACGCTGCGCGCGCCCGCGGCGGCATCGCGCGCGATGGCCGCGAAGCAGGCTTCCGCCACCGCCGTTGCCGTCGTCCGGCGCTCGGCGATGGCGGCGCGCAGGGCGCCGATGGACTCCCACGCGGGCGCGGGGGGCGGGTTCGGGTTCGCCATCTAACCGCGCTCCAAGATCTTCGGCACCGCGAACATGCCGTGCGCCGCCTCCGGCGCGTTCGCCAGCGCTTCGGCCTGGGTGAAGCCGGCCCGCGCCGTGTCCTCCCGCAGCGGCGTCGCCGCCACGATCGCCTGCGCCATCGGTTCCACGCCGGCGGTGTCGATCCGGTTGAGCTGGCCGACGTAGTCCAAAATCGCCTCCAAATCCCGCCGCAGTGCCGCGGCCTCCTCCGCCGTCAGGTCCAACTGCGCCAACTGGGCTGTTGCTTCGATGTTCATAGGCTGCATCGCACCTGCCGCACGCGTTCCGCGCCCAGCATCCGGTTCATCGCTTTCCCGACCTCCGCCCCCACGCTGGCGATCTGCCGCGCCGTCGCCGCGTCCTCGGCCTGCAAGTGCAGCACGCCGTGCTGCACTCCCAGGCAGCGGGCCCGCCCCGCCAGCTCCGGCCCCGCCGCCAACGACCACGCCAGCGCGAGCGCCGGCTCGGACGGCAGTTCCGCCTCGATTCCCGGCAGCTTGGCCAGTATGTCGCGCAGCGCGTCCATGGTCGTTGCCGGCCGCCGCGCCCGCGCGGGGACCTAGTCTATGGTACCGCTCCGGACCGGTGCCGCCCGCGCGACGCGGCGGCGGGCGGAGAAAAACGGATGCGAAGGGGCGGGACGCGAGCCGCGCGGGCGGGACGCGCCGAGGGGCCCGTGCCGGAGGGGGCCGCAATGCGCTATCCTGAAGACACAACAATGCCGCCACAGCTTGCCACCTTGCTCGAGATTCAAGCCATCGAGCAGCGCCTGCGTGAGGTGGATGCGGAAATTGCCGCGTTGCCGCGTCGCGTGGCCGAGATCGAGGCCGGCCTGGCCGGCGCGCAGAAGGCCCGCGACCAAGTCCGCGCTGCCCAGGCGGGCAATGCCAGCGAGCGCCGCTCGGTGGACAGCGAAATTGAGACCCTGCGCTCCAAAATCGCCAAAATTCGCGGGCACTCCATCGACGTCAAGACGAATCAGGAGTACAAGGCGCTGCTGGATGAGATCGCCTTTGCCGAGGCCCAGATCGGCAAGCACGAGGAGCGGCTGCTCGAAATCATGGAGGAAACCGAAACCCTCGACCGCCAGGCGGCCGCCGCCAGTCAGGAGTTCGACCGCCAGCAGGCCGAGGTGGCGCGCGAAAGCGCCGCGGCCGCCGAGCGCACCGCCGCCGACCGCGCCCTGCGCCAGCAGTTGGTGGCTGAGCGCGACCGCCTGCGCGCCCGCGCCGACGAGCGCTGGCTGCGGCGCTTCGACCAGGTGCTGCGCATCCGCGGCCACGCCCTCGCCGCCGTGGACCGCGCCGCCTGCTCCGGCTGCCGGGTCCGCCTCCGGCCCCAGTTCCTGCAGGAGATGAGCGTGGACACCGAGCGCCTCTTCGTCTGCGAGAGCTGCGGCCGCATCCTGTACCTCGAGTCCGAGACGGTCGCCACCCCCCAGCCTTGACGCTGCACCTCCACGTGGACGGCGGCTCGCGCGGCAACCCCGGTCCCGCCGGCTACGGCGTATTGGTCACCAACCCGGAAGGCGAGGTGCTCGATCGCCTCCAGGGCGCGCTGGGCGTGCAGACCAACAACTACGCCGAGTACCGCGGTCTCATCGCCGCCCTCGAGCACGCCCGCAGCCGCGGCGGCGAGGAGGTGCGCGTGTTTTCCGACTCTCTCCTCATGGTGCGGCAGATGCAGGGCCGCTACGCCGTCAAGAGCCCCAATCTGGCACCCCTGCACCGCCAGGCCCGGGCGCTGGCGCAGGGCTTCCGCCGCTTTGCCATCGAGCACGTGCGCCGCGAGCGCAACCGCGAGGCCGACGCCCTGGCGAACCAGGCCATGGACGGCGCCCCCGCCTCTCCGCGGGCCTAGCTGCCGCCGTTGCATGCCCGGCACGCTCTACCTCGTCGCCTCGCCCATCGGCAACCTGGAGGATCTGAGCCACCGTGCCGCCCGCGTGCTGCGCGAAGTTGCCCTCATCGCCTGCGAAGACACCCGCCACAGCCGCCGCCTGCTCGAACACTACGGCATCCAGCGCCCCACGCTGAGCTACCACCGCTTGAACGAGGCTGCGCGCGCCGCCCCCATCCTCGCCCGCCTGCAGGCCGGCGACGACGTCGCCCTGCTCTCCGACGCCGGCGCGCCGGTGCTCTCCGACCCGGGCGCGCGCCTGGTCGGCGCCGCCGCCGCCGCCGGCCTGCGCGTGGTTCCGCTGCCCGGCCCCGCCGCCGCCGTCACCGCCCTCATGGGCGCCGGCGTGGAAGAGCCGGCGGCGCTGGTTGGGTTTGTCCCCGCCCGCTCCGGCGCGCGCCGCCGCTGGCTGCAGCAATGGGCCGCGTGGCCGGGCGCGCTGGTGGCGTTTGAGGCGCCGCACCGGCTGGCGGCCGCGCTGGCCGACATGGAGGAAGTGCTCGGCCCCGACCGCCCGCTGGTGGTGGCGCGCGAGCTGACCAAGCAGCACGAGGAGTTCCTGCGCGGCACCATTGCCAGCGCCCGCGCCCATTTCGCCGTCCATCCGCCGCGCGGCGAGTTCACCCTCATTCTCGGTCCCGGCGCCGCCGCCGCCCCGGTTGCGGAACCCGATGCCCCTCCCGCCGAGTTTACCCGCGAGCAGCTCAAACTATGGGCCCGCGCCCGCGGCCTGTCGCGCAGCGAAGCCTACCGCCGCTGGCAGCAATCCCGACGCTGAGCCGCCGCCGGGTTACACTAGAACCGGTCCCATCGCGGGTGCGCCGCACCCGGCTCGGTGTCCGGTCTGCGGCTGGTCTTCAAAAACAGCCGCCCGCATTGCCCCGGGATGAGACAGGTTCGAGAAGCCGGAAAGGAGGTGACGCATCATGGCTGAAGTCCGCCTGCAGGAAGGGGAATCGCTCGAAAACGCCTTGCGCCGCTTCAAACGCAAGGTGCAGCAGGAAGACATCATCAAGGAAGTCAAGCGCCACTCCTACTACTTGAAGCCGGGAGAGAAGATGCGCCTCAAGCAAGCGCTGGCGCGCAAGCGCAACCGTAAGAAGGCGCGCCGCGAAAGCGGCGAGTAGCCGCTTTTCGATGGGCGCGGCGCTTCCGCCGCGCCCTCGCTTAATTGCTGGCGCTGACGTCCGCCAGCGCCGCAGCAATCGATTCCAGCGAGCAGCCGCGCCGCCCGAACTCCACCGCGGCATGGCGTGCCCGCTCCGGCGAGACGCCGTAGCCGTGGCCGGAGAGGAAGGCGCGGATCACCTCGCTGGTGCCGCAGTAGTCCGGGCCCATCTCCAGCAAGTGCCCGCGCAGCGCCTCCAACTCTTCGCGATCCAGTTCCACCGCCATCGCTCCTCCTGTGCTCAATAGATTCCTCTGTCCTTAACTACGTTTCAAAACCCTGGAGGGTTGCCGCGCTATACTGAAGCCGCCCCTGATGCCGCGCTCAACGTCCCGCCGACCCGCCCCTATCCGCATCCGGTCCACCACCGTCCTCAGCGTCCGCACCCGCGGCAGCGTGGTGCTCGCCGGCGACGGCCAGGTCACGCTGGACCACTCGGTGATCAAGCACCACGCCCGTAAGATTCGCCGCCTCTACAACCAGAAGGTGTTGGCCGGCTTTGCCGGTTCCACCGCCGACGCTTTTTCCCTCTTCGGCCGTTTTGAGACCAAGCTGGAGCAGTTTCACGGCAATCTCAGCCGCGCCGCCGTCGAGCTGGCCAAAGACTGGCGCACCGACCGCGCCCTGCGCCACCTGGAGGCGCTGCTGGTGGTCTCCGACGCCACCGACACCTTCCTGCTCAGCGGCCAGGGCGACGTCATCGAGCCCGATGACGGCGTCTGCGCCATCGGCTCCGGCGGTCCCTATGCCTTGGCCGCCGCCCGCGCCCTGCTCCGCCACACCGAGCTCCCCGCCCGGGAGCTGGCGGAAGAGGCGCTCCGCATCGCCGCCGACATCTGCATCTATACCAATCACGACCTGACCGTCGAGGAGCTCCCCTCCACCCGTCCCGAGCCCGCCGCGCCGCCGCAAGCGGCACAATAGAGTCATGGCCCTCTACCTTCCGGCCGCCGCCGAGGAAGAAACTCCGGCGCTCGACGAACTCACTCCGCGCGAAATCGTCGCCGAGCTCGACAAGTACGTCGTCGGCCAGCCCGCCGCCAAGCGCGCCGTCGCCGTCGCTTTGCGCAACCGCATGCGCCGGCAGAAGCTGGCGCCCGAGCTGGCGGAGGAGGTGATGCCGAAGAACATCATCATGATCGGCCCCACCGGCGTGGGCAAAACGGAGATTGCCCGCCGCCTCGCCCGCCTTGCCGATTCCCCCTTCCTCAAGGTCGAAGCCTCCAAGTTCACCGAAGTCGGCTACGTCGGCCGCGACGTCGAGAGCATGATCCGCGACCTGGTCGAGATCGCCATGGATCTGGTACGCGAGGAAAAGCTGGAGGAGATCGGCGAAAAGGCCGACCAAAACGCGGAAGAGCGCCTGCTCGACATTCTTTTGCCGCCCACGCCGCCGCCGCCCGCGCCGATTGGCGTGGTACCGCGTGGCCCGGAGTTGGGCTTCCCGTTGGCCCCGCCCGCCGGGGCGGTCGAGCCCGCCGCGCCCGAGGCGTCGCGGCCTGCGGCCGAGAACGGCCGCAAGACCCGCGAAAAACTCCGCCAACAGCTCCGCGACGGCAAGCTCGACGACAAAGTGGTGGAGATCGAGGTGCGCGAGCGCACCTTCCCCAATTTCGAGTTCGTCGCCAACCAGAACCTGGAGGAGATGGACATCAACATCAAGGACATCCTGCCCAGCCTCTTCGGCCCCAAAACCAAGAAGCGCAAAATGAAGGTCGCCGAAGCGCTCGACTACCTCAGCCAGGAAGAGGAGCAGCGCCTGATTGACATGGATCAGGTCACGCGCACCGCGGTCGAGCGCGTCGAGCAGAACGGCATCATCTTCCTCGACGAGATTGACAAGATCGCCGGGCGCGAGGGCGGCCACGGCCCCGACGTCAGCCGCGAGGGGGTGCAGCGCGACATCCTGCCCATCGTCGAGGGCACCACCGTCAACACCCGCTACGGCATGGTGCGCACCGACCACATCCTGTTCATCGCCGCCGGCGCGTTCCACGTCTCCAAGCCCAGCGATCTCATTCCCGAGCTGCAGGGCCGTTTCCCCATCCGCGTCGAACTCGACTCGCTCTCGCTCGAGGACTTCGTCCGCATCCTCAAGGAGCCCAAGAGCGCGCTGATCAAGCAGTACAGCGCGCTGCTCGAAACCGAGGGCATCCACCTCAGCTTCACCGACGACGCCCTGCACGAGATCGCCAGCCTTTCCGCCCGCGTCAACGAGACCACGGAAAACATCGGCGCCCGGCGCCTGCATACCATCATGGAGCGCGTGCTGGACGAGATTTCCTTCGCCGGCGCGGAAGCGGAGGACAAAAACATCGTGATTGACGCTCCCTATGTACGGACCCAGCTCGAAAGCATCGTGAAAGACCAGGACCTCTCGCGGTACATTTTGTAAATGCGGCGCGCTCTGGTCCCGGCGGGTGTGGGTGCGGCGGTCTGCGCGGTGTTGATCGGCTGCGCCCAAGTTGGCCCGGTGCAGCCGCCCAGTGCCCATTTGCCCCGTCCGGTGGGCGATTTTTCCGCCATCCGCCGCGGCCCGCTCATCCGTCTCGCGTGGACGCCGCCGGACGCCACCAGCGATGGGGTCGTCTGGCGCGGCCTGATGGGCTATCACCTTTGCGCTTGGCCCGGCACCGAGCGCGGCCGCCCGCGCCCGCGGGTGCACCCCTCCTCCGCCGCCCCCGCCCAGGTGCCCTCGCCCCCGCCCGCCAACCTCGGCGTCGACCAGACCCCGTCCGGCGCCATCATGCCCCCCTGCCCGCGCCTGCTGGTCCTCACCGCGCCCCAGGTGCGGCTCGCCGCGCTGGCGGTGCCCGCCTCCGCCGGCTTTGCCACCCTGGCGCTATTCGCCGTGAACGGCGAAGGCCAGGGCGCGGGCTGGTCCAATCCTGTGGTGGTGCCGCTGACCCCGGTGGCGCCGCCGCCGCGCCGGCTCACCGCCGCGCCCACGGCTGACGGCGTCGCGCTGCATTGGCAAGCGCCCGCGCCGCCGCCGCCGGCCGTCCACCTCTACCGTAACGGAGCGCTGCTCGCCGCCTTGCCCGGCGCCGCATCTCAATACCTCGACCGTTCCGCCGCCTGGAACCAGCGCTACGCCTACTTCCTGCGCAGCGCCGCTGGTACCGGCCCCGCCGCGGTCGAAAGCGCCGCCTCCCCCCTCGCCTCCGTCTTCACCGCCGCTGTTCCCCCGTCCGCGCCCACCGGCCTCGAGGTGGTCGCCGCACCCGCCGCCGGCGGTGTGGACCTCTCCTGGAATCCGGTCACTGCCGCCGATCTTGCCGGCTATGACGTCTATCGCCGTCTCCCCGGCGCCACCGTCTGGCAGCGCCGCAATTCCATTCCGGTCCTGACCCCCGTGTTTCACGACGCGCCCGCTCCCGCCGGCACCGGCTATGCCGTCACCGCCGTCTCCACCTCCGGCGCCCAAAGCCCGCGCAGCGCGAGCGTCGCCCTCCCACCCCAACCCTAAAGTGGCATCCCGGGCGGGTTACCGGCGGTTGTGAGGCGGGCGGGCCGCCACCGGGCCGGCGCTGCGCGTGGCCGTTGACTGGTCGCGCTAGCTTTGGGCGCGAATCCGGCGGCGCACCCGCCGCAGCGCCGGAGGGGGCGATTCGCCATGCTCTTCCAGCTCGTCGTCGGTGACCAGCACGGCAATCTCATGCAGGGCCAGCCGCGCCGCCGCCGCAATCTCGCGCTGCCGCGGATGGTGGCACGTCTGATCCAGCGTGGTGATCGCCAGCATGATCGCGTTCAAGCGTTCCCGCACGGCGCGTGCATCCAGGTGTTCCATTCCAGCCAGTCTACCCCCCCACCCGTTGGCGGGGGATTGACCCGGATTCGAAAACCCTCCATAAACACCTCCATGGACAATGCTCCACTCTGGCTTGGCCTGATCCTGACCCCCGGCCTCGGCCAGCGTGGTGCACAGCGATTGCTCCAGGCGTTCCGTTCCCCCGAAGCCATCTACGCCGCCTCGCTTACCGAACTCGAGGCCTGCCACATCGCCGCCGAGGCCGCCCAATGGCTGCACAGCGGCCGCTCCGCCGAGGCGGGTGCGCTCGAGGCCGCCCGTGCGCAAGGGCAGGGAATTGCGCTCGTCGGCTTGGGCGAACGTGGCTACCCCGAACTGCTGCGCGAAATCTACGATCCGCCCCTGGTGCTGTACGTCCGCGGCAGGCTGGCGGCGCTCGATAGTTTCGGTGTCGCCCTCGTCGGCACCCGCCATCCCTCCGTCTACGGCCGCATCATGACCGAGCGCCTCGGCGGGGAGCTCGCGCATTGGGGCCTGACCATCTTCAGCGGCCTCGCCCGCGGCGTGGACGGCATCGGCCAGAAAGCCTGCGTGGAGGCCGGCGGCGCCACCGTCGCCGTGCTCGGCACGGGCGCCGATGTGATCTATCCCGCCGAAAATCGCGGCTTGGCGGACGCCATCGTGAATGCTGGCGGCGCGATTATTTCGGAGTTTCCCTTGGGCACCATCCCCGCCGCGCAGAACTTCCCCATCCGCAATCGTGTCATCAGCGGTCTGTCGCTCGGCGTGGTGGTCGTGGAAGGCGGCGAGTACAGCGGTTCTCGCATCACCGCCCGCATGGCGCTGGAGCAGAATCGCGAGGTTTTTGCCGTCCCCGGCCAGGTGACGCAAAAGCAGGCGTGGCTGCCCAACGCTCTGCTCAAGCAAGGCGCCAAGCTGGTAACCGAGGTCGCCGATATCGTTGAGGAACTGCCCAGCGCCGTTCGCGCCCGTCTCCAGCCGCCGGCGACCGCCGCCGGCGCGCCTGCCGAGGCTACGGCGGATGGGCCGCAAGTGTTGATTCTAAATGCATTACCAACGGATGCGGCACTTCACGTTGACGAAATCGTGAATCGGCTGGAGAATAGGTTCTCCGCGCCTGAGACCCTGGCTTTGCTCTTTGACCTCGAGCTAGGGGGCAGAATCCGCCAGCTCCCCGGCAAAAAATATTTGCGGGTAAGCTAGAAGTGGCCGCTACCCTCGGCGCGTGCTCACTCCTCGACCCCAATGGCCAAATCCATCGTAATTGTCGAATCGCCTGCCAAGGCGAAGACCATCTCCAAGTATCTCGGCCCCGACTACGAAGTCCTCGCCTCTCTCGGCCATGTCATGGACCTGCCCAAGCGCGACCTGGGCGTCGACATCGAACATCACTTCGAGCCCACCTACGTCGTCATCCCCGGCAAGGAGAAGGTCCTCGCCCACCTGAAGAAAGAGGCCAAGAAGGCCAAGGCGATCTTTCTTGCCGCCGACCCCGACCGCGAAGGCGAGGCCATCTGCTTCCATTTGGCGCATGAACTCAACGGCGCTGAGGACTCGCGTAAGCCCATGCAGCGCGTCGCCTTCAACGAGATCACCAAAAAAGGCGTGCAGGAGGGCTTTGCCCATCCCGGTTCCATTGACCAGAACCTGGTGGACGCTTACCAGGCGCGCCGCGCTCTCGATCGCATTGTCGGCTACCAGATCTCGCCCCTGCTCTGGGACCGGGTGCGCCGCGGCATCTCCGCCGGCCGCGTCCAAACTCCGGCGCTGCGCCTCGTGGTCGAGCGCGAGGCCCAGATCAAAGCCTTCGTCAAGCGCGAGTACTGGACGCTCGACGCCCACTTGTCCACCGGCAAGGCCCCCTTCTTTGACGCCCGCCTCGCCCGCCGCTACGCCGACGGCAACGTCCTGCCCAAGGACGAGCTGGAAGTCGCCAACGGCGAGCAGGCCGACGCCTTGCGCGCCGCGCTGGAGGCGTCGGTTTACACCGTCACGTCGGTGGAGACCAAGGAGCGCCGCCGCAACCCCCTCCCGCCCTTCATCACCAGCAAGCTGCAGCAGGACGCCAGCCGCAAGCTCCGCTTCAGCGTCAAGCGCACCATGATGATCGCCCAGCGCCTCTACGAAGGCATCGAGCTCGGCGCCGAGGGTTTAGTCGGCCTCATTACGTACATGCGGACCGACTCCACCCGCGTCGCCGAAGACGCCCTCAGCGACGCTCGCGGCTTCATCCAGACTCAGTTCGGTGCCCCCTATCTGCCCGCCCAGCCCAACCGCTTCGCCAGCAAGAAGGGCGCTCAGGACGCGCATGAGGCCATCCGTCCCAGCTCGGTGCAGCGCGATCCGGAGTCCATCCGAAAGTTCCTGGGCGAGGACGAATACAAGGTCTACAAGCTCATCTGGCAGCGCTTCGTCGCCTCCCAGATGCCCCCCGCGGTCTTCGACCAGACGGCGGTGGACATCCTCGCCGAGGCTGGCGCCCAGGGCCGCTATCAGCTGCGCGCCTCGGGTTCGGTATTGAAGTTCGATGGCTTCCTCAAGGTGTACGAGGAAAGCAAAGATAAGGAAGATGAAGAGGAAGAGGCGCTCAAGCGCAAGCTTCCCCTGCTCCAGTCCGGCCAGACGCTCAAGCTGCTCTCCGTGAAAAGCGAGCAGCACTTCACCGAGCCCCCGCCGCGCTACACCGAAGCCTCCCTGGTCAAGGAACTCGAGGACAAAGGCATCGGCCGTCCCTCGACCTACGCCGCGATTCTCAGCACCATCCAGGACCGCGGCTACGTCACCAAGGTCGGCGGCAAGTTCCATCCCACCGAGCTCGGCACCGTGGTCAACGACCTGCTCACCACCAACTTCAAGGATATCTTCGAGCTCCAGTACACCGCCCGCATGGAGGAGAAGCTGGATGAGATCGAAGAGGGCCGCGAAAAGTGGACCGATACGCTGGCTGATTTCTACCGGCGCTTTTCGGAAAACTTGGAATATGCCGAAAAGCACATGCCGGATTACAAGCGCATGGAGCGGCCTACCGAGCTGGTGTGCGAGAAGTGCGGTCGCCCCATGGTCATCCGCTGGGGCAAGCACGGTTCCTTTTTAGCCTGTAGCGGCTACCCCGAGTGCACCAACACGCGCGAAATCGCCCTTGATCTCCCCGACCTGGACTCCGCCGACGCCAGCCAGGAAAAGGAGGAGTTTTGCGAAAACTGCGGCCGTCCCATGGTCTTGAAGCGCGGGCGCTTCGGCCAGTTCTGGGCCTGCACCGGCTATCCCGACTGCAAGACCACCCGCCGGCTGGACGCCCAGCAAAAGCAGCCCGACCGCAAGCTGGATGAGGTCTGCCCGCAATGCGGCAAGAGCCTGGTGCTCAAGCACGGCCGCTTTGGCGAGTTCACCGCGTGCAGCGGCTATCCCGAGTGCAAGTACATCAAACAGAACCTCGTCCCCGGCTTCAAATGCCCCAAGTGCAAGATCGGCGACGTGGCCGAAAAGCGCTCCAAGCGCGGCAAAACCTTCTACAGTTGCACCCGCTACCCCGATTGTGACTTCAGCCTTTGGCAGCGTCCGGTGCCAGAGCCCTGTCCCAACTGCCACCACCCCTATCTCGTGAAAAAGTTCCTCAAGGCCGGGCCGGTGATCGCCTGTCCCCAGGAGGGTTGTGGCTACTCCCGGGAAGCGGAGCCGGAACCGGTCGCCGAAAAAGTGTGACCTCAGCCGTCGCGGCACATCCTACGCAAGTAAAGGCCGGACTGTGGTTGTATGATGGCCTTTGGTCTGCTCCCAGATCAGACCATTTCGGATATAAGGAGATTCGCTGCATGAAAAAAGTATTCAGCCTGGCGACGTTGGTCGCTTCCTTCGGTTTCTTCACGCTCTTGTTCGCGGCTCCGACCACCGTCCGGGGCTACGTCATGGACTCCAGGTGCGCCGCCGGCGCCCACAAGATGGCGATGAAGGGCAATGCGCAGTGCGCCAAGAACTGCATGTCCCGCGGCGCCAAGGCCGTCCTGGTCGAGGACGGCAGCGCCGGCACCGTGCTCAAGATCGCCAATGAGAGCAAAGTCAAGGCTTTGGCCGGCCGCCATGTCCGCCTCACCGGCACCGTTGCCGATGGCGTCATGACCGTGACCAGCGCCCGGGCCATGCCCGCGCGCATGGGCAAGATGGGCAAGTAAGCTATCCGCCCAGCGGATTCGGGGCGGGGCGCGTGCGCCCCGCCCTTTTTCTATGGCGGGCCCTGCGCCGGGCTCCCGCGGCCACGGGCTCCGGCAGGGTCGTGCCCGGGGTTGGCCGCGCCGCTCAGTGCCGGATGTCGTTGATCTCGATCTGCGTCATCCCCTGCTGCGGAATGGCCTTGATCGTGATCGTGTCGCGACCGCTGAACTGCACCAGCGTGCTCTCCTTCGCGGTCAGCTTCACCGCCGCGTCCGGGAAGCGGATGTGATAGAAGTGGATGACGTAGCGCGGCGGCGCCTTGGTGCGGAAGATCATCGAGGCTATCGTCTCGGTCGGCAGTTCCGCCTGCGTGCCCTTCACGCCGATGGCGCCGGGATAGACGTCAATGCCCAGCGTGTTCGCCAGTTGCGCCGGCTTGTCGTTGCTGGTCACGACGCCGAAGGGGGCTTCCACCCGTGCGCTGTTGGGATTGGAGGTGACGATCGTGGTGTGGCGGATGAAGTACAGAATCAGTCCGAAAAAGGCCAGCGCCAGCGCCACCACCACCGCCAGAAAGGCCACCACCACCCGGCGGCCCCGCCATCGCGGGGCCGGCATCGCGCAGGCCGCTCACCGCGTCCCGGCTTCGATCTCTGCCCCGCATTGTTCGCAATGCTCCATGCCTGAGTGCGCCTATCCGGAATGGCGGATGTGCATCACCTCGCCATCCTGCACAATATAGTCCTTCCCCTCCAAGCGCAACTTGCCTTGCGCCCGCGCCGCCGCCTCCGAGCCCAACTGCAGCAGCTCTTCCCATCCGATCACCTCGGCGCGAATGAAATGCTTCGACAGATCGGTGTGGATCGCGCCCGCCGCCGCCACCGCCGGCGTGCCTTCCGCCACCGTCCAGGCGCGGCATTCGTCCTCGCCCGCGGTGAAAAACGAGATCTGCCCCAGCAGCCGGTAGATGGCGCGCGCCAGCCGCGCCACTCCCGGTTCCCGCAGTCCGTAGCCCGCCAGAAACTCCGCCGTTTCCGCCGGCGCCAGGCCTGCCAGTTCCGCCTCCAGACTGGCGCAGATCGCGCTCGCCCCGGTGCGTGGCGCCTGCAGCGCCGCTTCCAGCCCGTGCCGTTGCACCGCTCCCTCCATGGCGCCGGCTTCGGCTTCGCTGAGGTTGAGCACGTACAGGATCGGCTTCTGGCTCAGAAACTGAAAGCCGCGCGTTTGTTTCTCCTCCTCCGCGCTCAGCGCCAGCGCCCGCAGCGGCTGTTCCGCCTCCAGGTGGCCCTGCATCCGCTCCAGAATGGCCGCTTCCTCCAGCAGCGCCGCCGTACGCTGTTTCTTTAAGTCCTTCGCCACCCGCTCGCGCCGCTTCTCCACCTGCCCCAAGTCGCTCACGATCAGGTCAAACTCGAGATTGCGCACGTCGCGCGCCGGGTCGTTCCCCTCCGCATCGAAGGCGCGCAGCACCTCCACCAGCGCGTCCACCGTGCGCAACTGCGCGATCCCGCTGCCATCGCGCAGCGACTCCGGCGTCAGCGTGCCCAATTCGGCCAATTCCAGCGTGGCGTGCGTCAGCTTGCGGGGGTGGAACAGCTCCGCCAGCCGGTCGAGTCGGTCGTCCGGCACTTCCACCACGCCCAGCCGGTCCTCCCGCCGCGCCAAATTGACATCGGCGCGCGTCAGCATACGAAACAACGAGGTCTTTCCCACTTGGGGAAGACCGACAATGCCAGCTTTCATAAATCGGAGAGCCGTTCGCCCGCCCGGCTGCGTCCCCCATTCAGGGGATGGTTGGACTGCCCAAGTTCAGCATAGCATGCGATATTCCCCGCCCCTTTTGGGGGCAACCCGGCTTGTTCATGCCCGCGTCAAAGGGAGTAGCTGATCTTCCATTGCGGAGGTGATCATTCTGAACCAACAAGCAGCGGCCACCGAGTCCTGGAGCGAAGCGGAAGCCATTGCCTTAGCCAAGCGCGGAAGCGCCGAGGCCTTCGAGTTCCTCTACCACCTCCACAAACGGCGGGTCTACTCGCTTTGCCTGCGCATGACCGGCAACACCGCGGAAGCCGAAGATCTGGCGCAGGAGGCGTTCCTGCAGCTCTTCCGCAAAATCGGCACCTTCCGGGGCGAAAGCGCCTTCTCCACCTGGTTGCACCGGCTTTCCGTCAATGTGGTGCTCATGCACCTGCGGCGCAAGAACCTCCCGGAAACCCCGCTGGAGGAGTGCACCGAGCCCAGCCAGGAGGACGGGCCGCGGCGCGAGATCGGCGCCCGCGACCAGAACCTCGCCGGCTCCATTGACCGCGTCAATCTCGAACGTGCCATTGAGCGCCTGCCGCCCGGCTATCGCACCATTTTCATCCTGCATGATATGGAAGGCTATGAACACAACGAGATCGCCACGATGATGAGCTGTTCCATCGGCAACTCCAAATCGCAGTTGCACAAGGCGCGCATGAAGCTGCGGGATCTGCTGCAACTGGCGCGTTCCGGCCGCCGCGTTGGTTCCGGCGGTGCCGATGCCGAGGTGGCGATTGAGGCGATTCGCGAGGTTTGACCCTAGGCGTCCACCAAGGAACTCCCCATGATTACGTCCCCTGCCGCTCCTCCCGTTTCCATGTCGGGCAGCACTGAGATGCCCACCGCCACCATCACCTGCTGCCAGTTCGAGCGCCAATTGGCCGAGTCGCTCACCCGCGCCCAACTCCCGTCCGCCGCGCGCCGCCATCTCGCCGTCTGCTCCGCCTGCGCCGCGCTGCTGGAGGATTTCGAGCTGATCGCGCAGCGGGTGCGCTCCCTGCCCGCGGTCGAGTCTGAGCCCGTGCCGAACAACTGGCCGCGAATCCGCGAGGTTCTGCTGCGCGAGGGGGTCATCCACGCCAACGGCCAGGAGTGCGCTTCCACTCCGGCCCGGCGCTCTCCCCGCCTGGTCCACCGCTCCACCTCGCCCCACCGACGCTGAGCCGCGGCGCGCGCGCGTCAGTGTTCGCCGGCGGGCGCACGCGGCCCGCGGCTGACCGCCTCCACAATCCGCTCGGCCACCGCCGCCGGCTCCCCCGCCGCGTCCACCGTCCACGCCGCCTGCCGATAAAAGGGCAGTCGCTGCTCGTACAGCGCCCGGAAACTATGCGCATCGCGGAACAGCGGCCGGTTGGCGATGCCGGCGCAGCGCTGCAGCAGCAGCTCGATCGGCACCTCCAGAAACACCGTGCTTCCGCCCGCCGCGCGGATCGGTTCCCGGTTCGCCGGCTGCGCGAACGTGCCCCCGCCCAGCGCCAGCACCGTGCGCCGGGTGCGCGCCGCGCCCAGCGCCTGCACCAGTTCCTGGTGCTCCAGCCCGCGGTAGGCGGCCTCGCCCCGTTGCGCGAAGATGGCGGCGATGGTCGTGCCCGCCGCCGCCTCGATGCGTTCGTCCAGGTCGCAGAACCGCCAGCCCAGCCGCTGCGCCAGCAGCCGGCCCACGGTGGTCTTGCCGCTGCCCATGAAGCCCGCCAGCACCAGCGGCGAAGGGATCAACTCGCGTTCCGCCATCGCGCTAGCTCGGCGCCGGCTCGCGCACCGCCTCCAGTTTGCGCGCTCCGCCCGGCCGCGCTTCCTGATCTTTGTACTGCAGCCGGTACAGGCGCCAATAGATCCCCTGTTGCCGCAGCAGCTCCTGATGCGTGCCCCGCTCGCGCAGCACGCCCTTGTGCATCACCAGAATCTGGTCGGCGCGCTGCACCGTGGACAGCCGGTGCGCGATCAGGATGCTGGTCCGTCCGGCCAGCATCCGCTCCAGCGCCTCGCGGATCTTCAGCTCCGTGTCCGTATCCACGCTCGCCGTGGCTTCGTCCAGAATCAGGATGGAGGGCCGTGCCGCCAGCGCCCGGGCGAAGTTCACCAACTGTTTCTGCCCGGTTGACAGTCCGCTGCCGCGCTCGCGCAGCGGCGTGGCGTCGCCCAGCGGCAGCGTGGCCAGAAAATCCGTCAGGTTGGCCTGCCGCTCCGCTTCGCGCACCACCTCCGCCGGCATGCGGTCGTCGTCCATGCGCACGTTGTCGGCGATGGTGCCGGTGGAGAGGTACGGGTCCTGCAGCACGATGCCGAAACGGCGGCGGAGCGCATGCACGTCCCAGGCGCGCAAATCCACGCCGTCCAGCAGGATGCGCCCCTTCTGCACGTCGTAGAAGCGCAGCAGCAGGCTGATCATGGTCGTCTTGCCCGCGCCGGTGTGGCCCACGATCGCGACGCTCTCGCCCGGCTCCGCCGCAAAACTCACGTCGCGCAAAATCCAGTCCTCGCCTTTATAGGCGAACCAGACGTGGTCGAACTCGATCCGCCCCGGCGCCGCCGCCGGGGCCGCGCCCGCTTCCGCCGCACCCTCGGGCGCCGCGGTCGCGTCCACCGGCGTGTCCAGCAGCCTGAAGATCCGTTCCGAACTCGCCATCGCCGACTGCAGCGTGTTGTACTTGTCGCTCAGGTCCTGGATGGGCCGGAAGAACCGCTGCGCGTACTGGATGAAGGCGAAGACGATGCCGATCGTCAACTCGCCATGCATCACCCGCAGCCCGCCGAACCACAGGATCAGCGTCACCGCCAGGATGCTCAGGAACTCCACCGCCGGGTAATAGACCGCATAGGCGAAGACCGCGCTGATCCAGGCGTGCAGGTGCTCGCGGTTGATGTCATGGAACTCCGCCAGCGCCCGCCGCTCGCGGTTGAACGCCTGCACCACCGCCATGCCGGTGATGTGCTCCTGCAGGAACACGTTGATCTGGGCGACGTAGATCCGGATGCGGCGGTAGCTCTCCCGCACCGCCGTACGGAAAAAGTGGGTCGCCAGGAAGATCAGCGGCACCACCCCCAGCGTGATCAGCGACAGCCGCCAGTTGAAGCGGATCATGATCGCGATGATCATCACCAGCACGAACATGTCGTCGAACAGCGCCACCAGCGCGGTGGAGATGGTGTCGTTCAGCGTCTCCACGTCGTTGGTCACCCGGGTCACCAGCCGTCCCGCCGGGTTGCGGTCGAAGAAGGAGATCGGCAGCCGCTGCAGGTGATGGAACACCTCCCGCCGCAGGTCGTACATTGTGTACTGGCCCACCCACTGCATGGCGTAGGTCTGGCCGAAGTCGAGCACGAACCCCACCACCAGCACCGACAAGTAAATGACGCCCAGCTCGGTCACCCCGCGCAGGGCGTTGTGGGGCAAGATCCCCGCCAGCAGGCTGCCGCGCCCCGCCGGGGTGGGGAAGAGATAGCGGTCGATCACCACCTTGTTGAGATAGGGGCCCACCACCTGCGTCGCCGATTGCAGCGCCGCCGCCACCGTCGCCGCCACCACCGTCCAGCGGTAGGGGCGCAGGTAGCCCAGCAGGCGCCGTACCAGCCGCCCGTCGACCGCTTTGCCTAGGCTTTCCTCTTCCTGCGGCATCTCCGCTGGCGTGGCCTACTCGACCTGCGCCAGTTCCTCCTCCAGCAGTTGTTTCTCGTAGAGCGCGGCGTAGGTGCCGCCCCGCCCGATCAGCTCCGCGTGCGTGCCGGCCTCGGTGATGTGGCCATCCTGCAGCACCGCGATCTGGTCGGCGCTGCGGACGGTCGAGATGCGGTGGCTGATGAGCAGCGTGGTGCGGCCCCGCCGCGCCTGTTCCAGCCCCTCGAGAATGCGCTCCTCGGTCAGCGTGTCCACACTCGCCAGCGCATCGTCCAGAATCAGGATGCGCGGGTTGCGCAGCAGCGCCCGGGCCAGCGCGGTGCGCTGCTTCTGCCCGCCCGACAGCGTCAGTCCGCGCTCGCCCACGCGCGTGGCGTAGCCTTCGGGAAAGTCGGCCACGTCCAGGCTCAGCCCGGCGCGCTCGGCCGGCTCGCGCACCTCCGCCTCGTCCGCCTCCGGCCGGCCAAAGGCGATGTTGGCGCCAAGCGTGTCGCTGAACAGGAACGTTTCCTGCGGCACCCAGCCGATGTTCTGCCGCAGCACGTCCAGCGGAATTTCCCGGATCGGCCGCCCGTCCACCAGCACCATCCCCGGGGCCGCCTCCAGCAGCCGCGGGATCAGCCCCACCAGCGTGCTCTTGCCCGCCCCCGTCGGCCCCACCAGCGCCAGGGTCCGGCCCGCCGGGATGTGCAGGTTCAGGTCGCGCAGCACCGCGATCCCGTCGTAGTCGAAATTCAGATGGCGGAACTCGATCTCGCCCGCCAGGGCGGTGACGCTGGGGTCGGTCGCCGGACCGTCGGCGATCTGCGGCGTCTGCTGCAACAGCTCCTGCAGCCGCGCCCAGGAGGCGGCGCCGCGCTGCACCAGGTTGATCACATAGCCCATGGCGATCATGGGAAACGCCATCTGCGCCATGTACAGGTTGAAGGCGGCGTAGCCGCCCAGCGTGATGCGGTGCTCCAGCACCGCCCGCCCGCCGAACCACAGCACCAGCACGTAGGCCACGCCCAGCAGGAACTGCAGCAGCGGCTGGAAGGCGCCCGACAGCAGCACCAGCCGCAGGTTGCGCTGCACGTACTCCCGGTTCAGCCGCTCGAACTTCGCCTCTTCCTGGGCCTCGCGCGCATAGGCCCGCACCAGCCGCAATCCGCTCAGGTTCTCCTCCACCCGCGTCGCCAGGCTGCTGAACATGCTTTGAATGCGCTCGAAACGCTCGTGGATGCGTTTGCCGAACCACTGCACCGCCAGCGTCACGATCGGCGCCGGCACGAACGCGATCAGCGTCAGCCGCGGGTCCAGGCGCCACAGGATGGCGAGCACATAGGCGAACAGCACCACCGCCTGCGCCGAGTACATGATCCCCGGCCCCAGCATGTTCCGCACCGCCGACAGGTCATTCACCGAGCGCGCCATCAGATCGCCGGTGCGGTACTGCTGGAAGAATCCGCCCGACATCGTCTCCAGCTTGGCCAGCAGGTCGTTGCGCAGGTCGAACTCGAGCCGGCGCGAAACCGTGATCAAGATCAGCCGCTGCAGGTAATTCAGCACCGCCCGCGCCGACACCGCCGCCATCAGCAGCGCGCAGTACTTCAGCAGCTTCGCCCCGCTGATCCCTCCGCCCAGGTCGTTGATCGCCAGGTCAATGATGTAGGGGATGGACACCAACACCGCGGTGTTCAGCAGCAGGATCCCCAGCCCGAGCGCCAGCCGCCCGCGATACCGCCGCAGGTAGGGCCACAGCGTTGTCAGCAGTTCCCAGCGCATCGCTCAGCGGCCCGTGCGCGACCTGGCCAGCTTGGCCAGCGCCCGGCGCGCGTGCTTGGC
This sequence comes from Acidobacteriota bacterium, assembly GCA_027451805.1. Taxonomy (GTDB): domain Bacteria; phylum Acidobacteriota; class Terriglobia; order Terriglobales; family SCQP01; genus SCQP01. The sequence goes on from DAIDIF010000057.1 coordinate 25,087, forward strand.
CCACTTGCCACTCTCCGCCGCCTGCAGGCAGTGCTGCCAGTCTACCTTGGCGGGCAGGGCGTGCTTGAGCTTCCGCTCCGTGTCGCCGGCGCGGCAGTATGCCTCGGCCGAGTGCGGATCGTTGTAAATCGCGTCTTCAAACCGCGCCAGCGCGCCCACGTAAGCGCCGCGGTTGTAGTAAAACGTGCCCACGCGCAGATCGTGCACCGCCACCAGCGGGTCGGGCGTGGGCGGCGGGGCCAGGGGCGGCAATTGCGGCTTCTGCACCGCCGGCGGCGCCGTCCGGCGTGCGGGCGCCGGATGCGCCGCCTGGCTGCGATCCGGCCCGGGGGCCGGAGGCTCGTAGATGCGCTGCGCCGCGCAGAGCGAGACCAGCATCACCAGCAGTCCCGCTGCCGCCACGCCACGCCCCATGCCCTATGGTAGCGTGAACTCCAGCTCCCGGCCCGAGGCCAGCGCCGCCGCCGGGAGGCGGTGCGCCAGGGCCGCTCCCCGCGGCGGGTGCACGTGGACCACTACCGCGGCCGCCCACCCCGGCGTTGCCCGAATCCGCACCCGCCAGCGCGTGTCGCTTTCCGCCTCCGTGGTCCAGTCCAGCCGCCCGAAGCGCGTCGGGCAGCGTTCCACCGCGATCCGCTGCCCGCGGCCGAACCAGTGCTTGGACGCCGCCTTCTGGAGGTGCACCTCGTCCCGGTTCCAGTCCTCCCAGCACAGCAGCCAGCGCAGCCCCATCGCCGGCTGCAGCGTGCTGTTCACCACCGCCGACCACGCATACGGGCTCCCTTCGCCGGGATAGTTGCCCGGCAGGAGCGCGTCCTCGGGCGCGTAGCGCGAACCGCTGTCCATGGCGAAGCACAGGTTGCCGTACAGCGCCAGCAGGAACGGCCGGTAATCGGCCTGCCGGATGCGCCCCGCCAGCGTGCCGTGCTCCATGAAGTTGGACGTGCGCGGATAGTCGCCGTCGGTATTCATCCCCAGCATTTGCTCGCCCGCCAGCGCCCGGTGCCGGAAATGCCCCTCGTCCAGCGCCGCATCGCCCCATTCGCACGTCCACCAATCCATCATGTAACGGTGGTTCTCGTAGCTGGTCAGTTGTTTGGGATCGCGGGCTACGTCGCCGGTCGTGAAGGGCGTGATCCCAGCCTCCCGCATGGCCGTGTTCCGCCGCCCCAGCGTCAGCTTCAGGCTGCGCTCGATGTCGCCCCGCAGCTCCGCCGCCGCCTGGCCGGCTGCTGCCGCCTCCTGCGTCAGCCCCGCCTTCGCCAGGCAGCGCGCGTGTTCGTGCAGGCCGCGCCAGATCCAGGCGCTGTTCTGAAAATAGTAGGGATGGGCGGTCGGCGTGTTGTTGCGCGGGTCGCCTTTATCCGCTTCCGGCGAACCCCAGATCAGCCCGTGCCGCGCATCGCCGGCAGGGAATTGCTGCCGGGTGTACGCCCGGCGCGCCTCCACCAGCCCGATCATGCGCCGCAGCACCGGCAGGCGCCGCTCCAGCGCCGCCCGGTCGCCGGTGTAGTCGAAGTGCCGTGCGGAGTTGGCCAGAAACACACCCGCGTTCAGCGGCGCCTCGACCTGATCCTGGGTGTTGTAGGTGAAGTCGCCGTCCGGGAGGATGTAATGCTTCAAGTAGTGCTCGAAGTACGGCTCGGCTTCCGCCGCCAAACCCCAGACTTGCTGCGCCCAAACGAATTCGTAGTGCGCCACCGGAAAGAGCGCGTGGCTGCGTTCGGGGATCTTGGTATAGGCGCCCTCGCCCACCTGATAGGTCGGCTCCAGTCCGCGGTAGCTGCACCGTGTCATCACGATCCCGGCGCGCGCCGCATCGGCCAGCCAGGGGTCGGGAATGTCGGCCTGCATCGCGTTGGCGAAGAACCCGCTCCAGCGCCGCCAGATCGCCAGCAGTGCGCTGAAGAAGGCCGCTCCGTCCCCGTTCCAGTACCGGTCGGCTTCGCCCGCCGCCACCGCCGCCGCGCCCGCGCCGCTGTCGCCGGCGGGAATCAGCCCCTTGGTTTCCGCCGGCAGCAGCGCCCGCACCCGCGCCAGCGGCTGCGCCTGCTCGCCCTCCGGCAGCACCATCATCACTTCGTAGCCCAGTTGGTAGCGCGGATTCCACACCCCGATATCCGCCGCCGGCAACCAGCCGCCCAACAGCGTGCGCTTGCTGTATCCCGGCACCGCGTCGTAGAGATATTCCGACGGCAGCAAGCGCCGCGGGTCGAACTTCCGTCCGGTCATGTCCGGCGCCCAGAGCGACTGCGGATTGCCGCCGAACTGCCGCGACGTCCCATCCGCCTCCAGCCAGAGCGAGCCCTGCGGCCCCGCCTGCTCGTTCGCCACCAGCGTCCAGCCGATGAGCTCTGCGCCCAAGGCGGCAACGTTCTCATAGCAGGGGTCTTCGTTCGATCCCAGCACGTACTCGCCGCCCGCATCCGGCCCGGCGGTGTAGCGGGCCGGGCGTTGTACGCGCGCGGGGTCCGGATTCACCGGCCGCGGCCGGATGCTGGCCAGTTGCCCGATGCCTTTGGGGATGCGCGCCACCTCGTCGCCCGATGCGTTGACGTACACCAGTACGCCGCGATGCGTGGCGTGCTTTTCGTAAACCGAGGTTCCGTCGTCGAGCGTCGCCAGCTTGCGCCACCCCCGCGCTCCCGCGCCGAGCGGCGCTTCGGCCAGCGCCTCGCGTTCGCCCGGCAGGAGCCGGGAGTATTCGTTGTCGATCCGTGCCGGCGTGTAGCCGGGCGAGGTTTCCCGCAGCCGCGCCATCGCCTTGCCGACCCGGGCGATCTCGCTGCCGGCGGGAACCGCCGCCGCTGCTTTCAGAAAGGTTCGTCGCCGCATCCGGCTCACTCTAGCATGCCGTGCCAGGACCCGCGGGCGCGCAGGCGGCTGCCCGCCTACCGCTGGAGCCGTACCACCAACCGGCTTCCGTTCTCCACCGTTGCCGCGAACCGTTGCCCGGCGCGGCGCAGCGGCGTCGGCGACGAGGAGACGCAGCGCGTCCCCCCCCGCCATTCGCCTTCCACGTCGATCTTGCCGTCCGTCCGCACTGTGTGGCTAAGCCGCAGCCAATCGTCCCCATACTGCAGGTTGGCGATGGCGTAGCGCTGGCCCGGCCGCATCAGCCGCTCGGGAATCGCCGGGCTCAGCTCCAGCGTGAGCGGATCGCCGGTCTCGCGGAATCCAGCGATGCTGCGGATGATATGCGCCACCAGCGTCGCCCCCCAGCCGTACCCCTCGCCGCCCACCGCGCCCTGCAGGCCCCACATCTCGCAGCTCACCCCCGGCCATCCCAATCCCTGCGTTCCCGGTTCACGCCGGTCGGTGGAGCGGTAAATGCGCTCGGCGATGTCGGCGGTGACCTCGCCTGCCAGCCGCCGCTCGCCCGCCACCCAGAGCGACTCCAGGTAGGGCAGCACCAGCGACGCCCACTCCAGGTAATACGCCGGATGCGCGCGGTACTGGCGCAGCCAGGGCAGCATGGCCCGCATCTGCGCCGGCGTCGCCACGCCCAAAAAGATCGGCGCCGCCTGTCCGACCTCCCGCCGCAGTTGGCCGTCCTTCGGCGGCGGCGGCACGATGGTCGCGTTGCGCCGCGTATCGAAATCCTGAAACCAGTCGCGCCCGTTCCACAGGCTCTGCGTCTTGGCGGCGTAGCGCCGCTCCAAGTCGCGCCAACTCGCCTCGCCCGCCGCGTCCTGGAGCTGCCGGCTCCAATCCGCGAGCACGCCGCAGGCGTGCGCCGTCGCCGCCTGCAGCTCGACGATGCGGATGAAGTCGATCAGCTCGGCTCCGGTCGGCTGCTGGATCTGAAACCGGCTGGAGGCGTCCATGCCGGTCTCCCAACTGCATTTGCCCACCACGTAGCCGGCGCTGTCGGTGCGGTGCTCCAGCGTCCAGCGCACGAAGCGCGCCACCTGGGCCGCGAGCTGCGGCAGCCACGGCACGCCCGCGATCCGCCGCGCCACAGACTGCAGGCAGAAGATCGGGTAGCACCATCCGATGGAGGTGCCGCACGCGCTGCCGTCCGCCGCCACCATGTTCATCTCGCCGTCTTCCCGCATGCACGGCACGTTGCTATCGAGCGCGTCCAGGAACTGGCCCAGCATCACCGCGGTGGCGTTGCCGGGATCGGCGTAGCTCAGCGCCCACATGTCGATCGAGGTCTCCGCCAGCACGTTGCGCGGCGCCTGGATCTGCATCGCATCCCAGGGATGGCGGTAATCGCCGATCGGGCGCCGCACCATCGTGCGCAGCGTCTCCAAGTCGTAGACCCAACCGCGCCGCCAATGCACCGGCCAGTCGCCTTCGAGCGTCGCCGCCCGCCCCCAGAACACGCGATCCTGAAGCTGTTTCCGCTGCAGCTCCGCCGTCGCCGCCGCCTTGGCCTGGCGCTGCGCTGCCGCCGCCCCGCGCGTGTGCGTGGCGCGCGTCAGCCAGACGCTCACGGTCTTTCGTCCGCCCGCCGGGATCGCCAGCTCGCCCGCCAAGGCAGCAAACAGCGGGGCGGGATAGTAGCTCACCGCCTCGCCGTCGCCACTCGTGCCCGCCAGCAGCGCCCGCGGCGCGCCTCCGTTCGTGCTGATTGCATGCCGCGCGGACGCCTGGCTCAGGCTCAGCCGGAACGCCGTGCCCGCCGCGAACCCGCGCGTCGTCGCGGCGTCGCCGGAGGCTTCATACCGGCCCGCGATCCCGTCCCGACCCCACCATTTCGCCGCGCCCAGGTGATATTCGTGCGCCGCCAGCAGCCCGACGCTGGCCGCGGCGCCGCCTGGATTCGACACTTCGACCTCCGCCGTCAGCGTGTCCTCGCCCACCTGGTAGAACGTCGCCGCGATCTCGCACCCGTCCGCGGCAAAGCGGTAGGTGAACACCAGGTGGCTGTGATGGCTGGCGTAGAGCTGCCCCGGCGCGAAGTCGCCGCGGTCGAAGTAGAGTTTCCCGTTAACCGCGAACCCCAGCCGCAACAGCCCGGCATACTTCGCCTCTTCCGCGTAGTCGAAATACCCGCCCGGTCCGGCCGGGAAGTAGAAGCCGAACCCGATCGCCGCTACCGAGCGCAGCACCCCGCTGCGATGCAGATTCCAGGTATGAAACGGATTGTCCAGGTACCCGTAAGGCGTGTACCGGCCGGCAGGAAACTCGCCCATCGGGGCCGGCATCGCCGCGGTCGGATTCGCCTCCGTTGCGCCCGCCGCCCCGGGCAGCACCAGTCCCGCCGCCCCCGCTCCTGCGACTCCAGCCATGAATTCCCGTCGGTGCATTGTCCTCTCCGTCATGCCTCCTGCCGAGCCTACAGGTTTTTGCGCATTCCGTACAGCGCCCAGCGGGTTCCCGTGGTGCGCATCCGCTTGCGCATCACCGCCGGACGTTCGTATGCAAGCGGCGTGTTTTCAATCGCGCACCGAAGCCGGAGATGGCATCCGGATTGCGTGGTGATTTACAGGGTTGAACTATGAAAGTGAACTGTACGGCCCTCTCGCTTGCCGCCACCGCCGCTGTGCTCGCACTGGCGCTTGCGTCCCCCCAAGCAGCTCGGGCCGACTCGCTCACCTACCAAGGCGTCGTCTACACGATGTCCTATTTTCAGACCGGAGTTCAGGTCGGCACGTACGACTACACCATCCAGTTGACGGTGGACGCCTCAGGTTTGAATACCGCCCCCTCTGCCTACCTTGCTTCGGTGGCCCCCGGGATCACCGGCGCGGTCGGCCCTAATGGCCTGGCCACCACCCCTGCCGACTTGATCGCCGCGCCCGGCGGCGTCGGCGGCTGGACCACCACGGTCGGCGGCCTCAACGCCAACGGCTGCAGCGGGACGGGCAACTTCTTCTGTTCCAGCGCCAACAGCGACGGTACTTTCAACCTCAACACCAGCTCCAGCGCGTCTTCGCCCTTCCTTTTCCAGTGGGTGATTTACGACTCGTCGCTGCCCACCGGCGTGGATGGCATCGCACTGAAATCGGAATTTGTGAACGCAGCCGGCAGCAAGGTTGGCGGTCTGCTCTCGCAGGACTTGACGCTCACCCCATTGACGCCGGTCCCCGAGCCCGGCACCTGGGTCTTGATGGCGTCGGGCCTGCTCGCCCTCGTGGGTTTTGCCTTCCACCGCAAGCGCGCATGGCTTCCCCCCGCCTCCAGCCGGATCTGATCCTCGCGCCTGACGCCCCCGCGCCCCGCGATGCCCGCGCAGTTGCCGAACGCGGGTGGGCCGCGGCTGCGCCGGAACTCGACCGCCGCGTGCGCCAGTTGGCGGTCGAGATGTACCGTCTGGTGGACTCGCTCGCCTAGCTAGCTGCCGTCGTCCTCGTCCTGGTCCGGCTTGACCGGCACGCGGTAGATGCCGCTCGCCCAGTTGGCCAGATCGCGCGTGCGACAGCGCGGGCTGCAGAAGGGAAATTCCGGCGCGCCCGATTCCACCGCGCGCCCGCAGATCGGGCAGCGCCGTTGCTTCTCGCTCATCCCGCCCTCGCGCTCCTACACCAGCCGCCCAATCAGATCGTAATCCTGCGCTGCCGTGATCTCCACCGTGGCGAACGTGCCGGCACGCAGCCGATCCGGCTCGGCGGCGTCATTGATCAGCACCTTGCCGTCGATCTCCGGCGCCTGCGTCTCGAGCCGGCCCTGCCACAGCAGTTCGCTCTCTTCCGCCGGCCCTTCCACCAGGATCGGCAGCCGCGCCCCGACTTGCCGCTTCCGTTTGCGCCGGGAAATCGCCTTCTGTGTCCGCATCAGCGTATCCCGCCGCCGCGCGATCACCGCCGGTGCGACCTTGGCTTCGAGCCTGGACGCCGCGTTGGTGCTCTCGTCCGAATAGCCGAATACGCCCAGCCAGTCCAGCTCCGCCGCCTCCACGAACTGCCGCAGCTCCTCGAACTCGGCCTCGGTCTCGCCCGGAAAGCCGACGATGAAGGTGCTGCGCAGCGCGACGCCCGGCACCGTGGCGCGGATGCGCTCCAACAGGCGCAGGAACGCCGCGCCGCTGCCGCCGCGCTTCATCCGCTTCAGCACCGCGGCGCTGGCGTGCTGCAGCGGCATGTCCACGTATTTGCACAGCGCCGGATGCGCGGCGACCGTGTCCAGCAGCGCCTGGTTCACGCGATTGGGATAGAAATACAGCGTCCGGATCCAGCGCAGGGTTTCGCTCTCTTCCGCCACCGCCGCCAGGCGCCCGAGCAGCCCCGCCAGCCCGTTCCGAAGGCCGAGATCGTCGCCGTAACAGGTCGTGTCCTGCCCGATCAGCACCAGCTCCCGCGCACCCTCCTGCGCCAGGCGCCGCGCCTCCGCTTCCACCGATGCCAGCCGCCGGCTGCGGAACGCGCCGCGATACTGCGGGATCACGCAAAACGTGCAGGGGTGGTCGCAGCCCTCGGCGATCTTCACGTAGGCGCTGTGCGCCGCCGTCGCCCGCAGCCGCGGCGTCAGCTCGTCGTAGAGGTAGGGCGCGCTCGGCCGTGGGTCGAAAAAATCGCCGGGCAGAACCGGCAGCACGCCGCCGGCCGCCGGCAGGCCCGCGCCGCCGCTCACCGCCGCCCCGATCTGCTGCAACTCGTTGGTCCCGATCAGCGCGTCCACCTCCGGCAGCTCGCGCCCCATCTCCTCGCGGAACCGCTCCACCATGCAGCCGGCGACGATCAGCCGCTTCGCCTGCCCGTGCTTCTTCCGCTCCGCCAGTTCCAGAATCGTGTCCACCGACTCCCGCTGCGCCGACTCGATGAAGGCGCAGGTGTTCACCACCAGCACCTCGGCCGCCTCCGCGTCAGCGGTGATCTCGTATCCCTGGCGCTGCAGCAGACCCATCATGACTTCCGAGTCCACCAGGTTCTTCGGGCATCCCAGGCTGACGAACCCCACTTTGGGCTTTGCGGTCTCCGGCATTACAGTTCCCGCCGCCCTTCCAGCGCCTTGGTCATGGTCACCTCGTCGGCGTACTCGATCTCGCTGCCCACCGGGATTCCCATCCCGATGCGGCTCACTTTCACCCCCAGCGGCTTCAGCAGCCGCGCCAGGTAGAGCGCGGTGGCTTCGCCCTCAGCGTTCGGATCGGTCGCCAGGATGATCTCGCGCACGACCGGCTGCCCGTCGGGACTCTCCGCCCGCAGCCGCGCCAGCAGCGAGGGAATCTTCAACTGCTCCGGCCCTACCCCCTGCAGCGGCGCAATCGCCCCGCCCAGCACGTGGTACATGCCGTCGTACTGCCGCGATTTTTCCACCGCCAGGATGTTGTGCGGCTCCTCCACCACGCACACCAGCGCCGGGTTACGTTGCGGATTGCTGCAGTAATGGCAGGGATCCTGCTCGGTGATGTTGTTGCACACCGAGCAGAAGCGCAACTGCTCCTTCACCCCGGCCAGCGCCGCGCCCAGTTCGGCCGCCTCGGCGCTATCGGCGCGCAGGATGTGAAAGGCGATCCGCTGCGCCGACTTCTGTCCGATGCCGGGCAGGCGGCGCAGCGCATCAATCAGCCGGGTGAGCGGAGGCGCAAGGTCCATTTAGAACAGTCCCGGCAGCCCCGCGCCGAACCCGCCCAGCGTCGAGCCCAATTCCTGCCGCAGCAGCTCGTCCACTCTCCGGCTGGCTTCGTTCACCGCCGCCTTGATCAGGTCCGGCAGCATTTCCGGCTCCGACTTCACCACCTCCGGATCCAAACGGACCTCCTGCACCTGCTTGTCGCCGCTCATCTTCACCCACACCATGCCCGCGCCCGCGGTGGCCTCCACGCTCACGCGCGCCATCTTGGTGCGCACCTCCTCATATTGGCGCTTCGCCTGGCCCAGCAGCGACTGCATTTGTTGCATGTCAAATCCCATTGCGTGTCCTCATCCCAGCGGCCGCGTTGCCAGCACGTGTCCGGGAACCTGCTCCTTCAGCAGCCGCAACAGGGGATGCCGTTGCGCCCGCGCCTCGGGGGTATCGCCGGCGTCTGGCGCCTCGCCCTTGGCGGCCGGATCCCGGGGGGCCGGGGCCGCTGTTGCGCTGGTCGCCAACGTGATCTCCGGGCTGCGCCCCACCGCCGCCAGGCAAGCCGCCGCCAACGCCTTGCGCGTATCCGGCAGCGCCGCCAGCGCCGCCAGGTCGGCGTGTTCGGGCGCGAACGCCAGCTCCAGCTTGGCTCCCTCCCAGCGCCACTCCGCCGCCGCCGCGATGCTGTGCAGCGACTCCTTGCCCCTGGCCTCGAGCGCCGCCAATACCTGCTGACGGGGATCGG
>DAIDIF010000058.1 GCA_027451805.1 Acidobacteriota bacterium
CGGCCGCGCCGCCGCCGCGCGCGCCAGAATCGCGCCCAGCAGGGTCGCCGCCGGCGACCCGGCGGCGCCGCGCAGCCGCGCCGCCGCGGGTGCGGCGGTCAACTCGGTCAGAATCGGCGCGCCCCGCCGCTGCGCCGTATCCCAGTCTTCGATCACCACCGCCCCCGCCCGTTCGTCCGCCGGGGGCACGCGCCAGCACTGCTCCGGCGCTTCCGCCGCCTGGCAGACCATCACTTCCGCGCGCCCCTCCGCCACCGTCCAGAAGGCTTCGTGCAACGTCTGCGCCCCGGCGCAGCCGCCCGAGGTGAAGGTAAAACTTGGCCCCTGCAGCCCCAGCACCAGCGAGCTGTGCGCCGCCGCCATGTTGGCCAGCATCGCCAGCCGCCGGAAGGGGTGCAACTGGTGCAGCGCCAATTCGGCAAACGCCGCCAGCGGCAGCGCCGTTCCCCCGGCGGGCAGCGCCGCCGCCGCGGCCTGCAGCAGGTCGTCGGTGAACGGCGACACGTCGGGCAGCGCGGCCGCCAGTCCGGCGCGATCCGGCGCGATGCCCGCCTGCGCCAGCCCGTCGGGCGGCCGCAAGCCCGCCGCCTGCAGCGCCAGGGTCGTCGCCGCAACCCCCAACTGGAAGGTCCGGTGCATGCTGCGCAGCCGCTTGGGGTTGCCGATCACCTGGGCCGCGTCGACGCCAGCCGCCGCCGCGCCTCCCGCGCGCTCGCCCGCCGGGCGCGCCAGCCAGGCGCGATAGCCTGCCACGCCCGCGCCCCCCGGCGATAGCGCGCTGACTCCGGTGACCGCGACCCGCCGCGGCCGCTCCGCGGCGTCGCTCACGCCCGCAGTCCCCCGTCCACGTTGAGAATCTGGCCGGTGATGTACGCCGCGTCGGGGGAGAGCAAAAACGCCACCGCCGCCGCCACCTCCTCCGGTTTGCCGTAGCGCCGCAGCGCGATCGCGGCCAGGATCTGCTCGCCCGCCAACTCCCGCACCCGGGCGCTCATCTCCGTCTCGATCATGCCGGGGGCGACGGCGTTCACCGTGATCTGGCGGGGCGCCAGCTCCTGCGCCAGGGCCCGCGTCAGCGCGTTCACGCCGCCCTTGGCGGCGGCGTAGTTGACCTGCCCGCGGTTGGGCCGTTCGCCCGCGGCCGAGGAGAGGTTGACGATGCGCCCGCTGCGCTGCCGCACCATGATCTTCGCCGCCGCCTGGCAGCAGTGGAACATGCCGCTCAGGTTGGTGGCCAGCACCGCGTCCCACTCCGCCGTTTCCATGCCCAGCAGCAGGTTGTCGCGCACGATCCCGGCGTTGTTGACCAGCCCGTCCAGCCGTCCGAAGGTTTGGTGCGCCGCCGACACCAGCGCCAGCGCCTCGGCCGCGTCGGCGACATCGCCGCCCAGCGCCACCGCCTCGCCGCCGCCGGCGCGGATCTGCTCCGCCAGCTCCTCCGCCGCGGCGGCGTGGGCGTGGTAGTTGATCGCCACCCGCGCCCCTTCCTGCGCCAAGCGCAGCGCGATCGCGCGCCCGATGCCGCGGCTGGCGCCGGTCACGAGCACCGCTTGGGAAGCAAGCCGCATCGCCCTCAGCCCGGGAATCGTTCCACCAGCAGCGACGCCACGGTGCCGCCCAGGCCGCCCGCGTTGAGCAGAATGTGCCCGAAGTTGCCGCCGCGGGCGCTGCCGCGCACGTAATCCAGTCCCAAATCCGGGTCGGGGTGCTCGCAATTGGCGATCGGCGGCATCGCCGCCTCCGTCCCCGCGAGCGCGCCCAGCGCCGCGATCAGCTCCAGCGGGCCGGAGCCCGCCAGCAGATTGCCGGTCATGGACTTCACCGCCGTGATCGGCGTGTAGGCCGAGCGCGCGGTGAGCAGTTGCTTGAGCGCCTGCGCTTCGGCGTGATCCGACTCGGTCGTCGCCAGCCCCTGGGCGAAGATCGCCTCCACGTCCCAGGCGTCCAGGCGGGCGTCCGCCAGCGCCGCTTCCATCGCGCCACGGAACGCCTCCGGGCTGTCGTTGGGCCGCCCCGGCAGCCCCGAGCTGGCGCTGCCGTAGCCGCGCACCGCGCCGTAGATGCGCGCGCCGCGCCGCCGCGCCCGCTCCGCCTCCTCCAGCACCACGAAGGCGCCGCCCTCGGCCGCGACAAACCCCGCCCGGTCGCGGTCGAACGGCCGACTGGCCGTCTCCGGAGCGCCGTCGCCCAGGTAGAGCAACCCGCTGGGCTCGAAGCTCTCCAGCCGTTCCTCATCCAGCAGCGATTCGTACCCGCCCGCCACCGCGATGTCCGCCCGCCCGTTGCGCACCGCGTGAAAGGCCTCTCCCACCGCGATCGCGCCGCCGGCGCCGCTCATGCAAATGTTGGCGTTGGCGCCCTGCGCTCCCAGCCGCAGGCTGACGAAGTAGAGCACCAGGTTGGCCAGGCTCTTGAGCAGCCACAGCGGGTTGATCGTGGCAATGCCCTCCGCGCCGAACGCGCGCAGGTCCAGCCCTTGCTCCCCGTAGGACAGGTCGAGCGCCGGCAGCAGTTCGTCGCGGTCGCCGGCGTGCCCGGGCGAACCG
>DAIDIF010000059.1 GCA_027451805.1 Acidobacteriota bacterium
TAAAGCCCGGCCCCGCGTTCAAGTAAGGCCACTCTCGAGGGCGAGGCGGAGCGGGGCGAAGGGGCCCCCGCGGAGCCCCGCCCGTAGAAAGCAGCGGGTGTCGTGGCGCAGCCACGACCGGCCCCGCGTTCAAGTAAAGCCCGTCCCCGCGTGCAAGTAAAGCCCGTCCCCCGCGTATAATCAAACTCATCGCCCGCCGCCGAGGCAATGAAGGATTTGGGCCTGGAAACCGAAGCCCCCGCCACCGTGCAATTGGCCCGCGTGGAAGCAGCCCTGCGGCAGGTGGTGCGCAGCAACAGCGCTGCGGTGCGCATGGCGCTGGTGGCGATTCTCGCCGAAGGCCATCTGCTGATCGAAGACGTTCCCGGGGTGGGCAAAACCACCCTGGCGCAGGCCTTGGCGCGCGTGCTGGACTGCCGCTTCCGCCGCATCCAGTTCACCAGTGACCTGCTGCCCAGCGATGTCATCGGGGTCAGCATCTACAACCAGGCGCTGGAGCGCTTTGAGTTCAATCCCGGGCCGGTGTTCACCAACGTCCTGCTCGCGGATGAGATCAACCGCACCACCCCGAAGACCCAGTCGGCGCTACTCGAAGCGATGAACGAGCGCCAGGTGACGGTGGACAGCCAGACTTTTCCCCTGCCGCAGCCCTTCTGGGTGATCGCCACCCAGAACCCCTCCGAGCATCACGGCACCTATCCCCTGCCCGAGTCGCAGCTCGACCGCTTCCTGCTCCGCATCCGCATGGGCTATCCCAGCCCCGCCGACGAGCGCGCCATTGTGCGCGGCGAAGCCGGCCTGCCCGCGCTCGAGCAGCTCGCGCCCCTGCTCACCCTCGCCGACGTCGCCCAGGCGCAGGCCGGCGCGCGCGCGGTGCAGGTGGAGGATTCGGTGCTGGATTACGAACTCGCGCTGGTCGAGGCGACGCGCCGCCACACCGGGCTCGAACTCGGCGTCAGCCCGCGCGGCCTCACCATGCTGCATCGCGCCGCCCAAGCCTGGGCGTTGCTGGAGGGCCGCGCCTACTGCGTTCCCTACGACGTCAAGCGCCTGCTGGTCGCCGTCTGCGCCCACCGCGTGGTTGCCACGGCGCGCCACGGCGAGCGCCGCTCCGAGCACGCCGAGCACATCCTGGAAGAGATTCGCGACACCGTGCCGGTGCCGGAATAACACGCCGCAAAAAGGAGCGGGCGGCCTTTCGGCCGCCCGCGCGACTTCGCCGGTGTTGCGGCTCAGTGCCCGCCGCCGCCTTGGCAGGTGTCGCTCACTTTCTTCATCTTCGTGACCGTCAACTGCTCATTTTGCTGAGCAGCGCCGGCCGGGTTGGCGCCCGGTTCCTGAGTCGGAGCGGACGGCGCAGCCGCCGTGCCCTCCACCGTGACCGTATGGCCAACTTCCGAAGACAGATCCACGCCGTTGCTGGCGGTGAGATCGTAAGTTTTCATCGTCGCCGAATCGGTGAGCTGGTAGCCGCTACCCGAGGCTGCCTGCTGCAGGCACCCGGTTGCGGTGACCTTGTTCTGTTGATTCTGCGTGGCCGACTGGCTCTGGTCCTGCGCGCTGGCCAGTGGCGTCATCGCCAGGCCGACCAACGCTGCCAGTAACAGGGTGAGATAAGCCCAAGGCGTAGTTTTCTTTGCCATCATATTCCTCCAGAGTTCGAGCGTTTGCGCATCAGCCCGAGGAAGAAGTGGCGTGTCGGCGCCGCTGCTAAGCCGTTGCCTTGCCGCGGCGCTTCGGGCTTTCTGCTGATTTCCTGTCCGGTCGCTATTTGGGATGCCAGGGTTTGGCGCCGGGTTATCGGTGTATCGTGAAGCCAGGGAGTTTGTGATGCCAGAGCCGCTCACTCATCGCCATTGCGCTCCGCTTCCGCCCGGCACTCCGCCGCTCGCCGGCGAGGCGCTCGCCGCGCTAACCGCGGCGCTGCCACACTGGCGCATCGAAGGCCGTGAACTGAAGCGCGAGTTCCGCTTCCCCGACTTCGCCTCCGCGCTCGCTTTCGTCAACCGCGTCGGCGAGGTTGCCGAGCGCGAGCAGCATCATCCCGATATCGCGCTCGCCTGGGGCCGCGTCGTGATCGGCACCTATACCCACTCCATTGGCGGCCTGAGCGAGAACGACTTCATCCTCGCCGCCACAATCGACGCCCTGCCGCATTAATCACCCCGGCGCGGCCGTGCAGCTTAATTATTTTTCCCGATCTTCTGCCCTTCCTGCAGCACGCGGTGGAGAAAGTCGGCCGTCGCCTGGTACGACCGGATCCAGCTGATCCAGCGCAGGAAGCCGTGGATCTCGTCCGGAATCACCATCTGCTCGAACGGCACCCCCTGCGCCCGCAGATGCCCCACCAGCGTGATCATCTGGTCGAAGTCCACGTTGCGGTCGTCGTCGCCCTGAATCAGCAGCACCGGCGAGCGCCAGTTGGCGACGTAGGCATCCGGCGAGGAATCGAACGCCAAATTGCCCGGCTGTCCCGGCCCCGGACCCGCCGGCTGCCCGCCGCGCCCGCCGCGCCCGGGGAACTGCGGCGCGCGGATCGGCCCGCCCCCGGCGTAAATCGTGCTCCAGTCTTCCACCCCGTGGAAGTCCACCCCGGCGGCGAACAGATTCGAGTTGTGCGACAGCGCCATGCCGGCAAGATAGCCGCCCCAGGACCCGCCCCAGATTCCGATGCGCTTCTGATCCACTTCAGGCAGCGTGCGCAGGTAGTGGGCCGCCGCCACCACGTCGTCGTACTCCTTGCCCCCGTTGCGTCCGGTGTGCGGCGCCATCCGGAACGCCCGCCCATAGCCGATGCCCGAGCGGTAGTTCACCGACAGCACGTTGAAGCCCAGGCTGGTCAGGTACTCGTTCTCCGCATACGCGTAGTGGTAATAATCGAGGTTGTAAAAGCCCAGCATCATCTGCCGGCGCGACCCCCCGTGCACGAATACCACCGTCGCTCGCGGTCCCGGCCCGGCGTTGCGCGGCTCGAACAGCTGGCCGTGAATCTGCAGATTGTCGCTGCTGGGGAAGATCACCTGCCTCGGCGTCACCAGCTTGGCTTCCGGAAAATCCGCTGGGAGCCTGCCCAGCATGGTGCGGTGCCCGCTGGCCGCGATCCGGTAGGGCATGAGCGGGGTGGTCGCGCTGGAGCCCAGCGTGATCAGCCGTTTCCCGTCCGCCGTCATCACCACGTTGAACTCAATCGTGTCGCCGCGCGTGATGGCCTGCGGCTTCCGGCTGCCATCCAGCGGCACCCGCCACAAGTGCATTCGGTCGATGTCGTCCTGGTTGGAGGAGTACACCGCCTCCCGCCCGTCGGGCGTGAGCAGGCAATATTTGGTTTCGAACTGCCCCGGCGTCAGCAGCGTGGCCGTATTCGGCCGTCCATCCGCGACGACGTCCGGCACCGAGTAGAGATGGTTCCACCCGTCCGCCTCCGAGCTGAACAGCACCAGATGGTCGGCGCCCACGTGGAAGGAGTCGCCGAACGGCGTGGAATACAGCATGTCGTCCGGCCGCGTGCCGCTCTCCCAGATGGGATGCGCTGTGTAGGTGCGGGTATTCGCCCACCAGATCTCCCAGTGCGGAATCTTCACCTCCGCCGGATGCTCCGCCCCCGGCTCCAGAAACGCCTGCTCCGGCCCGTCCGGCGGCGGCGCGTTGGGCAAAATGTGCTGCTGCCGCACGAACGCCAGGTGGCGCCCGCTCGGCGACCAGCGCGGGTAGGAATCGCGGTCTACCGACGGCGAGATGTAATGCAGGTAGTTGCCGCCCAGATCGTAGATGCCGATCAGCGAGTGGTCCACCCGCAGGCTTACGAACGCGAGCCGTTTGCCGTCGGGCGACCACTGCGGCTGCACGTTGTTGCCCTGCGCCCAGAACATCGGTCGCGCCGGTTCCACCCCCGACGTGGGCGCGATCCAGATCAGGTTGCGCGCCGGCCACGCCACCCACTGCCCGTTGGGCGACATGGCGATGTCTTCGCAATCCTCGCGATTGCACCCCATCTCGCCCAGCAGCCGTGGCGCGCCCCCGTCGCGCACGCTCCAGACGTCCTGCTCCGGCTTGAGCACGCTGCTGTCCGGGTCGGCGGTGTCGCCCAGCACGTTCTGCGAGTTGCCCCGCGCGTAGACCACGGTGTGCCCGTCCGGGCTGATCTGCACCGCCGCGATCGGCTGGCCGTCGTCGAGCGTGTAATGCGTCACCTGCCGTGGCGCGAAGTCCGGCCCGTCCGCCACCATGACGTTGCGCACCCCGCGCAAATCTTGAACCCAGGCGATGTGCTCGCCCTGGCTGGCCGCCGTGAGCGAGCTGGGAAACGGCGAGTCCATCACCTGGCGCAGCGTGAAGCCGCCTGGCGCCTGCGCCGCCACGCAGCCCGCCAGCGCCGCCACCATCAGCAAACGAGCAGAGTTCATGCCCGCAAGCCTACTCCCCCCGCAGCCGCCCCGCAAGCCGCTGTACTCGTC
>DAIDIF010000060.1 GCA_027451805.1 Acidobacteriota bacterium
GGCCGCGAAACTCCGAAGGGCGGCCCGCCCCCGGCAAGCAACGAGGCGCGGCCCCGGCTGGCCGGGGCGCCCCGGGGCCCCCGGCCGGCCGAGCGTAAGCGGGTCGCGCGGCGAAGCCGCGCGGGGTCCCGCGCCAGTCAATAGAGAGGTGGCCGAGCCACTCGGCGCCACCCCGCGCTAACGCTTGAGCGCCGGCCCGTGCGGTTCCGTCGGCGTAATGCGGATGATCAGCTCGGTGTGCGCCGGAAACACGATCGCCGGCCCGGGCCCGATCCAGCGCCGGTAAATCGTCCGCCCCGAGCCCACAAACCCCAGCCCCAGCGCCAGCGGCCGTGCCCGCGCCAGCAGCACCGCCATCGCCGTGCCCCAAATCCGCAGGTGCGTGCCGCTGCCCGCGTTCATCGTCCAGGCGTTGTCGGCGTCGCCTTTCACCGTCGCCAGCGCCGTCACCGCCAGCGCCACCTCGGCGTTCTTCCCGCCCGGCGGCGTGGCCTTCACCCCGCCTTCGCTGTTCATCACCATCGGTTGGCTGGTGGCCGCCGCCTGCAACTGCGTGTTCACGCTGCGCTCGGCGCCCCGGGGCAGCTCCAGCCCGGTGAAGACGAAGCGCAGCACCCCCGCCTTGCCCCAGCGTTTCGCCGGATGCACCTCCACCACCTTGCCCTTCAGCGTCGAGCCCTGCGGGATCAGCAGCCGCCCGTCCTTGTCCAGCACCGGCCGCTGAATCGCCGCAATCACCGGCGCGCCCCAGCGCGTCGTCTGCGAGCTGAGCTGGCTCTGCAGCCGCGCGTACAGCACCAACCCCGCCGGCAGCGTCTTGGGCAGCGGCGCCGTCGCCGCCGGCCCCGGATCGCTGCTCGTCACCACCGTCGGCGCCGTCAGCTTCACCGAATACGCCGAGCCCGCCGCGATCGCCGCCGGCCGGTAGGGCAGGCTCGCCACCGCCTCCGACTTCAGCGTCTGCCACTTGGTCTGTTCCTTCAGCAGGTTCTCGAACGCGTCCTCCTGCTGGTGATACGCCGCGCTCAGTCGCCGCTCCAGCCCCGCCACCTTGCCCGTCTTCGGCGGCGCCGAACTCACCATGTGCAGCGGCGGACCCTCCGGCGCCGCCTGGGTCGAGATCGCCTTCCAGCCGCCGTCCGCCAACTCCACCTTGCTGAACCGGATGTCCACCTTCGGCGCCGGACTGAAGTCCCCGCCCATGCCGTCCTGCACCCGCGTCAGCAGCTTGGCTCCGTGGATCTTCGCCACCGTGCCTTCAACTTCGGTGCCCACCGGCAGCGCTAGCCGGTTGTCGGCATACACCGGCGCGGTCAGCTTGGCGATGATCGTCTGCCCCACGTTGTGCAGCGCCGTCCGCTGCGCCAGCTCCATCTCCAGTCGCGTGCCCTTCGGCAGCACCAGCGTGGAGACCGGCGCCGGCGACGGGGCTTGCGCCAGCACGGCTGCGGATGCGAGTAGTACGGCGGCGGGAATGCGCAACAACAACCTCGAAGAACAGCGTTGCTACAAGTGTAGCGCAGCGCCGGACTAGTAAAGCTCGGGATTCGGCATCTCTTCCCCGCCGCCGCCCGCCACGCGCACCTTTTCCGTCTCCGGCTCCGCCTCGCCTTCGCCCGGCGCCAGAAAACGGTTCCGCTCCAATCCCTGCTGCCGCGTATATAGCTCAAAGTAGCGGCCTTCCCGCGCCAGCAGCTCGCCGTGGGTGCCGCACTCCACTACGCGCCCGGCCTCCAGCACCAGAATCTGATCCGCCGCCCGAATCGTCGACAGCCGGTGCGCGATCACGAACGTCGTCCGCCCGCGCAGCAAATATTGCAGCCCCTCCTGGATCAGCGCCTCCGACTCCGAGTCCAGGCTGCTGGTGGCTTCGTCCAGAATCAGGATCGCCGGGTCCGCCAGGATCGCGCGCGCAATCGATATCCGCTGCCGCTGCCCGCCCGAGAGCTTGACCCCGCGCTCGCCCACCACCGTGTCGTAGCCCTTGGGGAAGCGCCCGGCGAACTCGTCCACGTGCGCAATCGCGCACGCCCGCTGAACCTCCGCCTCGCTCGCCTGCGGCCGCGAAAACAGCACGTTGTCGCGCACGCTGCCGTCGAACAGGAACGTCTCCTGCAGCACCACCCCCAACTGGTTGCGGTAATCCTCCAGCCGCACCTCCGCCAGATCCACCCCGTCCACCCGCACCACCCCCGCCGTCGGCGTATAGAACGCTGCCAGCAGTCCGATCACCGTGCTCTTGCCCGCCCCCGACGGCCCCACCAGCGCCGTCATCGTCCCCGGCGCGGCGCGGAAGCTGATCCCGTGCAGCACCTCCTGCCGCTCGTCATAGGCGAACGAGACGCTGTCGAACGCCACTTCGCCCCGCACCCGCCCGATGTGCCGCTGCCGCCGCGCATCCTCCGTCTCCGGCGTCATATGCAGCAGTTCGTACGTCCGCTCCAGTCCCGCCATCGCCTCCGAGAGCTGCGTCCCGATCCCGACGATCTGCGTCACCGGCGCCACCAGCAGCCCCAGGTACAGGTTGAACACCACCAGGTCGCCCAGCGTGATCGCCCCGCTCAGCACCCGCGTCACCCCCATGTACCACACCAGCGCGCCCACCACCCCCACCAGTACCCGCGACGACAAATCCATCGCCGCCGCGGCATTCAGCGTCCGGAACACGTTCTGCAGCAGCTTGTCCAGTCCGCCGCGAAACACCGCCGCCTCGCGCTCCTCGGCGTGGTAGCCCTTCACCACCCGCACCCCCGCGATGGACTCCGTCAGCCGCCCCGTGACCTCGGCGTTGAGCATGCGCCGCTCGCGGAAGATCGGCCGCAGCACGCCGAACGAGTGCCGGATGGTCCAGCTGAACGCCGCCACGAACCCCACCGCCACCACCGTCATCGCCGGGCTGATCCGCCACAGCAGCCCCAATGCGATCAGCGCGGTGACGATGCTGCCGGCGAACTGCACCAGCCCGGTGCCCAGCAGGTTGCGCACCCCCTCGACGTCGCTCATCACCCGCGACACCAACGCCCCGGTGTTGCTCTTATCGTAAAAGCTCACCGGCAGCCGCGCCAGGTGCGCCTGCACCCGCCGGCGCAGCTCGTTGATCAGCCGCTGCGCCTCCTTCGACAGGCTCTGCGCCAGCCCGTACGTGGTCAGCCCTTGCACCGCCGTCGCCGCCAGCACGATCCCCAAAATCGGCAGCAGCAGGTTCACCTGCTTATGTCCGATGACGTTGTCGATCAGGTACTTGCTCGAGGTCGGCAGCACCAGCCCGCAGACGCGGTTCACCAGCATCAGCCCAAAGCCGTACGCCAGCATCCCCCAGCGCGGCTTCAGCAGCTCCCAGGCATGCGGCCACACTTCGCGCCAGCTCTTGTCCAGCTTCCCGCCCGCGCGCGCGCTCCCGCCACCCGGCCCGGCGCCCATTCCCATCCCCATCCCACCATGAAACCCGCCCATCGCCATGCTTCAGCTTACCGCCCGCCGGCTCCCCGTCCGCCGCCCTGCCCCCATGCCATAATTCGCCTACGGGCGCGAGAGTGGCGGAACTGGCAGACGCGCCAGACTTAGGATCTGGTCCTCGAAAGAGGTTGGGGGTTCGAGTCCCCCCTCTCGCACCACCGCCCCCGGCGATCCCGAGCAGGGCACCCGCCCGCTGCCACGACCGAGGCGC
>DAIDIF010000061.1 GCA_027451805.1 Acidobacteriota bacterium
GTGCCGCCGCCGCCCGCCGGCGGTGGCACCGCGGCGCTGATGCCCACGACCGGCTCTCCCTGGAACTTTGACACGTCCCGCGACGCCACGGGGCTCGCCGCGTACCTCAACAAGGCCCAATACTACCCGCCGCTTGCCGGCAGCAGCAGCTGCTGCGCGCGCATGTGCATTGACGAGGGCTCCAAACGCGACTAAACCTCCCAACGGGCGGGCGCCCGCGGCTTTTTTTCCACCGCCAAGTGCCTCTTTTTTGGGGTGCAAGCAGTTGCCTCGGCGGTGGCGCCCTGCGTGGGTCGCAACGCGTCTCCGACGGGGCGAAGGAAAAAAATTCATAAGACCGCTCACATGGGCAAGGAGCCCCGCGGCGGCCGCGGTCGCGATCAGCGCAGTCCGGCCGGCAGCAGTACCGATGACGAGGGGGTGGCAGCAGGCGCGCACCCGCTGCCGCCCCCGGGCGGCCTCATGCCGGGCCGCTTTGCCGACCTGTGGGTGCGCGCGACGGCGCGCGCCGCCGAGTTGCTCGCCGCGAACCCACGACCTTTGGCCGACACGCGCAAGGGCCGCAACGCCCAGAGCGGCTGGCTCAGCCGGACGCGCCAACGCGAGTACACGTTGCTGCTCGAGGAGCGCGTCACGCAGCTGACGACGCGCGCCTCGCGAGCGGCGCGCGCGGCCGGGCGGTGGCGCGGCGTGGCGCTCCGGGCGCACCGCCGCGCCGTGGCGCGGCTGGTGAGACTGCGACGCGCCCGGCGCAAACCCATGCGCTGCGCCATCGAGGACACGCCGCTGGGCTGGCTGCCCGGCCATGCGCCGCCGGCGCCAGATTTGGTCACCGTCGCCGGCATCGTACTCGCAGAGCCGCCCGGTTCCCCGCCACCGGCGCTGTTCCCGGAATGGCGTGCACCGCAGTGAACAAAATCATTAGCTGCCGCCATTTTTTTCATTGGGCTTCACGCATACACCTTCTCCACCCGTTCGATCGCGAGCGGCGGCGAGTGAAAGGCACAGTTGCCGGTGTGCTCAAAGAGCTGCATGGCGCACTCGTAGTGATAGACGGCATGGCGGCAGGGATAGACGCAGCCGCGCATGCTCTCGAGAGTTTCCAGGCACACGCAGCACAGGCCCGCCTGCGTGGGCGGCTGCGGCGCCGAAGCCGCGGGGGACGCCCCCGGCGGCGGCTGCTGCTGCTGCGGCTCGCCCGCGAGTCGTGCACGCTTGGCACGGGTCAGCGGCCCGGACGACTCGGGCGCAATCGGCAGCGGCCGTGCCGCGCGTTCGTTCCGCCGCAGGCGCTCAAACTCTTCGCGCATGTGGCGCATCTCCTCCGCGTGGCGCATCTCGATCGCCCGCAACTTGCGTTCCTGCGCGCGTGCTGCCTCCTCCACGGCCCTGTTGCGCTCGATCTCGGCGCGCGACGCCGCCACCGCTCGGGCCAGCGACGCGTCGCGCTCTTCCGGCGGCGGAAGCGCCAGTCCCAGGTCGTGATCATATGCGCCGAGGCGGATGATGTCGTTCACGATCCTCTCGATCATCCTGTCGCCGACAAGCTGCGCGCGGACGTCTTGCGCGATGGCGTCGCGAAGTTGTTGCAAAGTGGCCACCTGGTCCAGGCGGATGTAGGCTCCGACGCCGCTGTCCGATTCGCCAGTGTCGCGCTCTGCATCGGGGTCCGCCTCGTCGGCACCAGCATCACCGCCGCCGCCGCCACCGTCGACGTCGTCGTGTTCGGCGGGATCGCCTTCGTAGGAGTCGTCACTGTCGCTGAGCACCGAACGATGGCCGGCGCGAGAGTTGTTGTTGCCGTACATTGCGGCCACCAGACGCGTTTTGATAAAAAGGCAAAGGCGGTCCGCGGACGCGCAGCGGCAAACGCCCCGGCGCGTCCAAACAGAAAAGAACCCCCGCCGCACGGCGTGTTGGGAAAAAAGGCGGGCGGTCCGCGCCGTCGTGTTTTGATCCCACCCGCGCCCTTTCGCCGCGCGGCCATCCGCCCCATTCCCCCCCTGCTTTGTCTCAGCGTTAACCCACCAACGCCCCACCAACGCCCCATCTTCGCCCCGGGATGTTGCGCTCGGCATGGCCGCTGCTCATCGCGCTGCTCGCCGGCCTGATCGGCTGCGCGTCGGCTGCGCCGTGCGTCACAACCACGCGGTTCTTCCCGTTGGTGGTGAACGCGCCCGGATCGCCGGTGCACATGTCACTGGGCGGCAAGTTTGACGCCGCGACCGGCGCGGTCACCTTTGGCGGTCGCCTGACGTTTGACTTCCCCAGCACCGCCTGCGTCTCTGGGCTGCGCCTCGCAAACCTCGCCGCGGGCAGCGCGGTCACCGTGGAGCTGATCGGCTCGACTGACGCGCGCACGGCCGTGCTCGCGGCCGCGGCCGACGGCACGGCGGCCTTCGTGGACGCGGACCAGCCGCCGCCCGCGGCCGACTGCGGCGTGGGCCAGCTGCGGCTCACCACGCAACACGGTGCGACCGCGACGCTCACGGCGCTCGAGTTTTGCCCGGCCCTGGACGAGGCGCTGCGCCCGCCCACGGCGGCGCGCCTGCGGGCGCGCACCCTGGACGCGTCCTACGGCAACGACTCGGCCGCGACCGTGTACACCAGCGCTGCGTACCCCATCGTGCCGCAGGCGTACTGCAACAGTCACATCACCTCGGACGGCGCGCACGACTACTGCTACGCGGTGTTTGGCTACTCGAGCGCGAACCTGAACACGATCACTCTGAACGCCTCCGCGGCCTACTACGTGGGCGCGCCCAGCTACAACGAGAATCCGATCAACTACTACCCGGGCGTGCAGCCCACGGACCTGGCGGCCTTCTGGATCTGCGACCGGCACACGTCGCCCTACATGGGCCTCGTGATCTGCACGCCGATGGACGGCACGCAGAGCAGCCTCGCCGAGCAGTGCTACAACGCGGTCACCTTCCGTGACTACGCGCACGCCTGCGAGGCCGTGCTGGTGAACTGGATCGACCCGGCGCTCATACCGCAGCTGTTTGCGTGAACCACCCGCGCCCCACCACCATTCCCCCCCCCCCGCCCCCAAATGTGC
>DAIDIF010000062.1 GCA_027451805.1 Acidobacteriota bacterium
CCGCAACGCCCTCCTCGGCGTCCGCGACGCGCCATAGAGCCACCCAGGCCGTCACCAGCGGCCCGCCGGCAGCATCGCAACAAGCTGAAAACAAACGGATAAAAATTATTTTGCAAATTGCTTGACAATCATACGCGCATATTTTATGATTTTGAACGTAGTAGATTTCGCCGCCGATGCGGCGCAGAAGGACGGAGGAGCCATGACGACTTTGGTTTTGCAGGGACGGCAGTACAGTGGGACGGCGACCGATTGGGCGCCGCGCGCCGACGTGGTCGAGACCGACAACGGCTACCAGCTTCAGCTCGATTTGCCCGGCGTCAAGCGCGAGGAGATCGAAATTTCGGTCGAGGACGACACGGTTACGATTAAGGGGGAGCGGAAGTTGAACACCAACCCCGACTCGTACCATCGCGTCGAGCGGCCCTACGGCAGCTTCAGCCGCGTCTTCCTCTTGCCGGAGTTTGTCCACCGGCAGGGGATCGAGGCCAAGCTCACCGACGGCGTGCTCAGCCTCACGCTGCCGCGCCGCGAGGACACCAAGCCGAAGCAGATCGAAGTCAAGGTCGCCTAAGCCCGGGCGTCTAATGGAGGGCGGGGGGATGCCGGCGCGGCGCTCCCCGCCCTGAGGTTTTTATGCCGATTCGTTTTGACAAACTCACCGTCAAGTCGCAGGAGGCGCTCGAAGCCGCGCGTTCGCTCGCGGTCGAGCACCAGCAGGCGGCGATCGAGCCGCTGCACCTGCTCGCCGCCCTGATCGCCGACCGCGAGGGCGTGATCGGCCCCACGCTGCAGCGGCTGGGCGTCAACGGCGGCGCGCTCGCGGCCGAAGTTGAGCAGGAGCTGGCGCAGCGGCCGCGGGTCGAGGGCGCGAGCGTCGAGCGCGGGCTCTCGCCGGCGCTGGGCCAGGCGCTCGAGGCCGCCTTCCGCCACGCCGACAAGTTCAAGGACGAGTTCGTCTCCACCGAGCATCTCCTGCTCGGCCTGCTCGACGGCAAAAACGACCCCGCCCAGGCGCTGCTCGCCCGCCACGGCGTCACCGCCGAGCGCGTGCTGCAGGCGCTGCAGTCCATCCGCGGCGCGCAGCGCGTCACCGACCAGAACCCCGAGGCCAAGTACCAGGCGCTCGAGCGCTACGCCCGCGACCTCACCGAGCTGGCGCGCAAGGGCAAGCTCGACCCGGTGATCGGCCGCGACGAGGAGATCCGGCGCGTCATCCAGGTGCTCTCGCGCCGCACCAAGAACAACCCGGTGCTGATCGGCGAGCCTGGCGTGGGCAAAACCGCCATCGTCGAGGGCCTGGCGCGCCGCATCGTCGCCGGCGACGTGCCCGAGGTGCTCAAGACCAAGCGCGTCGTGGGATTGGATCTGGGCGCCATGGTCGCGGGCGCGAAGTACCGCGGCGAGTTCGAGGACCGGCTCAAGGCGGTGCTCAAGGAGATCGAGGAGGCGCAGGGCGAGATCATCCTCTTCATCGGCGAGCTGCACACGCTGGTGGGCGCGGGCGCGGCCGAAGGCGCCATGGACGCCAGCAACATGCTCAAGCCGGCGCTGGCGCGGGGCGAGCTGCGCGCCATCGGCGCCACCACGCTCAACGAGTACAAGAAATACATCGAGAAGGACGCCGCCCTCGAGCGCCGCTTCCAGCCCGTGGTGGTGGGCGAGCCCACGGTCGAGGACACGGTCGCCATCCTGCGCGGGCTCAAGGAGCGGTACGAGATCCATCACGGCGTGCGCATCCAGGACGGCGCGCTGGTGGCCGCCGCGCGGCTCTCGGCCCGCTACATCGCCGACCGCTTCCTCCCCGACAAGGCGATTGACCTGGTGGACGAGGCCGCCGCCGCGCTGCGCATGCAGCTCGACTCCCGCCCGGTCGAGATCGAAACCCTGGAGCGCCGCCTCACCCAGCTCGAGATCGAGCGCACCGCGCTCGAAAAGGAAAAGGACAAGGGCTCGAAGGAGCGCACGCGCCAGCTCGAGCGCGAGATCGCCGATCTGCGCGAGCAGGTCGAGGCGCTGCGCTCGCGCTGGGAGAACGAAAAGGCCGAGATCCAGCGCGTGCGCGAGCTCAAGGCCAAACTCGACGCGCTGCAGATCGAGGAGGAGCAGGCCGAGCGCCAGGCCAACTTGAGCCGCGTGGCCGAGATCCGCTTCGGCCTGCGCGCCCAGCTCGAGCGCCAGTTGGCCGAGGCCAGCAAGAAGCTGGAGGCCGGCGAGGGCCGGGCGCGGTTGCTGCACGAGGAAGTGAGCGAGGCCGAGATCGCCGCCATCGTCTCCAAGTGGACCGGCATCCCGGTGTCGCGCATGCTCGAGGGCGAAAAGGAGAAGCTGGTCCACATGGAGCAGCGCCTGCACGCGCGCGTGGTGGGCCAGGACGAGGCGGTGAGCGCGGTGTCGGATGCCATCCGCCGGGCCCGCGCCGGCCTCAGCGATCCGCGCCGCCCCATCGGCAGCTTCCTCTTCCTCGGCCCCACCGGCGTGGGCAAGACCGAGCTGGCGCGCGCGCTGGCCGAGTTCCTCTTCGACGACGAGCACGCCATGATCCGGCTCGACATGAGCGAGTACATGGAGAAGCACTCCGTCGCCCGCCTCATCGGCGCGCCCCCCGGCTACGTCGGCTACGAGGAGGGCGGGCAGTTGACCGAGCGCGTCCGCCGCCGCCCCTACGCCGTGCTGCTGCTGGACGAGATCGAGAAGGCCCATCCCGACGTCTTCAACGCCCTCCTCCAGGTGCTCGACGACGGCCGCCTCACCGACGGCAAGGGCCGCACCGTGGACTTCCGCAACGCCGTCATCATCATGACCTCGAACCTGGGCAGCCAGTTCCTGCGCGGTACGGTGGACGAAGCCGCGCGGCATGAGGTGTCCGAGGCGGTGCGCGCCCACTTCCGCCCCGAGTTCCTCAACCGGGTGGACGAGATGGTGATCTTCCACGCGCTGGACAAAGCGCAGTTGGCGCCCATCGTCGAGCTCCAGCTCGCCCACCTGCGCGCGATGCTGGCCGAGCGCGGCATCGGGCTGGAACTGGCGCCGGCGGCGCGCGAGCTGGTGCTGCGGCAGGGCTACGACCCGCAGTACGGGGCGCGGCCGCTGAAGCGCGCCCTGCAGCGGTTGGTGCAAAATCCGCTGGCGAGTGCGATTCTTAAGGGAGAGGTTCTGCCCGGCCAGGCGGTGGAGGCGGTGGTGGCGCCGCACGGCGATGGGCTGCTGTTTCATCCGGTGAACGGCGCCGCCGGCAAAGTGCCGGGCGTGAAGGGGGAATAATCATGCAGATCTTCAAGACTGCGTTTCTGATGACCGCGCTGACGCTGTTGCTGATGCTGATCGGCAACTGGCTGGGGGGCGAGACCGGGCTCATCCTGGCCCTCGCCTTCGCCGCGGTGATGAACTTCGTCTCCTACTTCTACAGCGACAAGATCGCGCTCAAGACCTACAACGCGCAGCCGGTGACGCGCGAGCAGCTGCCCAACGTCTACCGCATCCTCGAGGGCCTGAGCGGGCGCGAGAACCTGCCCATGCCCAAGGTCTACCTCATCCCCACCGACTCGCCCAACGCCTTCGCCACCGGCCGCAATCCGCAGCACGCCTCGGTCGCGGTGACGCGCGGCATCCTCGGGCTGCTCACCGACGACGAGCTCGAAGGCGTGCTGGCGCACGAGCTCGGCCACGTCCGCAACCGCGACATCCTGATCAGCTCGATCGCCGCCACCCTGGCCGGCGCCATTATGCTGATCGCGCGCATGGCCGGCTGGGCGGCGCTGTTCGGCGGCTTCGGCGGGCGCGACGACCGCGAGGGCGGCGCCTTGGGCGCCATCGCGCTGATGATCGTGGCGCCGATCGCGGCCATGATGATCCAGCTCGCCATCTCGCGCTCGCGCGAGTACGCCGCCGACGCCTCCGGCGCGCACTGGACCGGCAACCCGCAGGCGCTGGCGCGCGCGCTGCAGAAGCTTGACGCCTACAGCAAGCAGCGCCCCATGCTGGCCTCGCCCTCGACCGCGCACCTGTTCATCGTCGCGCCGCGCACGCGGCAGATGCTGGCCGGGCTGTTCTCCACCCATCCGCCGATTCCGGCGCGCGTCGCCCGCCTGCTCGGGCATGACGAGGCGGCCTACATTGAGCGCAGCTAAGCCCGAACCTCGCTAAGCTAAGGCGTGGCGCAACGCGACGGGTGGCGGCGGGGGTTGCAGGCGCTGGCGGCGCTGGCGCTGACCGGGGCGATCACGCTCGGGTTCCGCGCCCTGCCCGGCGTCAACGCCAGCACCGTGGGCTTCGCCTTCCTGCTGGCGGTGCTGGCCGCGGCCAGCGTGTTCGGGCTGCCCGAGGCGCTGCTGGCCTCGCTGGCGGCGGCGGCGCAGTACAACTTCTTCTTCCTGCCGCCGCTCGGCACCTTCACCATCGACGACCCGCGCAACTGGATCGCGCTCGCCACCTTCCTCATCACCGCCATGGTGGCGAGCGAGCTCTCCGCCTCCTCCCGCCGCCAGGCGCGCGCGGCGGAGCAGCGCCAGCGCGAGATCGCGCAGCTGTACGAGTTGAGCCGCGCCACGCTGCTGGCGCCGCCCGGCGATCCCGCGGTGGCGATCGAGCGCGCCCTGGTGGCGATCTTCGGCTTCGACGACGCCTGGCTGGAGCTGCCCGGGCGCCCGCCGGCCGCGCCCGGCGTGTTCCCGCATCAGCGCCCGCTGCGCGTCGGCCAGGACCAGTTCGGGACGCTGCACGTCGCCGCCCCGGCGCTCGCCGCCGAAACCGGCGACGCCATCGCCGGGCTGGTGGCGATCGCGCTGGAGCGGGCGCGGGTGCTGCGCGAGAGCAGCCGCCTGGAGGCGCTGCGCGAGAGCGAGGCGCTGAAGTCGGCGCTGCTCGACTCCGTGGCCCACGATCTGCGCACCCCGCTCACCTCGATCAAGGCGGCGGCGACGGCGCTGCTCGATGCCGGATCGAGCGGCTCGGAGGCCGAGCGCCGCGAGCTGCTGGAGGCGATCAACGAGGAGAGCGACTACCTCAACCGCGTCGTGCAGACCGTGCTCGACATGGCGCGCATCGAGGCCGGCGGCCTGCGCCTGGCGGCGGCGCCGCTGGCGCTGGCCAGCGTCGTCGAAGGCGCCATCGCGCGCGCGCGGCTCGCCCCCGGCCGCTGCGACGTCGAGATCGCGCCCGAGGTGCCGCTGCTGCGCGTCGATGGCCCGCTACTCAGCCAGGCGCTGGCCGAGCTGCTGGCCAACGCCGCCGCCTACTCCGCGCCCGCCAGCGCCATCCGCATCGAGGCAGCGGCGCAAGCCGGCGAGCTGAAGCTGGCGATTCGCGATCAGGGCCCGGGCATCGCCGCCGACCGGCTGCCGCGCATCTTCGACCGCTTTTACCGCGGCCCCGAAGCCCGGCGGACGCGGCCCGGCGGCCTGGGCATGGGCCTCGCCATCGCCCGCGGCATCGTGCAGGCGCACGGCGGGCGCCTGGAGGCGGCCTCGGCGCCGGGCGAAGGCTCCTGCTTCCAAATCACGCTTCCCCTGCGGCATGCTGAAGGCTACGACCGCCATGCGAATCCTGATCATCGATGACGCCGCGCAAATCCGCCGCGTGCTGAAGGCGATGCTGGTCGGCCGCGGCTACGAGGTCTGGACCGCGGCCAGCGGCGAGGAGGGCCTGGAGACGTTCCGCGCCGCGCTGCCCGACCTGGTCGTCCTCGATCTCGCCCTGCCCGGCATGAGCGGGGTGGAAGTCTGCCGCGAGCTGCGCCGCGACAGCGCCGTGCCGGTGATCGTGCTCTCGGTCCGCGACGCGGAAGCGGAAAAGGTGGGGGCGCTCGACGCCGGGGCCGACGATTACCTCACCAAACCCTTCGGCACCGAGGAGCTGCTGGCGCGCATCCGCTCGGTGCTGCGCCGCCGCCATCCGCACGCCGAGGCGGAGATGGTGCGCCTGGGCGCGCTGACCTTGGATCTGAACCGCCGGGCGCTGCTCAGCGCAGGCGCCAACGGCGCCGGCGAGGAGGTCAAGCTCACGCCGAAAGAGTTCGAGCTGCTGCGCTTCTTCGTCGCCAACGCCGGCCGCGTGCTCACCCATCGCCGCCTGCTGCAGGCGGTCTGGGGGCCCGATTACGGCGAGGAGACCGAGTACCTGCGCGTCTTCGTCAACCAATTGCGGAAGAAGCTCGAGCCCGATCCCGCCCACCCGCGCTTTCTGCTCACCGAGCCCTGGGTCGGCTACCGCTTCGACCTGCCCGAGGGCGGTTGAGCCCCGGCGCGAGCAAAAGCGGGACGCGCGGCGCACGTGTCCCGGCGCAGTCACAGCCGGGACCGGCAGCCGCGCTGGGGCCCGCGCCAGTCAACGCAGCGGGAAGCGGCGATCGAGCGCCAGGTTCAGCTCCAGCACGTTGACGCCGGGCGCGCCCAGCAGGCCGAAGGCGGCGGGCTGGGTGTAGCGCGCGAGCAGCGGCCGAATCCGGCCCGGCGCCACGCCGCGCGCGCGCGCCACCCGCGCCAGCTGCAGCCGGGCGTTGGCCGGGCTGATCTCGGGATCGAGGCCCGAGGCCGAGCCCGTCACCGCGTCCGCCGGAATCGGCACCGCGGCGCGGAAGACGAGCGGGTTGTGCGCCGCGTTGAACGCCGTGATCAGCTTGACGTCGTCAAGCTGGCCCTCGGCATCCTCGAAGCGGCGCAGCGGCTGCGATGACCTGTACGGCAGCCCGTTGTCGAGGCAATAATGCACCAGCCGATCCTCGATGCCGTCGAAGGCGACCGTGGCCTTGCCGTTGACCGTCGCGGTGGCGCCCAGGATCAGCTTGGCGCTGGTGGGGCCGAGGTTGGAGCCGCCGGATTGGGTGGCGTCGTAGCCGGCGCCGGCTTCCGAGGGCCGCGGCTGGAAGTATTGCGGCTGGGGGAACGCCTGGCCGATCAGGCTGGAGCCGACGACCCTGCCGTGCACGCGCACCAGGCTGCCGTTCGCCTGGCGCGGGAACAGCAGCTCGCTCACCCCGGTCATCGCCAGCGGATAGAGCAGGCCGGTGAGCACCGTGAAGGCCAGGGTGAAGCGAAAGCCGGGACCGAGTTCACGCCACATAGCCGCTCCTGTTCTTAGTGCACCAGATGCAGCGCCACCACCAGGCGGTCGATCGCCCAGATGCCGGGAAAGGGCGCGATCAGCCCGCCCACGCCGTAGATTAAAAGGTTGCGCGCCAGCATCCGGCCCGCGCTCACCGGCTTGTAGCGCACGCCGCGCAGCGCCAGCGGCACCAGCGCGATGATGATCAGCGCGTTGAAGATCACCGCCGCCAGCACCGCGCTCTCGGGCGAGTGCAGATGCATGATGTTGAGCCGGTCGAGCTGGGGGTAGATCGCGGCGAACATGGCCGGAATGATGGCGAAGTATTTGGCCACGTCGTTGGCGATGGAAAACGTCGTCAGCGCGCCGCGGGTGATGAGCAACTGCTTGCCGATGGCGACGATCTCGATCAGCTTGGTGGGGTTGGAGTCGAGGTCGACCATGTTGCCGGCCTCCTTGGCCGCCATGGTGCCGGTGTTCATGGCCACGCCGACGTCGGCCTGGGCGAGCGCGGGGGCGTCGTTGGTGCCGTCGCCAGTCATGGCCACCAGGCGGCCCTGCGCCTGCTCCTTGCGGATGTACTCCAGCTTGTCCTTGGGCGTGGCCTGGGCGAGGAAGTCGTCCACGCCCGCCTCCTGGGCGATGGCGGCGGCGGTGAGCGGATTGTCGCCGGTGATCATCACCGAGCGGATGCCCATGGCGCGCAGCGCGGCCAGGCGGTCGCGCATGCCGCCCTTGACGATGTCCTTGAGGTGAATCACGCCCAGCACCCGCGCCCCGTCGGCCACCGCCAGCGGCGTGCCGCCGCTGCGCGCGATGCGGTCGGAAATCGCCGAGAGCTCGCCCGGAACGTCCCCGCCCGCCTCGCGCACGAACTTGGCGATGGCCTCGGTGGCGCCCTTGCGCAGGCGCCGGCCGTCCAGGTTGACGCCGCTCATGCGGGTGTAGGCGGAAAAGGGGATGAACTCGGCTTCGTGCTCGGCCACTTCGCGCCCGCGCAGGCCGTAGGACGCCTTCGCCAGCACCACGATGGAGCGGCCCTCCGGCGTCTCGTCGGCCAGGCTGGAGAGCTGGGCGGCGTCGGCCAGCTCGCTCGCGCTCGCCGCGCCGACGGTGAGGAACTCCACCGCCTGGCGATTGCCCAGCGTGATGGTGCCGGTCTTGTCCAGCAGCAGCGTGTTCACGTCGCCCGAGGCCTCCACCGCGCGCCCGCTCATGGCCAGCACGTTGTGCTGCATGACGCGGTCCATGCCGGCGATGCCGATGGCGGAGAGCAGGCCGCCGATGGTGGTGGGAATGAGGCAGACCAGCAGCGAGACCAGGACGATGACCGAGGGCGCGACCCCGGTGCCGACGGCGTGGATGGAGTACTCCGCGTAGGCCGGCAGCGTCGCCACCGCCAGCAGGAAGATCAGCGTCAGGCCGGCGATCAGGATGTTGAGCGCGATCTCGTTCGGCGTCTTCTGCCGCACCGCCCCCTCCACCAGCGCGATC
>DAIDIF010000063.1 GCA_027451805.1 Acidobacteriota bacterium
ATGGCGGGCCTGCGGGCGTTGGGGGAGGCGCCGGCCTGCGGCATCTTGACAGCAATGTTTTGCGGCATCATGATGCAGGTATGCGGACGACCGTCACCCTCGACGCCGACGTCGAGCGCGAGCTGCGCGAGGAGATGCACCGCCGGCGCGAGTCGTTCAAGCAAAGCTTGAACCGGCTCCTGCGGACCGGGCTTGCCGCGTCCGCGCCGCCTGCGCGCGAGCGCTTTGTCGTCCGCGCCCGTCCGATGGGGTTGCGGCCCGGCATCGACCCCACGCGGATGAATCAGTTGGCCGACGAACTTGAAGCCGAGGCCGCCGTCGCCCGCATGCGCGCCGCGGAAGCCGCCGAGCGGAAACGGCAGGGCCGACGCGGTTGATTCTGCCCGACATCAACCTCCTGCTGTATGCCTATAACCAACGCTCCCCCTTCCATGAGCGTGCCGCCCGATGGTGGGCGGCGGCGCTCTCGGGCGGCGAAGTGGTGGGGCTGGCGTCGGTGGCGGCGTTTGGTTTCCTGCGGCTCTCGACCCAGGCGCGCGTATTTGAGGCTCCCCTTGGCGTGGAGGAGGCGGTGCGCGAGGTTCAGCTCTGGCTCGAGCGCCCCAGGGTGCGCTGGCTCGAGGCCGACCTTCGCGCAGCCGACCGGGCCTTCGGCCTGCTCCGCGCGGCCGGGACCGCCGGCAACCTGGTCACCGACGCCCAACTCGCCGCGCTGGCGCTTGAACATGGAGCCGTGGTCCACACCGCCGACGCCGACTTTTCCCGGTTCGCCGGCGTTCGCTGGCGCAACCCGTGCGCCGGGTAAAGCGGGAGCGCCGAGCTACGCGGTCACGCGGTTGTGTGCCCGCAGCTCGGCGACGATCTCCCGTGCCGCTTCCTGCGCGCGCTCCACCTCGTCCGGGGCGAAGGAAATGGCCCCCACGCGGGCGTGGCCGCCGCCGCCGTAGCGCTCGCACAGCTCGGCCAGGTTGACCAGGTCGGGGGAGTGGTACCAGGGGTTGGAGCCGACCGACACCTTCATGCGGTATTGGCTGCGGCTCACGCCGATGCTGTAGATCCCCTCCGGGCAGTAAAAGTAGGGGATGAACTTGCTGTACCCTTCCTGGTCCAGGTCGCTCAAGTCGAACGCGATCACCCCATCGCGGCAGTCCAGCCGCGACTTGATCAACTCCAGCGATTGCCAATGCCGCTCGAGCAGCGGCTGCAGCTCGCGCTGCACATAGTCCCGTGCCACCAGCTCGCTCAGCGGCGCCCGCAGAAAATCCGGAATCAGCCGCCGCAGCAGCTCCGGATCGGTCGAACCCTCGATCGCCAGCGTCAGCTTGAGCGCCGGTTCCTTCAGCTCCACCGCCGCCTGCGCGCTGGGGAATGCCGCCCGGTCGATGATGTCCGCCCAACGGATGAGCTCCGCGTGCGGCGCCGGGTCGAGCCCGAAGTGCTTCTGCCCCACGTCGGCCAGGAAACGCGTGCAGGAGCCGTAGCTCGGATCGTAAAACTTCTGCCCGCTGCCGTTGCGGCGGAAGTGTTCCGCATCTTCCGGCTTCAGGAACGCGCTCTGGTGGTGATCGAACCACCACGTCACCCGCGGGTCGGCCGAGTACTTGAAGTCCACGATCGCGTTGTCGTCGCCGGCGAACTCCACGCCCTCGAACAGGTCGCTGGCCTTGTGTGTCAGCCCCCAGTAGCTGAACTCCGCCTCCCCGCGCGCGTGCCGGTACAGGGCGGTGAACATCGCCGCCGACGCCGATCCATCAAAGCAGTGATCATGAAAAAAGACTCGGACCGTCCGCAAACGCACGCTCCTTGCGAAGACCCATTAGCATGGAATCGGGCCTGCGCTTTGTCAAGCCGTGCGGGGCGCCAACCGCTAGGTAAGGCCGCCTCCGGCTAAAGTATCCGAAAGGGCCGACCTGACCATGGATTTTCAACTCACCGACGAGCAGCTCGATCTGCAGCGCACCGTGCGCGACTTCGCCGTCCGCGAGATCGCGCCGCATGTCATGGAATGGGACGAGGCCCAACTCTGGCCCGGCGAGGTGCTCCGCCAGCTCGGCGAGATGGGCCTGCTCGGCGTGCTCGTCCCCGCCGCCTACGGCGGCAGCGGCCTGGGCTACATCGAGTATGTCCTCGCCATCTCTGAGCTCGCCCGCGTGGATGGCAGCATCGGCCTTATCGTCGCCGCCCACAATTCGCTCTGCACCAACCACATCCTGCTCTTCGGCAGCGAGGCGCAAAAGCGGAAATACCTGCCCAAATTGGCCACCGGCGAGTGGATCGGCTGCTGGTCGCTCACTGAGCCCCAGGCCGGCTCCGACGCCGGCGGCACGCGCACCACGGCCGTCCGCAATGGCGACGGCTGGGTGCTCGACGGCGCCAAAACGTTCACCACCAACGGCAACCACGCCCAGGTGTGCGTCGCCATGGCGGTCAGCGACCGCGCCCAGGGCAAGCACGGCATCTCGGCCTTCCTGGTCGAACGCGGTACCCCCGGCTTCCGCCCCGGCAAGAAGGAAAACAAGCTCGGCATGCGCGCCAGCGACACCAGCGAGATCGTGTTCGAGGATTGCCGCGTTCCCGCCGGCGCTCTGCTCGGCGCCGAAGGTGCGGGGTTCACCGGCGCGCTGCAGGTGCTCGACGGCGGCCGCATTAGCATCGCCGCCCTGGGCCTGGGCATGGCGCAGGGCGCCTATGACGCCGCCCGCCGCTACGCGCTGGAGCGCCGGCAGTTCGGCAAAGCCATCGCCGAATTCCAGGCGATCCAGTGGAAGCTCGCCGACATGGCCACCGAGATCGAGGCCGCGCGCCTGCTCACCTTCCATGCCGCTTGGCAGAAGGATCAGGGCCAGTCCGTCACCCGGTCCTCCGCCATGGCCAAGCTTTATGCCGGCGAGGTCGCGGTGCGCGCCGCCAACGAGTGCGTGCAGATTCACGGCGGCTACGGCTTCATCAAGGACTACCCGGCGGAGAAGTTTTACCGCGACGTCAAGCTCTGCACCATCGGCGAGGGCACCAGCGAAATTCAGCGTCTGGTGATCGCGCGCGAGCTGCTGAAGTAGCATTGCACCATGTCCGACGTGCACGCGCCCAACCTCCGCTGGGACGATCCCCGCTGGCTGGCGCGCGCCATCTCCGCCGTGGTCGAGGGTGAGCCTGCGGCCGAGCCCTTGCTGCGCACCGCCTACGCCGCCGGCGGCCGCGCCCGCACGGTCGGCCTCACCGGCCCGCCCGGCTCGGGCAAATCCACGCTGGTGGACGCCCTCGCCCGCCTCTACCGCAAAAGTGGCGAGCAGCTCGGCATCGTCGCCGTCGATCCCACCAGCCCCTTCACCGGCGGCGCCATCCTCGGTGACCGCATCCGCATGCAGGCGCACCACGCCGATCCGGGCATCTTCATCCGCAGCCTGGCCACCCGCGGCGCCCTTGGCGGGCTGGCCGCCGCTGCCGGTGGCGTGGTCGCGCTGCTCGATGCCGCCGGCAAGGACCGCATCTTGGTCGAGACCGTCGGCGTCGGCCAGGACGAAGTCGACGTGATCCAACTGGTGGATGTCACCGTCGTCGTTCTTGTCCCCGGCATGGGCGATGAGGTGCAGGCCATCAAGGCCGGCCTGATGGAGATTGCCGATATCTTCGTGATCAACAAGGCCGACCGCGGCCCCGACCGTCTCGAGCAGGAGATCAAGGGCATGCTCGGCCTCGCCCCCAACGCCCACGCGGCCGACGCCTGGCGCCCGCCCATCGTCAAGACCGTCGCCACCGAAGCCGCCGGCGTCCCCGAGCTCGCCGCCGCCGTCGCTCAGCGCCTGGAGTGGCTCGAATCCCATGGCGGCCTCGCCGCCCACCGCGCCGCGCAGTGGCAGCAGCGCCTGCGCCAGCTCGCCCGCGACCGCCTCGCCGCCCGTCTGCTCGACCCCCTGCTCGACGACGCCCGGGTCGCCGCCGCCGCCGGCGACGTGGTCGCCCACCTCGCCGATCCCTACTCGCTCGTGGACGCCTGGATCGCGGCCGCATTGCAGCGCTGAACGCGGCGGTTATACTATCCCCTTGCCTCCCGCTCTCGACCATCTCGGCATCGCCGTGCGCGACCTGGACGCGGCCTGCGGTTTCTACGCCTTGCTCGGCATCGTCGCCGAGGGCAGGGAAGTGGTGGCGCAGGAGCAGGTGGAAGTGGCGATGCTGCCGCTCGCCGCCGGACGCATCGAGCTGCTGCAGCCCACCGCGCCCGATTCCCCCGTCGCGCGCTTCCTCGAGCGCCGCGGCGAGGGCCTGCATCACATCGCGCTGCAGGTGCCCGATCTCGCCGCCGCCGTCGCCCGCCTCCGCGCCGCGGGAGTGCGCCTCGTCCGCGATGAGGCGCAGATCGGCGCCGGCGGACACAAGTATGTCTTTGTCCATCCTTCCAGCACCGGCGGCGTGCTGCTCGAGCTGGTCGAAGCGCCCAGGGAGAATGCGGCATGAGCGTAGCGGAGCCCGTCACAATCGGCGTCATCGGCGGCAGCGGACTGTATGAGATGCCCGGCATCGAGGACGTCGAGGAACGCGAGATCGCCACCCCGTTCGGCGATCCGTCCGAGGTCTTCGTCCTCGGCACGCTCGCCGGCGTGCGCGTCGCCTTCCTCAGTCGCCATGGCCGCGGCCATCGCTACGCGCCCACCGACGTTCCCTACCGCGCCAACATCTACGCCATGAAGCTGCTCGGCGTGGAGCAGATCGTCTCGCTTTCGGCGGTGGGTTCGCTCCAGGCCGCACATCGCCCGCTCGACTTCCTCCTGCCTGACCAGTTCATCGACCGCACCCAGCATCGCGTCGCCACCTTTTTTGGCGACGGCCTGGTGGCCCACGTCAGCTTCGCCGATCCCACCTGCGCCCGCATGCGCGCCCTGCTGGCCCAGGCATGCGCCGAGGCCGGCGTCCCCTGCCACGCCGGCGGGACGTACGTCAATATGGAAGGACCGGCTTTCTCCACCCGCGCCGAATCCAACCTCTACCGCTCCTGGGGCGCCGATGTGATCGGCATGACCAACCTCACCGAGGCCAAGCTGGCGCGCGAGGCCGAGATTTGCTACGCCACCGTCGCCATGGTCACCGATTACGACTGCTGGCATCCCGAGCACGACGCGGTGACCGTAACCGAGATTGTCGCCAACCTCACCCGCAACGCCTCCAACGCCGCCGCCGTGGTGCGAGCGGCGGTGCAGCGCCTGCCCGCGTCGGGCCGCGCGTGTGGTTGCGGCGACGCGCTGAAGCATGCGCTCATCACCGGCCGCGTCCTGATTCCGGGCAAGACGCGCGAGCGCCTGGGCCCCATCGTCGGCAAGTACCTGGACTGAACTATGGCTCTCTTGGTCGTCGGCTCCGTCGCCTTTGATGACATCACCACCCCGCAAGGCCGCGCCCCGCGCGTGCTCGGCGGCTCGGGCACCTACTTCGCTCTCGCCGCCTCCTTCTTCACGCCCGTGCGCCTGGTCGCCGTCGTCGGCGACGACTTCACCGCTGAGGACGAAGCCGTGCTCACCGATCGCGGCGTGGATACCCGCGGCCTCGAGCACGCCTTCGGCAAGTCCTTCTTCTGGGCGGGGGAGTACGAGGCCGATCCCAACCTGCGCCACACCCTCAAAACCGAACTCAACGTCTTCGAGAACTTCGACCCGAAGCTGCCCGCCGAATATCACGATTCCGAGGTGCTGTTTCTGGGCAACATCGCGCCCGAGCTGCAAAGCCAGGTGCGCGACCAGCTCGGCGCGCGCGCCAAGCTCGTCGGCGGCGATACCATGAATTATTGGATCACCGGCCGCCCCGACGCCGTGCGCCATTTCCTCTCCCGCCTGCACGTGCTCAGCATCAACGACAGCGAGGCGCATCTCCTCACCGGCGAGTCCAACCTCTATCGCGCCGCCCGCGCCATCCTGGCCCAGGGCCCCGCCGCCGTGATCATCAAGCGCGGCGAGCATGGCGTTACGCTCTACAGCGCCTCCCAGACCTTTGGCGTCCCCGCCTACCCGCTCGAGGACGTCATTGATCCCACCGGCGCCGGCGACGCCTTCGCCGGCGGCGTCTTCGGCTACCTCGCCCAGCAAAACCGCTGGGACGACGCCGCCCTCCGCCGCGCCGTCGTCTACGGCTCGGTCATGGGCAGCTTCACCTGCGAGCGCTTCGGCGTGGAACGCCTACGCAGCCTCAACGAGGGGGAGATTGCGGCCCGCTACCGCGAGTTCGTCGCGCTCACCCGTTTCGACGAGTAGCGCGGCCGCGCCGCCGCGGCGGTTCGAGCGCAGCGGCGTCTTCGCCCTCCTCGCGCTGCTTGCCGGCGCCGCCGCCTTCCTCTGGGCGCTGCTGCACGATCGCGTGCTGCTGTACGGCGATGCCGCCGCCCATCTTGGCATCGCCCGCCGGATCGTGGATTCCGCCACTCCCGGGCCGTCCCAGCTCGGCACCGTCTGGCTGCCCCTGCCCCATTTGCTCATGGCGCCGTTCGTCTTGAGCATGAGCCTGTGGCGCACCGGCGCCGCCGGCGCCATCCCCTCGCTCCTCGCCTTCGCCCTCGCCACCGGGCTGCTGCATCGCCTGGTCCGCCGCGCCTTCGGTGCCGGCGCCGCCGCCTGGGCCGCGCTCGCCTTCTGTTTCAACCCCTCGCTCCTCTACCTCGCCGCCGTCCCCATGACGGAGACCATCTATCTCGCCGCCTTCCTCGGCCTCGTGGATCAGTGCGGGGCTTATGCCGCCGCCGGGGACGAGCGCGAGCGCCTGCGCCACGCCTGGCGGGCGGGCGCCTGGGGACTCGCCGGCGCGCTCTGCCGCTACGACGGCTGGTTCGTGTTGCCCTTCGCGCTCGCCGCGTTGGCGCTGGTCTCGGGCGACGCGCGCCGCGGGTGGAGCGCCGCCTGGCGCTTCTGCCTGCTCAGCGGTAGCGGCCCGGTTTTCTGGTTCGTCTACAACCTCTACTACTTCAAGGATCCGCTCGCCTTCGCCCGCGGTCCCGGCTCCGCCCGCCAAATCTATCTCAACGCGCTTCGCCACGGCGGCGCCCGCTACCCTGGCGATCACGCCGCCGGCGTCGCCACGCTGTATTTTTCCAAGGCGGTGGAGCTCGCTTGCGGCCATCCGTTGCTCATCCTGGCCGCCCTCGGACTGCTCGCCTGGCGGGGTTGGGTGCGCCAGCCCGTCGCCTGGCTGTTGCTGTTGCCCTTTCCCTGGTACGTTTGGGCCATGTGGACGGGCAACGTCCCCATCTTCGTCCCGCAGTTCTGGCCGCACGGCTACTACAACCTCCGCTACGGCGCGCAAATGCTGCCCGCCGCCGCGCTCTTCTCCGGCATCGCCGTCGCCGCCCTGGCGCGTGCCGCCCGCCGCGTGCTGGTCCGCGGCTTCGCCCCCGGCCTGGCCATCGGCCTCGTGTTGCTCGCCGCCCAGTCGTATCTGGCCATGCTGCGTCCGCCCGGCCCGCCCACCTATGCCGAGGCGGTTCACAACGCCCCCGCCCGCCTGGCCATGCAGCATGCCCTCGCCGCTGCGCTGGCTCCCCGCCGCCCCGGTGAGCGCGTCCTCCTGTACTTCGCCTCCTATCCGGAGGCCCTCGCCGACGACAACATCCCCCTGCACGCGGCCATCCAGGAATCCAACTATCGCCTCTGGCAGGCCGCGCTTTCCGCCCCGCAGCGCTACGTCACCTGGATCGTTGCCGAGGCCGGCACGCCCGTCGCCACCCAGGTGCCCGCGGCCGCTCTCGCGCGCTACTTCCATCCCGTCGCCCGCCTCCGGGTTCCGGGCGAGCCCGACATTGAGGTTTACCGCCGCAATGGCTCCTGAAACCGCCATCCGCTTCGTCAAGGCCGAGGCCAACGGCAACGACTTCCTCATCATTGACGCCGCCGCGGTCGCGCCCGCCGCCCGCGCCGAGTTCACCCGCCGCGTCTGCGACCGCCATCGCGGCATCGGCGCCGACGGCGTCGAATTCGTCCGCTCGCGTGGTGCCGGCTTCGAGCTCGCGCTCTTCAACAGCGATGGCACCGAGGCCGAACTCAGCGGCAACGGCACCCGCTGCGTGGCCGCGTTCTACGCCCGCCACGGATTCCGCCAGGGCGAGATGGTTACCCGCGCCGGCCCGCGCGCCGCCCGCGTGCTCGATGGCGGCGGCGAGATGTGGATCATCGAGCTCGACATGGGCGCGCCCCAAATCGCCGGCCGCGAGCGCATCGCCGTCGCCGGCCGCGACTTTGAGGTCTTCATCCTCTCAGTCGGCAATCCGCAGTGCGTCCTTCTGGTCGAGGCCTTCCCCCAGGATTGGGAGGCGCTCGGCATGGCCATCGCCAACCATCCGCGCTTCCCCCAGCGCACCAACGTCGCCTTCGTCCAGGTGCTGGAC
Source organism: Acidobacteriota bacterium (assembly GCA_027451805.1). Classification (GTDB taxonomy): domain Bacteria; phylum Acidobacteriota; class Terriglobia; order Terriglobales; family SCQP01; genus SCQP01. The sequence continues at coordinate 8,360 of DAIDIF010000063.1, forward strand.
CGCCATCACCTGGACGCCCGCATCGTCGAGCGCGGCGTCGGCCCCACCCGCTCCAGCGGCACCGGCACGTGCGCCGCCGCCATCACCGCCATCGCCTCCGGCGTCGCCGCCACCCCGGTCGAGGTTGCCACCCCGGGCGGACGCCAGAAGATCTCCTGGGTCGGCGGCTCGCCCGCCGGCGGCGGCACCGTCAAGCTTACCGGCCCCGCCTGGATCGTCGCCGAAGGCATGGTCTTCCCGCGTGCGCTATGATTCGCACCCTGCGTTCGGCCCTGGTCTACGGCTGCACCTGGTTGTACATGGCCCTGGCCGCCGTGGTCTGCCTGCCCATCATCGGGCTCACCGGCCGCCTGGGCTTCGTCTACGCCGTCGCCCGCCTCGGCATCCGCCTGCTGCTGTTCTTCAGCGGCGTGCGCGTCGAGGTGGAGGGCCGCGAGCGCCTGCCCGCGGCCGGGGGCGTGGTCTACATGGCCAATCACCAGAGCTATCTCGATCCGCCCATCCTGCTCGCCGTCCTCCCCGGCCAGCTCTCCTTCCTGGCCAAGGCCGAGCTGTTCCGGGTCCCCCTGCTGGGTCTCGTCCTTCGCGCCGGCGGCCTGATCCCGATTGACCGCCGCGACCGCGCCGGCGCCGAAGCCGGCATCGCCCGCGCCGCCGCCGCGGTGCGCGCCGGCCGCCCCCTGCTCATCTTTCCCGAGGGAACCCGCTCCCGCGACGGCCGCTTGCTGCCGCTGAAGAAAGGCCCGTTCTATCTGGCGGAACAGGCCCAGGCGCCGATCGTCTGCGTCCGCCTGCAGGGCACCGCCGCGCTGATGCCGCCGAGCGACTGGCGCATCCGCCCGGGAACGGTGCGGTTGCGCGTGGCGCCGCCGATCGAGTTCCCGGCGTGGTCGTCCGCGGCCGACCCCCGCGCCCGGCTGGCCGAGATGGTGCGGCGAGAGCTGGAGGGTTAGTGTGCGACCTGCACCTGCTGCCCGCTCTGCAACTCCTCGTCCGCGCTCGCCACCACCGGCTCGGCCGCCCGCAGCGCCCCAAACACTTCCACCAGGCCGCCGTAGCTGAAGCCGGTGGTGACCGTCACCCGCCGGATGCGGCCGCCTTCGACCACCTCCACCTCGGTGCGTTCGGTGCCGTGCATCACCGCCGTGGCCGGGACGAAGAGCGAGGGCTGGGTGCGCTGGAAGCGCCATTGCACCCGCGCATACATGCCCGGCGCCAGCACCAGCCCTGGATTCGGCACGTCCAGCTCCACTGGCATGGTGCGCGACTCCGGCCGCACGCTATGGGCGATCCGTGCCACCGTCCCGATAAACTCGCGCTCCGGCTGGTTCGCCACCTTGAAGCTCAGCTTTTCCCCCAGCCGGATGCCCACCGCTTCCGCTTCGGGCACGTCCACCGTCAGCCGTAGCGGGTCGAGCTGCTGCAGCTCGAACAGCGGCGGCGCCGACGGACCCGCCAGCGTTCCCGCGCTGGCGTTGCGCCGGATCACCACCCCGGTGAATGGCGCCACCACGCGCAAATAGCTCTCGCGCGCGGTCTGCTCGTTCACCGCCGCCTGCGCCGCCTGCTCCGCGGCTTCGCGTGAGGCCGCCTCCGCCTCATCCGCCGCCACCGTCTGGTCGGCGACGTGCAAATCATTGCCCGCCACCGCGCCCGGCATCGCCTCCGCCGCCGCATGCAGGCGTTCGCGCGTGGCTTGGTCGCGATCCACCGCCGCCTGGGCCTCCAGGCGCAGCGCCTTGGCAGAGCTCAACCGATGCTCCGCCTCCGCCCGTTGCGCCACCAGATCCGGCGCCTCCAGCTGCGCCAGCAGCTGCCCCGCCTTCACCGGGCTGCCACGGTCGGCGTAGAGATGCTGAATGAAGCCCGGCACGCGCGCCTGCAGCGTCGTATCCTGGTAGGCGCTCAGCTCAGCCGGTAGGTCGGTCTGCAGCCGCGGTTGCTGCTCGACCACCGCGGCAACGCTCACCGTCCGCACCGCCGCCGCCGGCGGCGCGCTGGAGCGCGCCCGGCCGCAACCCACCCCGCCCGCCGCCAGCGCCAGCCCCGCCGCCGCAGCCCAGAACCGGTTCGTGTCAGTCAAGCGCATCCTCCGGTAACAACGATGCCGGCCGCGCGTCGCGCCGCTGCTGCAGCGCCACGAACGCCGCCGGCGAGAGCAGCAGCGTCGCCGCCGTCGAGGCCAGCAAGCCACCAATGATCGCCTGCCCCAGCGGCGCGCTCTGTCCCCCGCCCGCCTCCAGCGCCAGCGCCATCGGGATCATGCCCGCGATCATCGCGCTCGCGGTCATCAGGATCGGCCGGAAGCGCAGCCGCACCGCCGCCTCCGCCCCCAGCAGCGCCGCCTGCCGCCGCAGCCCCGGCTCTGCCTCCGGCGCCGGCGACGGCTCCAGCCCGCGCGCTTCGCGCGCCGCCGCCCTCCGCGCCGACTCCGCCACCGTCACCAGCAGAATCCCGTTCGCCACCGAGATGCCGATGGCGGTGATGATGCCCATGAACGATTCGATGTTGAGCGTCGAGCCCGCCACGCGCAGCGCCAGCAGCGCCCCCACCAGCAGCGCCGGCACCGCCGAAAGCACCACCAGCGCCAGCCGCCACGATTGAAAGCTCGCCGTTAGCAGCAGGAGGATCACCGCCACCGCCAGCCCCAACCCCACCCGCAGCCCGCCCAGCGTGTCGTAGAGCGGCTGTGCCTGCCCCACCAGCGCCACGCTGACCCCGCGCGGCGGTTTCGGCAGCCCAGCGAGCGTGCGCTCGACCGCCGCCGCCGCGTCCCCCAGGCTGCTGTCGTGCAGGTTGGCGTTGAGGCTGACCATGCGCTGCATATTGAAGTGGTCATATTGCCCCAGCACTTCGCCCAGGCTTACCTCCGCCACGTCGCCCAGCAGCACCGGCTTGGTCGCCGTCTCCGCCACGCCGCGCGGCGCCTCCGCCATCGGCAGCGCTTGCATCGCGTTCAGGCTCGAGACCTCGGCCGGGGGCAGCAGCACCTGCACCTGGTAGGTCAACCCGGTCGCCGGGTCCTGCCAGAAGTTGCGCGCCACGAAGCGGCTGCTCGCCGTCGCCTCGGTCAGCGATCGCCCGATCGCGGTCACGCTCAGCCCCATGTCCGCGGCCCGCTGCCGGTCCACGTTCACCAGCACCGCCGGATAGTTGTACGGCTGCCCGTACTGCAGGTCGCGCAGCTGCGGAATCTTCGCCAGCCCCGCGCGCAGGGTCTCGGCGTAGGCGTGATCCCTGGCCAGGTTGAAGCCGGTCACGTTCACCGCGATTGGCGTCGGCGAGCCCATGTTCATCATCTGCCCGATGATGTCGCCGGCCTCGAACGAAACCGCCACCTGCGGCAGTTCGCGCGCGAACGCGGCCCGCAGCCGATCCTCGAACTCCGCCAGCTTCAGCCCCGAGCCCGGCCGCAGCGCCACCTGCATCACCGCCTCCTGCGGCCCACTGGTCCACAAATAGATGGTGTTGACGGGGTAGGAGCGCGGCTGCGTGCCGACGAACCCCAGCGTGGTCTCCACTTTGCCCGCACCGGCGGCGCGGTTCAGGATCGCTAGCGCGCGCTGGTACATCGCCTCGGTGCGCAGCAGCCGCGTGCCCGCAGACTCGCGCAGGCGCAACTGGAACTGCCCGGTGTCCGCCGCCGGAAACACATCCGTGCCCGCCGTCAGCGCCAGCCCCGCCGCCAGCGCCAGCGCCAGCGCGAAATAGGCCGGCAGCGCCCACCGCCGCCGCCGTGTCACCGCCGCCGCCCACCGCCCCGCCGCGCGCCGCGCCGCCTCGAACCCCGGCGCGGTGTGCTCCCCGCCCGGGTGCGCGCCCTTCCCGGCCCGCATCTGCCACACCGTCAGCAGCGGCACCAGCGTCAGCGACAGCGCCAGCGACGCCAGCATCGCCAGCCCCACCGCCAGGCTGAGGGGCACGAACAGCGAGCGGCTGATGCCGGTCATGAACAGCGCCGGCAGGAACACCGCCGCCACGCTCAGCGCCGCCAGCACCTGCGGCCCCATGATCTCGCGCCCCGCGGTGATCACCGCCAGCGCCGGCGCCTGCCCGCCCGCCAGGTGGGTGTGGATGTTCTCCATCGCCACCGTGGCCTCGTCCACCAGGATGCCGATCGCCAGCGCCAGCCCGCCCAGCGTCATCAGGTTCAGGCTCTGGCCCAGCGCCCACAGCCCCGCCACCGCCGCGAACAGCGCGAACGGGATCACCACCACCACGATCGCCGCGCTGGTGCGGTCGCGCAGGAACAGCCACACCACCAGCCCGGTCAGCGCCGTGCCCAGGATGCCGTCCATGAGCAGCGCCACCAGTGCGTCGCGCACGTACACCGACTGATCGAAGGCGAACTGCAGCTTCACGTCCGCCGGCACTTGCTCCTGCATCTTCGGCAGCGCCGCTTTGACCTCGCTCACCACCCGCAGCGTCGAGGCGTCGGCGTGCTTGGTCACCGGCATGTATACCACCCGCCGCCCGTTGAGCTCGGCGTAGCCGCTCACCACGTCCGCCGAGTCGCTCACCGTGGCCACGTCGCGCAGCAGCACCCCGCCCCGCGCGCCGGGGCGCAGCGGCAGGTCGAGCAGCCGTTGGTACTCCGCCACCACCGTGTTGACGTGCACGATGCGGTTGTCGTCGCCCATGCGCGCGTTGCCCGAGGGCAGCACCGCGTTGCCCGCCACCACCGCCCGCACCACGTCGTCGGGCGACAGGTGCCGCGCCGTCAATTGGTCCGGCTCCAGCGTCACCACCACGCTGCGCGGGTTGCCGCCGAACGGCGGCGGCGCCGACACCCCCGGCAGCGAGGCGAACAGCGGCCGGATGCGCGTCTGCGCCAGATCGTCCAGCTCCGCCTGCCCGCGCTGCGGACTCGAGACGATCAGATCTCCCACCGGCAGGCTGCCGGCATCGTAGCGCAGCACGAACGGCGGTACCGTCCCGGCCGGCATGTACGCCAGCGCGCGCGCGATGTAGGCGGTGGTCTGCGCCGACGCCTGGCTCATGTCGGTGCCCGGGTGGAACGACAACTTGATCAACCCCACGTTTTGGATGGAGCGCGACTCGATCTGCTGTAACCCCGACAGGTAGAGGAAGTTGGACTCGTAATAGTTGACGATGTAGCCTTCCATCTCCATCGGCGCCATGCCGCCGTAGGGCTGCGCCACGTAAATCACCGGCGCGTCGAGTTGTGGAAACACGTCCATCGGCATGCTGGTCACCGCCAGTGCGGCGAGGCCGGCCAGGGCGAGCACCGCCACCAGCACCGTCGCCGGCCGGCGCAACGCTGCGCTAGTGAGATCCATGGGTGGCCTGCAAGAAGGCGGTCAGATCGCCTTGGGCATAGGCCGTCTCCAGCCGCGCGCGCCAGAGTTGAAGCTGGCTGAGCGCATCATCGCGCTCCGCTTGCGCCAGCAATTGTTCCGCGTTGGCCAGATCCACCACGCCCGCCAGCCCCGACCGGTACCGCACCCGCGCCTGGGCCTCGCTGGTTGCCGCCGCCTGACGTTCCAGCGGCGAGTCCACCACCACCTGCTCCGCCGCCGTCAAGTCCGCTGCCGCCCGCCGCCGCGCCGCCGTCAGTGCGATCTCCACTGCCGCCGCCCGCGCCTGCTCCCGCGCCGCGTTGGCCGCCGCCCGGCGCTGCTGCGCCTTCTCCGCCCGCCAGCGGGTGAAGGAGAAATCCGCCCCCAGTCCCACCGCCCAATT
>DAIDIF010000064.1 GCA_027451805.1 Acidobacteriota bacterium
CCGCGGCGCCGGCGACGACGATCTCGGCGCGGCGCGGCCCGATGCCGGCGCGGAGGGCGCGCGTGCGCGCGCTCTCCTGCGCCAGCGCGGCCGCCAGGCGGTGGACGGCGGCGCGCGACACGCGCTGCCCTTCCCCGCGCGCAGCCGCGCCGGCCAGCGCCGCGGCGGTGCCCGAGGTGGCGATGGCGAGCTGCACGCGGGCGCGCCGGATGGCCGCCGCTGCCGGGCTGAGCTCGCCGCGGATGGCCTCATGCAGCCGCGTCAGCTCGGCCTTGCGGGGCGGGTCATGGGCCAGGAACTCGCCGGTGAGGCGCACCGCGCCCAGCGGCAGGGAGAACAGGCGCTGGATCTGATGCCGGCGGGAGAGCGTGAGCTCGCAGCTTCCGCCGCCGAGGTCCACCAGCAGCAGGCGCTCGGCGCGCAGGCGGTGATGGGTGTGCACGCCGAGGTGAATCAGGCGGCCCTCCTCCATGCCGGAGAGGATCTCGATGCGCCAGCCGGTGGCGGCTTCGGCCCAGGCCACCAGCTCCTGGGCGTTGTCGGCCTCGCGCAGCGGGCTGGTGGCGGCCACGCTGACCGCAGCCGCTTCCAGCCGCCGCGCCGTTTTTTGGAAGCGGCGCAGCACCTTGACCGTGCGCGCCATCGCGTCCGGGCTCAGCCGCCCGTGGCGGAAGACCTCCTCGCCCAGGCGCAGCACCTCGCGGTCCTCGTGCAGCACGCGCAGGCGGCCGCGCTCCAGCCGCGCCACCTTGAGCCGGATCGAGTTCGCGCCCAGATCGACTGCCGCCAAAACGCTCATCGCGGCTCTGATCAGGCCGAGGCGGCGCGGCGGGGCGCGGCGCGGGAGACCGACGACGGCGGACGGCGCAGCAACCGCCAGCAGCGCGCCAGCTCCTCGTCCACCGCCGCGCGCTCGCGCAGCGCAAGCTGCAATTTGGCGCCGGTGAGGTTGCGCAGCGCGGCCAGCAGGGGCGCGGGTGCTCCGCCCTGCCAGGCTGCGGCCAAATCGCCCAGCTCGGCCCAATCGTGCCAGGCGCCAAGCGCGGTCTGCAGGCGGCGGAGCGCAGCCTCGACCGTGCGCGCCAGCTCGGCCTCGCCGCTCTTCGCCCCCGGGTGCTCAAGCTCGGCCATGTAGCGCAACTGCTTGGCCAGCTTGCGCGCCGCATGCAGGCTCTCGGGTTCGAGCGCCGACGGCGGCGCCGCCTGGTGATAGCGCCGCAGCGCCTCGGCGGCGGGCGAAAGCGGAAGCTGGGGCGGCGCCGCCTGCCAGTCCTGGCGCAGTCGCTGCAAGCGCTTGGCCAACTCGAGGCCGGCGCCGGATTCCAACTCGCGCTCCAGCTTGCGCTGACTTCGCTCGCGGCGCTGTTCGAACCAACGCTGTAACCCGCGTTGCGCGGGCAGCTCGGGACCCAAGTGCAACTCGCGCAGGAGCGCCAGGTTGACGTCGCATTCGCGGACCTTCGCGGTGCGGCGCCAGACGGCGCGGAGCGCTTTCTCCAGCTTGGGCGAAACTCGCTCCCCCGCGGCCAGTTCCCGCACCGCTTCGAGGCGGCGGACGCTGGTACGAAAGTGGTGGACGTACTGCGCGGCGCTATCGCGCCGCAGTTGGCTCAGGCTGCGCTCCACCCGCCGAACGGCCCGTACCGGCTCTGTCACACTGACTTTCATCTGCCCGGGAAACAGGGACAAGCATACACCCACTCGTGGGTGGTGCGGCGCGGCATTCAGCTTGGGCTCGGGCAGTCTGTGGAAAACTTGCGGCGGGAGGGTGAGCTGTGCAAAAGATTGGCGGGCGGCTCAGTCGGCCAGCCGTCGTCACGTACATCCCTGTGCGCTCCTCCTGAGTTGCGCACGTCGAGTTGACCGGCCGGGGCAGGGGCGTCGGGCCCGGCGTGGGGCCGGGCCCGATGCCCCGGCTCGCGGCCTCCCCGCGTCGGCTTTGCCTGCAGGCGAAAGGCGCTGCCCCCGCGATCGGCATGGACGGCCTCCCAGGGTTTCGCGCACACACGCGCCCCAGGAACGCGAGGCGCGGGGCAACTGTAAGCAATCGGCCCCGCGCCTGTCAAGCTGAGGTTGTGGTGATGGACTTACCCGAGCCATGCGCTGCGCTTGCGGCGCAGGCCAAGGCCGAACAGGCCCAGCAACGCAGTGCCCATCAGCACCAACGACGGCGGTTCCGGCGTGGTGGTGGTGGGAACGTCGAGCGAGTCGATGAGGTAGTTGCCGCTCGCGTCGGTCTGACCAGGGTATGTGGTGAAGGTGATCGTACTGTGGTCGCCCCAGTTCACGAACACCGAGCCAATGCCGTTGCTGCCGATCACCGGCGCATAGGTGTTGCCGCCACTCACGCTAATGTCGCCTTCTTCGCCGGATTGCAGACTGCCCAGCGTGAAGGTGCCACCGGTGTAGCCGGCGCTGACCAGATTCGAGACGTCAAAGACGATGCTCTGGTTGGGATTGATCTCGTCGTTGGTGGTGGCATTCAGACCAAGGCCGGTCTCGCCGGCGCCGCCGTTCTTGAGGTAGAGGTTATTCAGGGTGCCGCCGGCGCTCAAATTGACGTAGCCGGTCGCGGAGATTGAGATCCCGTCCTGGGTGATGGAATAGATCGAGTTACCGGTATCGCCCGTGCCGGCGTTGAAATTGTAGGTGATGCTCGAGGCGAAGGCCGGAGCCGAGGCCAGCGCCAACGCGCCAGCGAGCAGACAAGCGGACCGAAGCTTCATCTACCAACCTCCGAGGGGAAAATTCAGAGTTGCGTAGCGCACGTTGGTTGCCACATCGGCGCTTTCAAACACAAGGGTTATCTGCCGAGGTGCGGCATGGGCGCGAGAATCTCGTGCCGCAAATACGCACTACGTTGCACATGCGGACCGCTTGAGCTAGCCCTGTTCCCTGAGGCTGCGGACGGCCACAAAGAAGCTCGCGCCGGCGAACAGCGCGAAGCCGGCCGCCTCCCACCCCAGCCGAGCGGGCGCGCCCGTCCCCAAGGTGGCGTACCGCAACCAATCGGCCTCCCAGGTCAGCGGGTTAGCGAGCGCGACAGTGCGCAGCCAGGGCGGCAGCGGCCCGAGCGGGTAGAAGACCGAGCTGGCGAACATCAGCACGAAGTAGGAGATGTTGGTGACGCTATTGAAGACGTCGTTGCGGCGGATGCGCAGCGCGATGGCCGAATAGAGGAAAAACCAGCCGGTGACGCCGACCGCAATCAGCACCGCCAGCAGCGGCAGCCGCCGGCCGTCCAAGCGGAGGCCCAAGAACCCGGCGGCCATGGCCAACGTCAGCGCTGCCTGGACGAAGGCGATCGCGATATTGAAGAGCAGCTTTCCCAGCAGATACTCGGAGCGCCGCATGGGATAGGTCAGCATCTCCAGGAAGATGCCGTTGTCGCGGTCGAGGAAGAACGACCAGGAGCTGCTGCTGGCGATGCCAAAGTTGGCCAGGGCGAGCACGCCGGCGAGAAAGAAGACGCTATAGCCGCCGCCTCGGGCCGGCGACAGCGCGGCGTTGATGCCGACGCCAAAGATCAGCAGGTAGAGCAAGGGGTAGAAGAGGTCGAAGAACAGGAAGGTGACGTTGGTGGCGCGGATCTTGGCCTCGCGCACGATCATCGCCCGGAGCGGTCCCATCTCATTGCCCCCGCATCAGCTCGATGAAGACGTCCTCGAGGCTGGCGCCGCCCATTTCAACGCGCAGCACGCGGCCCATGCGCGAAAGCTCGCCCACGATCTCAAGCACGCGCGCCTCCTCGGCCTTGAGGGAGAGCTCCACCGTGTTGCCGTCGAGGCGCGAGCGCAGCGGCGCGAGCGCGGCCACCGCGGCGGGCAAGCCCGGCGGCAGTTCGGCAAATGTCAGGGCGACGTCGGACACGCCGGCCGAGAGCAGCTTGAGCGCGTTCAGATCGCCGCGCGCCACCTGGCGGCCGCGGTTCATGATCAGGATGTCGCCGCAGAGCTCCTCGGCCTCGCTCAGGATTTGGGTGGTGAGGACGATGGTGCGGCCGCGGGCGGCCTCTTCGCGCAGGTAGCCCATGACCGCGCGCTTGAGGATGGGGTCCATGCCGGTGGAGAACTCGTCCAGGAAGAGGACCGGGGTGTCGGCCATGAACATCTTGGCCACCTGCACGCGGCGGCGGGTGCCGCCGCTCAGATCCTGCACCTTACGCTCGGCTTCGGCGGCGATCTGAAACATTTCCATGACCGCGGCGGCGCGCCGGCGCGCGGCGGGGGCAGCGACGCCGTGGAAGCGCGCGAAGGTGAGCAGGTTATCGCGCACATTGAGCAGCAGTTCGCCCGCGGTTTCCTGCAGCACCAGGGCGATGCGGCGGCGGACCTCGAGCGGGCGGAGGGCGACGTCGAAGCCTTCGATGCGCGCGGCGCCGCTCGAGGGGCGCAGCAGGGTGGTGAGAAGCTTGAGCAGCGTGGTCTTGCCGGCGCCGTTGGGGCCGAGCAGGCCGAAGATCTCGCCGCGCGGGACGGAAAACGACATGTCGTCGACGGCACGCACCGGAGGCTGGCCGCGGCGGGCGTAGACCTTGACCAGATTGTCGACTTCCAGCGCCGGAGCGGCCATGTCCGCCTATTCCGCGCGCAGGGCCACGCAGGGATCGACGCGCAGCGCCCGCCGCGCCGGCAGGTAGGCCGCCGCCAGCGCCACCAGGACCAAGCCCGCCGCCACGGCGGCGTAGGTGAGCGGATCGACCGGGCTGACGCCGTAGAGCATGCCGGCCATCGCGCGGGTGAGCAGGGCGGCGCCGAGCAGGCCCGCGACGACGCCCGCCAGGGCGATGCGCACGGCGGCGCCGAGCACGAGGCGCAGGATGCCGCGCCGGCCGCCGCCGAGGGCCATGCGAATGCCGATCTCCCGAGTACGACGCCCGACGTAGCAGGCGACGACGCCGTAGGCGCCGATCGCCGCCAGCAGCAGGGCCAGGCCGCCAAACAGAGCGAGCACGCGCAGGGTCGAACGCTCGGCCGCCACCGAGGCGTCGAGGATGCCGCTCATGGTCTGGGTACGATACACCACCTCGCGCGGATCGAGGCGCCGCACCGCGGCGCGCATCGGCGCCACCAGCGCATCCGGATCGCCCTGGGTGCGCACCACCACCGCGGCGCCGCCCGCCACCATCGGCATCAGCTTGGCCGGCAGTTGCATGAAGGGATAGAAGAACTCCGCCTCGATGGCGCCATGGGGATCGGGGCGCAACCCCCATTCGCGCACGTGGGCGACCACGCCGACGATGGTGGCGGTGACATCAAAGCCCGCGAAATGAACGCGCTGGCCCACCGGATCGCGGCCGGGGAAGAAGCGGCGCGCGAACACGCTGTCGATCACGACCACCGCCGGCGCGCGCTCGTTGTCGGCCGCGGCGAGGAAGCGGCCGCGCAGCAGCCTCAGGCCCATGGCGCGCGCGTAGCCGCCCTCGGCCAAGTAGAACAGCGCCTGCGGCATGGCGTTCTGGTTGGCCGGCTTGGGGCGGCCTTCGATCCAGAACGGCAACGAGGAGTCGTGAATCATGGGACGCGAGCCCAGCGTCGCCGATTCGGCCACGACGCCGGGCAGGCGAAGAACGGCGGCGTCGAAAGCGCGGATGCGGGCGCGGGTCTGCGCCGGGGTGGTGTGCGGGTTCGCCGGCAGGGCGAGGTCGAAGGTGATGGCATGGCGCGGATTGTAGCCGGGGGCGACGCGTCCGAAAGCCGCCAGAGTGCGCAGCAGCAGTCCCGCACCCACCAGCAGGATCAGCGCCAGCGCGATCTCGCCGGCAGCGAACACCGCTTGCAGGTCTCTCCGCCCGGCGACGCCTCGGCCGGCGGCGCGCAACAGCGGCTGCCAACCGCCGCGCGCTCCGCGCAACGCGGGCGCGCAGCCGCTCGCCAGCCCGGCGAGCGCGGCCACCGCCAAGGCGAAGGCCAGCACGGGCGCGTCGAGCCGGATATCGTTGCCGCGCGGCAGGTTGGCGGGCAGCAGCGCGAGAATCCCCTGCCGCGCAGCCCAGGCGAACGCCAACCCGAGCGCGCCGCCGAGCGCGGACAGCAGCAAGCTTTCGGTGAGCAATTGCCGCAGCAGGCGGGACTGGCTCGCGCCCAACGCGGCGCGCACCGCCAGCTCGGCCTCGCGGCCGCTGGAGCGCGCCAGCAGAAGGTTGGCGACGTTCACGCAGGCGATCAGCAGCAGTAGGCCGGCGGCGCCGAGCAGGAGCCAGAGGTAGGGGCGCACGTTGCCGACCAGGTCGCGGCGGAGCGACACCAGCGCGATGCCGCCCTCCTCGTCGTGGGGATATTCGCGCGCCAGTTGCCGCGCAATGCCGCTCATTTCCGCTTGCGCCTGCGCCAGAGCGACGCCCGGCTTCAAGCGGCCGATCACCTGGGCGCTCTCGTCCACCGAACGGTCGCGGAAACTGATGTCCTTATATTGGCCGATAGGGGTATAGACGTCGGGACTGAGGCCGTAGAAGCGGAAGCTCGCGGGCAAGATTCCGATCACGGTGCGCGGCAGCCCGTCGAGGTCGACGACCCGACCGAGGATCGCTGGCGACCCGCCGAAGCGCCGCTGCCAGAAGCCGCCGCCGAGCATCGCTACCGGCGCGGCGCCGCGATGATCGTCGGCGGCGCGGAAGGCGCGGCCCACGACCGGCCGCACGCCCAGCGTGACCAAGAAATTCGCCGAGACCTGCAGGCCGCTGACCTGCTCGGCCTGGCCGGCGCCGGTGAGCAAGCGATCGGCGTGACGGTACATGGACATCGAAGCAAAGGAGTGCGCCTCGCGCCGCCAGTCGAGGAAGTTGGGATAGTTGCTGGGGGCGTGGCCGATCTTGCGCGTGTGCGAATAGATGGCCACGAGCCGGCCGGGGTGGGGAAAGGGGAGCGGGTGCAGGAGCACGCCATTGACCACCGAAAACAGCGCGGTGTTGGCGCCGATGCCCAACCCAAGCGTCACAATGACCAGCGCGGCGAAGCCGGGGGCGCGACAACACTGGCGGACAGCGAGGCGAAGATCGCTCATGCGGTTTGGCTCGCGGAGTGCGGCGCAGGCACGTATGTGCGCGCCAAGGCCCAGCCGGCGCCGGCAATGACAAGCGTAAGCAGGAGCTCCGACCAATTGAAGGCCTGGTGCGGCGTCCGGATTACGAGCGGCACCCAGACCAGCAGCGCGAACAGGCTGAGCATCAGCGCCCAAAGCCTCGACGCCAGCCGCGCTTGGACGCCGGTGACGATGGCCAGGGCGGCCGCAAGGTGGAGCACGCCGACGGCATAGACCACGCCCAACTGCGCCGCCGGGCTCAGGGGCAGATAAAACGGCACCATGGTGAGCGTCACCGCGGAATAGACGAAGTGCTCGACGCCCATGAGGGCAACGGAGACGCCAAAGGCCACCCGCGCCCACAACGGCAGCGAGGCTTCCCTGCCCCGGGGTTGCCACAGCAGCCAAGCGCCGATCGCCATCATGGCCACTTCGGCGACGCCGCCCCAATTGGCCAGAAGCAATGGCGCCTGCGCGGCCGGCACCAGGGCGAGCGCAAACCAGAGGGCGAAGTTGACGGCCAGCACCAGCGCGGCCAGACGAGAGGCGCCGCGCGCGAATAGCCCGGCCCCAGCCGCGATCAGAACGACGCCGGTGACGACCGCCATGCCCGCGCGGGGCAACCAGGACGGCAGCGGCTGCTCGGTGAAGGCGAAGCGGTTCGAGACCAGGCAGATCGCGCCCAGCACGGCGGCGGCGCCGCCGAGCAGGGCAGCGGCCATGCCGCCGGAGCGATCGCAGCGCGGCAGCAAGCGGCCGGTATGGGCGCGGAACTCGTTGAACTCATCGCCGAATTGCCCGGCCAGAAGCGCGTCCTCGCGCCGCGCACGGGAGAGGAACGCGATCCAAAGCAGCGCGGCCCCGGCCACGGCGCGCCACAACCCGAACGCGAGCGCGGTGCCAAAGGAGGCGAGCAGCAAACCGCTGTAGAGCGGATGGCGGACCACGGCGTAGGGGCCCGAACGCACCAGCTTGTGGTCCTGCTTCAGGGCGACAATCCCGCTCCAGTAGCGCCCGAGCGCGATCCGGGACCAAAGCGTCAGCGCCAGCCCGGCAATCGCCAGGCCGGCGCCGGCGCGGCCCAATCGCACCGCCCAGGCGAGCGGCATGTAGATCCGGTTCCAGGCCGGGTTACGGAACTGCGCGAACATCAGGATGTAGCCGCCCCAGATCAGCAACCGGTCGAGGACGCGCTTCTGGCCGGCCTCCTTGGACTCGATGCGCTTGGTGGCGAAGATCGAAACCAGGAAATACAGCCCGGTTGCGGTCCAGGCGACGAGCGTAGCGACGACCCACGGCGGCGGGGGCATGGCGGGATTCATGCGCGCAGTATATATGACGCCAGGAGCCGGCCGGCACCCAGCCCGCCCCGGCGACAGCCGCCGACATTAGCAGTTCCGTCGGCGGCTGACCGCCTATGGCTCGCCGGTGAAGGTGGTTTCGCTCTCCCGGCGAGGCCCGCGCTTGAGCCCGGCGAACACCGGGGCGTCGGCGGCGCCTACGGCGCCACCGCCAGGGTCAGCCCCTGGCGGCGGAGCAGCCGGTTGAAGGCGGTGACGTCGGTCTTCTCGAACGCCGCCAGCGCCTTCTGCGAGGTCTGCATCCAGGTGAGGAAGCTGGCGTTCACACCGGTCTCACCCGCGGTGGGGCCGAGGTCGGCCTCGTCCTTGTCGTAGAGCGCGGTCAGCTTCTGATACAACTGGCTGGGGAAGCGGTTGAGGTCCTCGTTGCCGTCGGTGAGGTGGATGTCAATCAGCTTGCCCTCCACCGCGAGCGCCTGCGCCGCCAGTTTGCGCGCGGCGGGCGCCACCAGAGGATGCTGGGCGTCGCCGCGGTACTGCTGCACGATCCCGGCGGCCTGCTTGCGCACCCATTCCAGGCGCTCGATCATGCCGCTGACGGTGTTGATCTCGCCCAGCAACTGCTGCTGGAAGGCAAGTTCCGACGCCATGCTGGCGGGGGTGCCCAGCGAGTGCGGATCGGCCAGCACCTCCAGCGGCGCGGATTGCGACGCGCCGTCGACGGTGAGCTGCACGCTGTAGGCGCCGGGGACGGCGAGCGGGCCGGTGACCTGGCGCGGAATCATGATGCCGCTGAGGATGTGGTAGCCGCCGGGGCCGTTCTTCACCCAAGGCGCCCCCGGCGGCGGCACCAGCATGTGCGGCATGTCGCCGTTGGGGTAGCGCAGGTTCCACCACACCCGGTTGATGCCGGCCACGCCGTGCACTTGCAGGGTGCGCACCACCGCGCCGGCGGCGGTGCTGAAGGTGAGGGTCGCCGGCGCCGCCTGCGGCAGGAAGAAGTTGATGTCCGCGCCGTAGGGCGGATTCTGGCCAATGACGCGGGCGCCGGGCTCGGCCAGGCGTCCGTCGCCCACGCTGCGGAAGCGGTAGGCGGGGCGCGGCCGGTAGAGCTGCGGCGCGGCGGCGTCGGGGTTGTAGTTGCGGAGCGCGGTGACGTCGTCGAGGATCCAGTCGCCGCGGCCGTAGGTGGCGATCACCAAGTCCTGGAAGTGGGGCTGCACCGTGATCCAGTAGACCGGCGCCGGCGGCAGGTTGTTGTTGATCCTGGTCCAGTGGCCGCCGTCGTCCCAGCTCACGTAGATGGCGTTGTCGGTGCCCAGATACAACATGCCCTTGCGCACCGGGTCCGCCAGGATGCAGTGCGCCGAGCTGTTGTAGCTGGCCGGGATGCCGGCGCTGATCATGGTCCAGCTTTGGCCGTAATCGCTGGTCTTGTAGACGTAGGCGTTGTAGTCGCCCATCTGCTCGCGGTTGACGGTGATGTAGGCGGTGGCGGCGTCGAAGGGCGAGGGCGAGATGTTCCAGATGGTGCCCATCGGCTTCAGCCCGGCGATGTTGGCGGTCACATTCTGCCAGTGCGCCCCGCCGTCGCGGGTGAGCTGCACCTGGCCGTCGTTGGTGCCCACCCAGATCACGCCCTGCTTTTTCGGCGAGGGTGCGATCGCGAAGATGATGGCGGCGTCGTAGGTATACAGGTTGTCGTGGGTGATGCCGCCGGAGTTGCCCTCATACGCCTTGTCGTTGAGCGTCAAATCGGGGCTGATCGTCTTCCAAGTCTGGCCGCCGTCGGTGGTCTCGTGCACGTACTGGCTGCCCACGTACACCTGGTTATGATCGAAGGGCGAGATCGCGATCGGAATGGTCCAGTCCCAGCGGTACTGCACATCGCGCGGCGCCCAACCATCGTCCACATTGGGCCAGACGCTGACGTCGCGGGCCTGCCCGTCGCGCAAATTCATGCGCGTGATCACGCCCTCGTAGCAGCCCGACCAGACGATGTTGGCGTCGGTCGGGTCGGGGGTGGCGAAGCCGCTCTCGCACCCGCCCACGGATTTGAAATCGCCGGCCTGGATGCCGCCACCGAAGAAGCCGCCGGCCAGCGTATTGCTGGGGCCGCGGAAGCTGGAGGCGTCCTGCAGGTTGCCGAAGATGTGGTAGGGGATGTCGTTGTCGGTGGTGACGTGGTAGACCTGCGCGATGGGCAGGCGGATGTGCTCGAAGCTGCGGCTGCCGTCCAGGCTCACCGACAGCCCGGCGTCGTTGGCCACCAGGATGCGCCGGGGATTGAGCGGGTCAATCCAGATGTCGTGGTTGTCGCCGCCGGAGGAGGCGAAGCCGTTGGTCCGGCCCGGGCGCACGAAGCTGTGGCCGCCGTTGAGCGAGATCACGTAATTGGGGCTGACAAAATAGAGCTTGTTGGCGTCGGTGGGGGAGACGCCGAAGCGCCCGTAGTAGGAGTCGCGCTGCAGCATCATGTGGTCGTGGCTGATCAACCGCCAGCTCACGCCCCCGTCGTTGGAGCGGTAGAGCGTCGGCTGCGTGTCCTGCACCAGTGCGTAGACGACATTCGGATTGCTGGGGGCGATCTGCACCGCCACCTTGCCCACCGGATGCGAGGCGGGCGGCAGCCCGTGCCCGGCCGCCTTGTGCCAGGTGTCGCCGCCATCGTGGGTGATGTAGATCCCGCCGGAAGGCCCGCCGCTGTCGATCTTCCAGGGGTAGATGCGGAGCTGCCACATGCCCGCCACCAGCGTGTCGGGT
This sequence comes from Acidobacteriota bacterium, assembly GCA_027451805.1. GTDB lineage: Bacteria > Acidobacteriota > Terriglobia > Terriglobales > SCQP01 > SCQP01. The sequence continues at coordinate 11,085 of DAIDIF010000064.1, forward strand.
GCGCTCGGGTCGATCGCCAGATCGGAGCAGCCGGTATCGCCGTTCAACCCCAGCACCAGCTTCCAGGTGCGGCCGCCATCCAGCGTGCGGTAGACGCCGCGCTGCGGTTGCGCCTTGAACAACTGGCCCAGGGCGCACACGAACACCCGCTGCGGATCGCGCGGATCAATCACGATGCGGCTGATGTGGCCGGTGGCCTCGAGGCCCATATGCTGCCAATGGGCGCCCGCGTCGACGGACTTGTAGACGCCGTCGCCCATGGGATAGTAGGGCCGAATCAACCAGGGCTCGCCGGTGCCCGCCCAGACCACATTGGGAGCCGACTGGGACACGGCCAGCGCCCCGATGGCCTGCACGTTCTCGTGGTCGAAGACCGGCTTCCAGTTCACCCCGCCGTTGGAAGTTTTCCAGATGCCGCCCGAGGCCGCGCCCACATACATCACCATCGGGTTGCCGGGCGCGCCCGCCGCCGCCGCGGCGCGGTTGCCGTAGGGGCCGACAAAGCGCCAGCGCATCTGCCCCAACGGGTTGCCGGGCGTCTGCGCACCCGCGGCCAATGCCAGCATCAAGCCCAGTCCCCACGCGCACGCCCGTTGCATTTTCGTCATCTGGCTCTCCAGGGTGGAACCCTGGAGATTGCGGCAGCGGCGGCAACGATGTCAAGCCTCTTGTCGCCTCCAGTCTGGTGCCGCGCATCACATATAACGAGTGCAGGCCGGTCGTAGGATCGGTACAAGAGGGCATTTCCCATGCGGAAATCTCATCTGTTGGCATTCCCGGCGCTGGCCTTGGCGACGTGCGTGATCGCCTGGCCGGCGGCCGCGCAACAACGGGGCGAGCAGCAGCGCAAGCAACCGAAGACGACCACGCAATCCCGCACCCGGACCGCCCAGCGTCCCGCCCCGGGCGGCCGTGAGGGGGGCAGCGCGCCCAACGTCGGCGGCGGCTACATTCCCGCCCCGCCGCCCAAACGCCCCGCCAACGCGCGGGCCGAACCCATCAACCGGCCCGATCGCGCCGGCCATCCCGCGGTGCCGCACGTGGACGCCAACAGCGGCGTCTGGGTGGGCCGCGCCCGCCCCGGCGATCCGCGCTATCGGCTGGCTCACCCCTGGCGACATGGCCGCTTTCCCGGCATGCTCGGGTCGCGCCAGATCTGGCGCCTGCAAGGCGGCGGCCCCAACCGGTTCTGGTTCGGGGGCTATGTCTTCGTAGTGGCGCCAGCGGACATCCACTGGTGCTCGAACTGGTGGTGGGATCGCGACGACATCGTGCTTTATCTCGATCCCGATCAGCCGGGCTGGTACATCGCCTACAACGTACGCCTGGGCACCTGGTGCCACGTCGAGTATTGGGGGGTTCTCTAGCCAGGCGCTAATTCAACCGGACGGGATAGGCAGGAAAGCGCCGCTCGCGCAGGTCGGCGGCAATGCGCAGCGCGGCCGCCTGGTCGAGATGCACGCTCTTGGCATAGCGGATCCAGCGCCCTTCGTCGGAGCCGAACTCGATCACGGGTTGAGCCAAATCGCGCTCCATCTCCCGCCGGCACTGCGCGAGCTGCCGGTTGCTGGTAAACCAGCCGACCTGCACGGTGTAAATACCGACCGGCACCGGGTTGGGGAGCGAGAGGATCTTGATCCGCACCGGATCGAGCCCCTCGTCGCCCACCTTCTGCGCCGCGCCATAGGAAAGATCGAGCACGCGATTGGGCCAGAACGGCCCGCGGTCGTTGATCAGCACCTTCACCGACTTGTGGGTGCGCAGGTCGGTCACCAGCACGCGCGTACCGAGCGGCAGCAGCCGGTGCGCGGCGGTCATCTTGCGGTAGTCGAATTTCTGCCCGCTGGCGGTGTCGCGCCCCTGCTCCCGGAGGCCGTAGAAGCTGGCCACGCCGGTCTCCCAGACTTCGCCCGGCCGCGGATCGGGGCTGTAGTTGTCCTCCGGCAGTTCGGCCAGCAAGCCGGCCGCCGGCCCGCGGAGGATCGCCGGCGCCGGCGGGGCTTCCCCGGCGGCGGGTGCGCCGGCCGCG
>DAIDIF010000065.1 GCA_027451805.1 Acidobacteriota bacterium
GACGTGCGGCGCCGCGGCGGCCGGGCGCTGGAGGCCTGGCGCCGGCGGCTGGATGGCGCCGGCGGCGCGCCGCCGGCGCTGCGCGTCTCCAGGGCGGAGTGCGGGCAAGCCTGGCGACGCCTGGAGCCGGAGCTGCGGCGCGCCCTGCGGCAGGCGCACGATGCCATCCGCCAAATGGCGCTTTGGCAAATGCCGGCGGAGTGGACGCGCGCCATCGCGCCGGGTGTGCGCGTCGGGCAGATCGTCCGGCCGCTGGCCAGCGTGGGCTGCTACGTGCCGGCCGGCCGCCATCCGCTGCCCTCGACGCTGCTCATGACCGCGGTGCCGGCGCGGGTCGCGGGCGTGGCGCGCGTGGTGGCGGTGTGCCCGCAGCCGGCGGCGGCGGTATTGGGCGCGGCCTGGCTGGCGGGGGTGGATGAGCTGTATTGCGCCGGCGGCGCGCAGGCGGTCGCCGCGCTGGCCTACGGCGCCGGGCCGATCGCGCCGGTGGACAAGATCGTCGGTCCGGGCAACGTCTACGTCACCGCCGCCAAGCGGCTGGTGTGGCCGGACTGCGCGGTTGACTTTCTGGCCGGCCCGACCGAGGTCCTCTATGTCGCGCCGCGCGGGGCCTACCCTGAATTCGCGGCGGCGGACCTGATCGCGCAGGCCGAACACGATCCTGACGCCAGCGCCTGGCTGATCGTGTTCTCCGCCGCGCAAGCGCGCGCCTGCGCCACCGCGATCGCGCGGCAGTTGGCGGCCGCGCCCAACCCGGTGGCGCGCGCGGCGCTGCGCCGGCGCGGCGCCATCCTGGTGGCCCGCAGCCGGCGGCAGGCGATGGCGGCGGCCAACCGGCTGGCCGCCGAGCACATCACGCTGCCCGGCGCCTGGCTGGCGGAGTTGCAGCAGGCCGGCTCGGCCTTCCTCGGCGACTATTCGCCGCAGGCGGCGGGCGACTACCTCAGCGGCACCAACCACGTGCTGCCCACCGGCGCGGGCGCGCGCCGGCGCGGCGGCCTGTCGGTGCTCGACTTCGTCAAGCTCATCACGGTGCAGGAGCTCACGCGTCCAGGCCTGGCGCGGCTGGCTCCCGCCATCACCACCCTGGCGCGCTGCGAAGGCCTCGAGGCGCATGCCCGCTCGGTCGAGATCCGCCTCGCCTCAACCACCCCATGAACCCGATCCCATGCCCCATGCCGCGTGCCGCGGTGCAGCGCATGCGCCCCTACCAGCCGCCGCTGGAGGGCCGCGACGGGCTGCGCCTGGACTTCAACGAAAACACCGCCGGCTGCTCGCCGCGCGTGCTGGAGGCGCTGCGGGCGCTGAGCGCGGAGGATTTGGCGCAGTATCCGCGCTATGCCGAGGCGCAGGCGGCGATTGCGGCGCACTTCGGCCTGCGGGCGGAGGCTGTGCTCATGACCAACGGCGTGGACGACGCCATCGCGCTGACGCTGGCCACGTTCGCGGAGCCCGACGACGCCGTGCTCATCGCCGAACCCACGTTCGCCATGTACCGCTTCTACGCCGAGCGCGCCGGGCTGGAGGTGCGGACACTGGCTTACCGCGAGGCCGGCGCCGGTCTCGAACGCGAGTTCAGGTTCGATTCCGGTGCGCTGGCGGAGGCGCTGGTCGGGCCAGCGGCGCCGCGCGTCGTGCTGCTCGCCAACCCGAACAATCCCACCGGTTCGTGGCTGGCGCCGGAGGCGGTACGGGCGCTGGCGGAGGCGCATCCCGGCGTCCTGTTTTTCGTGGACGAGGCCTACGCCGATTTCACTCCCGCGCCGGAAGGCGTATTGGGCGACGTGGAGCGACTGCCCAACCTGATCGTCGCGCGCACCTTCTCCAAGGCGCATGGCCTGGCCGCACTGCGCCTCGGCTTGCTGGCGGCGCCGGCGGCGCTGATGCCCTTCCTGCGCCGGGCGCAGGCGCCCTACAACGTCAACGCCCTGGCGCTGGTGGGCGCGCGCGCGGCGCTGGAGGACCGCGGCTGGCTGGCGGCCTACCGCGGCGAGGTGCGCGCCGGGCGCGAGCAGTTGGGCGCCGCGCTCACCGCGCTCGGCCGCCGGTGGTGGCGCAGCGCCGGCAATTTCGTGCTGTTCGAGACCGGCGTGCCCGCCGCCGAGCTGGTCGGTTTCTTCCATGGCCATGGCGTGCACATCCGGGATCGCAGCCGGGATGTGCCCAACACGGCGCGCATCACCTGCGGCACGCTGGCGCATACGCGCCAGGCGATCGCGCTGCTGGAGGAGTTTTACCGCCCGGCACGGCCTGCGGCGGCGAGGGCGGCGGATACCCGACCGGTGCTCGTCTTCGACATGGACGGCGTTTTGGTGGACGTGCGCGGCTCCTACCGCGCCGCCATCGCCGCCGCGGTGCGCGCGCTGGACGGCAGCGAGGCCAGCCCGGAAGAGATCCAGGCGCTCAAAGACGGCGGCGGGTACAACAACGACTGGGACCTGGCGCAGGAACTGCTGCGCCGGCGCGGCCGCGCCACCGGGCGCGAGGCGGTGATCGCCGCCTTTGATCGCGCCTACCAGGGCGCCGCCGGCGACGGCCTGGTCCTACGGGAGGAGTGGCTGCTGCCGGCGGAAGCCCTGGCGGCGCTGCGGAAGCGCTTCCAGCTGGCGATCTTCACCGGCCGGCCGCGGGCGGAGGCGCTGGCGGCGCTGCGCCGCTTCGAGGTCGAGGCGGCTTTCGCCTGCTGCATCGCCCTGGAGGACGTAGTGCGGGGCAAACCCGATCCGGAAGGACTGCGGCGGCTGGCGGCGCACTTTCATCCGGCGCCGCTGGCCGCCTTCCTGGGCGACAGTGTGGACGACGCGCGCGCGGCGCAGGCCGCCGGGGTGCCGTTTTTCGGCGTCCTGCCGCCCGGCCACGCCCATCCGGCGGCGCTGCGCAAGGTGTTCGCGGCGCTGGGCGCCATCGGTGTCGCCGACCAGGTCGCGGCGGCGGCCGCCGACGTCGCCGCCCGGGTGCGGGTCTCATGAAGCGGCCTGCGTCCCCATCCCGGCGGGCGGCGGTGCGCCGGCGCACCGCCGAAACCAACCTCCGCGTGGAGCTCGTCCTAGGCGGTCGCGGGCGGTATGACGTCGCCACCGGCATCCGCTTTCTCGACCACATGCTCGAGCTCGTCGCCCGCCACGGCGGCTTCGACCTTGTCGTGTGCGCCCGCGGCGACCTCGACGTGGACCAGCACCACACCGTCGAGGACACCGGGCTGGCGCTGGGCCAGGCGGTGAGCCGCGCGCTGGGTAGCCGCCGCGGCATCCGCCGCGCCGGCTGGTTCGCGATGCCGATGGACGAAGCGCTGGCGCTGGCCGCGGTGGATTTGAGCGGGCGGCCGCACGCGGTCTGTGATTTGCGCATCCGCGCCGCGCGCGTGGGCGACCTGCAGTCGGAGCTGATCCCGGACTTCTTCGCCGGCTTCGCCCAGGGCGCCGCCGCCAACGTGCATCTCAAGACCCTGTATGGCCGCAGCAGCCATCATCTTGCCGAGGCCGCCTTCAAGGCGTTCGCGCGCGCGCTGCGCGCGGCCTGCGCGCCCGATCCGCGGCTGGATGGCGTGCTGCCCTCCACCAAAGGATTGCTCTGACCATGATCGCGATCGTGGACTACGGCGCCGGCAACGCCGCTTCGGTGGCGCGGGCGCTGGCGCGGCTGGGGGCGGCGCATCGCATCGTCGCGAGCGGCGACGAGCTGGACGGCGCCGAGCGCGTCATCCTGCCCGGCGTCGGACACTTCGGCGCGCTGATGCGCGCCCTGGACGAGCGCGGCCTGCGCCCGGCGCTGCTGGAGTTTCTGGCTTCCGGCCGGCCGTTTCTCGGCATCTGCGTGGGCTTACAGGCGCTTTATGCGGGCAGCGAAGAAGCGCCGGGCGTGGCGGGATTAGGCCATTGGCCGGGCGTGATCCGGCGCTTTCCGCCCACCGGCAAGGTCCCCCACGTAGGCTGGACGGAGGTCACCGCCACGCGCGCCTGCCGCCTGCTCGCCGGTTGCGGCGCGGCGCCCAGCTTTTATTTCACCCACGCCTATTTCGCGCCGCCGGACGGGCGCACCGCCGCCGTCGCGCATTATCCGGAAGCGTTCGCCGCCGTGGTCGAGGACGGCGCGGTGTTCGCCACCCAGTTTCATCCGGAAAAGTCGGGCGACGCGGGCCACCGGCTGCTGGAGAATTTCCTGCGCCTGCCGCCTGGGCCGGCATCCATCTCGATCGGGGCTGCCGCGCCACGGCGCGCGCCGTTTCGCCGCATCATCCCCTGCCTCGACGTCAACGCCGGACGTGTGGTGAAGGGCGTGCGCTTCGCCAGGCTGCGCGACAGCGGCGACCCGGCGGCGCTGGCCGCCGCCTACGATCAGGCCGGCGCGGACGAGCTGGCGCTACTCGACGTCTCGGCCAGCCTGGAGCGCCGCGGCACGCTGCTGGCCACGGTGGAGGCGGTGGCGCGCTGCCTGCGCATTCCGTTGCTGGTGGGCGGCGGCGTCGGCGCGGCCGCCGACGGCGAGCGCCTGCTGCGCGCCGGCGCGGACAAGATCGCGGTCAACTCCGCCGCCAGCGCACGGCCGGAGCTGATTGCGGAGCTGGCGGCGGCGTTCGGCTCGCAGGCGGTGGTGGCGGCGATTGACGCCCGGCGCGAAGGCGCGGGCTGGCAGGTGTACACGCACGGCGGACAGCGGGCCGCCGGGCGCGACGCCGTGGCGTGGGCGCGCGAAGCCGCGGCGCGGGGCGCGGGCGAAATCCTGCTCACCAGCATGGACCGCGACGGCACCCGGGACGGCTTCGACCGTGAGCTGACCGCTGCTGTGGCCGGCGCGGTCACGGTCCCGGTGATCGCCTCCGGCGGCGGCGGGAGGGCGGCGGATTTTGCCGCGGTGCTCGCGCCCGGCGGCGCCGACGCCGCGCTCGCCGCCTCCATCTTTCACGACGGCGACACCACGCCCGAGGCGCTCAAGCGCGCGCTGGCGCAAGCCGGCGTCGCGGTGCGGATCCAGCCATGATCATCCCCTCGATTGATCTCCAGAACGGCCGCGTGGTGCAGCTCGTCCAGGGCGAGCGCCTGGCGCTGGAGCGCGACCTGGACGCCATGCTCGCCGCCTTCGCCGGCTTCCCCTGCCTGCAGGTGATCGACCTCGACGCCGCCAAGGGCGCCGGCGCGAACGACGCGCTGGTGCGGCGCTGCTGCGAGGCGGGCTTCGCGGTGCGCGCCGGCGGCGGGATCCGGAGCCGGGCGCGCGCCGAGCAGGCGCTGGGCTGGGGGGCGGCGCAGGTCATCGCCGGCAGCGCGGCGTTCACCGACAAGGGCCTCGATCTCGCGTTTCTCGAATCGCTGGCACCACTCGGCGCGGGGCGCGTGCTCCTCGCCGTGGACGCCCGCCAGGGCCAGGTCGCGATCCACGGCTGGCGGCGCATGCTGCCGCTCACGCCAGTGGACGCCATCCGCCAGGCGGAAGCTCATTGCGGCGGGTTTCTCTACACCCACATCGACGGCGAAGGCCTGCAGCAGGGCACCTCGCTCGCCGCCGCCGCCGCGCTGCGCGCCGCCACTTCCCTGCCCTTGGCCATCGCCGGTGGCATCGCCTCGCTGGCGGAAATCGAGGCGCTCGAGGCGATGGGCTGCGACGCGGTGCTGGGCATGGCGCTGTACACGGGAAAGCTGGACCTGGAGGCGCTGCGCGCGCGTGCCAGCGGCGGTTTGTCAGCGGAGGACAGGCCTACCTAACTGGCGGAGAGATGGGGATTCGAACCCCAGATACCCTTTCGGATATACACGCTTTCCAAGCGTGCGCCTTCAACCGCTCGGCCATCTCTCCGCGGGCGGCGTGGTTCCAGTATAGCCGCGCGCGACCGCTATAATTGCGGCTGTGCGGGTGATCGGGGGGGAGCTGGGGAGCCGGCGGCTGCGGGCGCCGGCGGGGCGGGCGACGCGGCCGAGTTCGGACCGGC
>DAIDIF010000066.1 GCA_027451805.1 Acidobacteriota bacterium
GAGCGGGTCTGCCTGAGCGGCGGCTCGTTCCAAAATCAGATTCTGCAGGACGGCTTGGCCAAGCGGCTTCGCGCGACCGGTATGCAGGTATTCACCCATGCGCAGGTTCCGGCCAACGACGGCGGCCTCAGCCTCGGCCAAGCCGCAGTCGCGGCGGCGCGCTGATCGGAACAAGCCCTCATCCAGCGGAAATCGCCTGCCTCGCGGGGGCAAAGCCGCGCAGTACCCTCTCGCGGGGGCCGCGCCTTTTGCCTGCGGGCAAAGCCGGCGCATTTTAGAAACTCGGTGGCGGGTATACAATATCCGCGGTCTGCAAGGGGGGAGTTTTCCATGCCGCGTTGCCGCTCTGTCCTGGTTCTTGCCGTTGCGCTGCTGCTGCCGCTCGCCGCCGCCGCGCAAGGCACGCCCGCCGATTATGCCCGCGCCAACACCTTGCCCAAGAAGTTCGCCGGGCTGGCGTTGAACATTCCCGGGCCCGCCAACTGGATCCAGGGCACCGACCACTTCTGGTACCGCACGACGGTGCCGGGCGGCACGGCCTACGAGTGGGTGGACGCCGTGCACTTGGTGAAGCGTCCAGCGTTCGATCAGGTGCGGCTGGCGGCGGCCATCTCGCAGGCGCTGGGCAAGACCTACACCGCGCTCAAGCTGCCATTGCACGATCCGGTGCACGGCTATCACTACGGGCGGCGAACGGAGACCGGACTGCGGTTTGTGGACCACGAGAGCGCCATCCGCTTTGGCCTCAACGGATCGTTTTGGCGCTGCGACCTCTCCAGCTACATCTGCGCGAAGGCGGGCAAGGTACCGGTGCCGCGCTCGGGCTATTACGGCTACGGTCCGCAGGCGCCGCCGTTTGACCCCGGCCTGACGGCGCCGCCCATGATGGATAACGACGTCGTGGACGGCGTCGAGAACCTGGTGCCGGACACGCCGGACAGCGAGGAGTCCGCGTGGGCGTCGCCCTACGCCGCCAACGCGGCGGCGGCGCAGGCGATGGCGGCGCATCCGCCGGCGCCGCCGCACCGGCCAGGCGCGCCAACGCACAAGCGTTCGCCCGACGGCAAATGGGACGCGATTATCGAAAACTTCAACGTGTTTTTGCGGCGCCCGGGATCGAAGCAAGCGACACCCCTGAGCTACGACGGCTCGGAGGGCAACTACTACTCGCTGCGCACCCTGGCATGGTCGCCGAACTCGAAGTATCTGGTCGCCTACGCCACGACCCCCGGCTACCAGCGCCATATCCACTACGTTGAGTCGTCGCCCGCGAACCAGGTGCAGCCCATCGCCTTCATCGGCCCGCTCTACCGCAAGGCCGGCGATGTGCTCCCCATCGCGCATCCGGCGCTGTTCGACATCGCCACGCGGCATGAGTTCGAGATCAGCCATAAGCTCTTCCCCAACCCCTTCGACATCACCCTGCCCAAGTGGTGGAAAGACAGCCGCGGCTTCACCTTCGAGTACAACCAGCGCGGACACCAGGTGTACCGGGTGATTGAGGTGAGCGCAGCGACGGGCGTGGCGCGCACGCTGATCAACGAGACCAGCAAGACCTTCATTGACTACCGTCCGCTGGTGCCCAACCCGACCGACACCGGCAAACGCTTCCGCTACGACGTCAACGACGGCCGCGAGATCATCTGGGCCTCCGAACGCGACGGCTGGGAGCACCTCTATCTCTACAACGGCATCACCGGCGAGGTGGAAAACAAGATCACCAGCGGCGACTGGCCGGTGCGGGCGGTGAACTACGTGGATCCGGTGAAGCGGCAGATCTGGTTTGAGGCGAGCGGGACGATGCCGGGGCAGGATCCGTACTTCATCCAGTACTACCGCATCAACTTCGACGGCACCGGTCTGGTGCAGTACACCAGCGCCAACGGCGACCACAGCGTGCAGTTCTCGCCCGACCGCAAGTATTACGTGGACACCTGGTCACAGGTCGACGTCGCGCCGACCATGGAGCTGCGCCGCACCTCCGACCGGAAAGTCCTGATGCCGCTCGAGCATGGCGACTTGAAGCCGCTGCTGGCCGCGGGCTGGATGCCGCCGATCGTCTTCCACACCAAGGGGCGGGACGGGGTCACCGACATCTGGGGGGTGATCTACCGGCCGACCACGTTCGATCCGCACAAGAAGTATCCCGTGGTCGAGACCATCTACGCCGGCCCGCAGGGCAACTTCGTCCCCAAGACCTTCAGCGGCCGCATGCAGCCGCTGGCCGAGCTCGGCTTCATTGTCGTGCAGATCGACGGCATGGGCACCAACAACCGCAGCCGCGCCTTCCACGACGTGGCCTGGAAGAATCTGGTGGACGCCGGCTTCCCCGACCGTATCCTCTGGCACGAGGCGGCGGCGAAGAAGTTCCCCTGGTATGACATCAGCCACGGCGTCGGCATCTACGGCACCTCCGCCGGCGGCCAGAGCGCGCTCGCGGCGCTCGAGTTCCATCCCAAGTTCTACACCGTCGGGGTGGCCAACAGCGGCTGCTACGACAATCGCATGGACAAGATCTGGTGGAATGAACAATACATGGGCTGGCCGGTGGGGCCGCAGTACATCGCCAACTCCGACACCGTCAACGCCTGGCGCCTGCAGGGCAAACTACTGCTGGTGATGGGCGAGCTGGACGACAACGTCGATCCGTCGTCCACCTTGCAGGTCGTCAACCAGCTCATCCAACACAACAAGCACTTCGATTTTCTCGAGGTCCCGGGCGGCGGCCACGGCGCCGGCGGCGCCTACTACCAGCACCTGCTGGGGGACTTCTTCGTGCACAACCTCCTCCACGTCGAACCCCCGCGCTGGAACAACAACGGCAAGGACTAGACCCCGGCGCGGGGGCGTACGGGGCTACGATCGTAGGGCGAAAGCCAAACCG
>DAIDIF010000067.1 GCA_027451805.1 Acidobacteriota bacterium
GGGAAGGGGCGACGGGGGGCGACCCTCCCCCGAACTCCCTCGTCGCACCTAGAAACACATTTTTTCCGCGTCGCCTCCCGGTGCTTGCCTCACACCAGCGGCCTCGGGCGGGGGGGAAAGGGGCAGAGTGGAATGGCAGTGCGACCGCACCCGGTGGCGCGCGGACGCGCGCCAAACTCGCCCTCGCTGGGCCTGCGCCGAACGTTCCAGGGTCTCGCGCTCGCGGACGCGGTCGGCGCGCCGTACGTGGTGGGCACGCTCGCGGCCCAGGCCGCGCGGTCCTCGTGCGGCGGTGTTCGGCGCGCTCGAAGCCCCGACTGCACAGGCGAGGGCTCGAGCTCGTCGCCAGAGGACGAGCCCCAGTGGCCGCCGCCCGTGGCCGCCGTGCAGCGCGCCGCCAAGCGCGTCCCGCTGTCGCGCTCCGTGGACGTGGTGCACCCGCACATCCGCAGCAGCCCCACGCTGGGCGCCGCCGACGTGCTCCCGCCGTCCCGACTGGCGCGCTCGGCGTCGCACGAGCCGCTCCACACGGCGCCCTCGCGCGACGACGCGTACGGGGTGCGCCACCTGGTCTACGTGTTCCGCGAGACGCCCGGCGTGCACGTGCCCGGCGCGATCCGCGTGGTGGCGCCCGAGTACGAACTGGTCGACCCGGAGCGCATGGCGTTTGGCTGCCGTGCGCTGCGCGACAAGCTGCGCGCCATGATGCAGGCGGGCGCGCCCGGGGGCGCGCCCTTCGCGGACGACCGCCGGGTGATGTGGCACGCGAGTCCGCTGGGCAGCGGCGTCCGCATGCTCGTGGAGACGCTGTGCCGCGCGCACCGCACCAACCTGGTCGTGGCGTTCACGCACGCGCCGCGCAACATCGACGGCGTGTGCGTCGACGTGCCGCTGCGCGAGGGCGCCTACACGGCGCTGCTGCGCACCGCCGCGGCGCTGGCGCCCTGCGTGCTGCTGATCGACCGCATCGACCCGCACTTTGAGGCGCAGTACGAGCGCGCGGGCCACGAGCTGCTCGGCGCCTGGTACGCGCACCTGGACGACTGCCGCTACCGTGCGCAGCCGGCGCCGGACGTGGCCATCGTGATCTCGGTGCGCCTGCCGGTCGCCGAGTGCCTGCGCTACACGAGCCTCGTGCCGTACGCCCGCCTGCGCCTGCACGAGACCTGCTACGAGGGCCTCGGGGCCGGCGAGTGCGTCGAGGCGCTCGTGCACATGTACCTGCACCGCGCGTGCTGCACGCGCGTGATCGTGTACGACGCGGGCCTCCCCGACTCGCGCTACGACGCGGCGGAGCGGGCGATCCGCGGCTCCGCCCACCTGGTCGGCACCCGCCTGCACATGGCGGCGCGCACGGCCAAGGAACCCTCGCAGGTTGAGGTGCGCTGGCTGTACGACATCGTCGTATTCGCCTACGCCCTCGCCGCCGCCGCCGCGGAGCGCACCGGTGTGGCCATCACCGACCGCACCAAGGAGTGTCTGCTGCCCACCCGCGAGCACCTCTGCGAGGCGCTCTACTCGCTGCCGCTGCCGTTCATCAAGGACATCGTCCTGCAGGTCGAGGGCAGCGTGCCAAATGTATAAATTTTCGGCGGCCGACATCGGCCGCCTCCCGCGTCTTTTCATTAGAATTTTTTCAAGTGGCTCCCAAACGATGACCTACGGCGGGGTGGGCGTCTCGGCACCGCACACGTACGCCACGACGGCCTCGCGAGCGCCCGCAATCAAGGAAACAAGCGTGAGGTACACACTCATCACGATCACAAAGTCGAGGATGAGGGGGCGCCAAGTGTTCCAGACTAACGCGGCGTAATAGCAGCTCGCAAAATACCTGCCCCGTGCGCAGGTGGAGTATCCGTCCGAGTAGCAGTCGGGATCGAACAAATACAACATGTCGCCTGTCCACTTGTACGGTATGGCCAAGGTGTCGAACAGCGCGAACGTGAAATCGGCGTAGAGATCCAGCGCCTCTTCAAACAGACCCGGACCGGCGGGCCCGTGTGCGAGGATGCGCAAGAAGAAGACGGGAGACGCCACCGCGGGCGCAACGGCCATGAGGGCCACGATGCCGAGAACGATATCCAGCAATAAAATGAACGCGTAACGACAACAGCGGCCCACTGCGAAGCTGCTTGCCATTGTGGGGCTCTTCGGCACACTCGTTGGACTAAATGAGCGCCGGTGGTGCGCGCAAGAGAGGTTTTGGGTGAAAAAAACACCAAGGTGGAATTTTGGCCTCTATTCTCGGTGGCAATTGACGCGTGACAAAAAAACTTTGTGTGTAAAACGACCTATTTGGTGTGGTGGGTTTTTTACCGCCAGGGTCAGCAGTCACTACGCACGGCTGCCCGGGAGGAGGGGAAAAGGGTCGCTCACAACGACGCCCCCCCCCCCAAAAATCCCACAACGCCGAAAGGGAAGAAACCAACGCAACCCACTGGTAGAATGGACGGCGAACCGGACGACATCTGGTTTGTGCCACCGCCGGACGAGTGTGATGGCGATCGGCAGGCCGTGTCGCCGCCGGGGCCACCCGGTGCCGCCAGCATGGCGGCGCGCGTGTACGCGGCCGCGGCGCGCGCCGCGGCCCAGTGGCCACCGGTCGAGGCGCCGCCGCCCAAGCGGAAGAAGGCCGCGGCGGTGCTCATTGCGCCGGCGCCCGTCGCCAAGCCCCGTGACCGGCGGCCGCCGGGGCCGGCGCCGGTCACCGTGAGCGAGACGCTCGATCCCATCAGCGGCGAGCGCGTTCGCTACGTATACGTGCCCACCGGCCGGGCGGCGCCGAGGCCCACGAAGAAGAGCGCGCCGTCAGCGAAACCCCGGGCGGCGCCCAGTAGGCCCCGCGCGCCATTGGCGCGCGCCAATGGAGCGGCCAAGGCGCCCGAAGCGCGCAAGAAGCGCGCCGCAAAGACCGGCGCGCAGGTGCTCGCCGCCGTGCTTTCCACGCTCCAGCCTGGCACCACCGTGACGATCAAGCTGTAGGCCGCGGACGCAGATCGCCGCCACCGCCGCTTCTCTGTGATTTTTTTTCTAAGGCCCACGGCCGCGTGCGGGGGTTTTTTCGTTTATCTCTCGGCGGCGGCGGCGGCGCGCGCGCGGAAAAAAATTGGGCCGTTCGACCTAGAAGAGGCCGGTCTGGTAGTTGGTGGGGCCGGCGGGCGCGCCCGGGAACGCGGTGCCGAGCGTGTTGTCCGAGCGGAACGACACCATGCAGAACTTGCCGTTCGGCTGCAGCTTGTAGACGTTGTAGTAGATGCCAAAGTTGATGCCAAAGATGAGCGGGTTGGCGGGGCCCACGGGCGCCGAGCTGTTGACCGGCCCGCTGAAGAACTGGTTGACGGACGCGGTGAAGTTGGCGTACTGCACGTCGTCCACGCGGTACAGCACCACCTGGGTGTTGGTGATCAAGTGGTGCGAGAAGCCGTAGAAGACCGCGCTCGTGAGATACTGGTAGAGGCCCGCGACCGCGGCGATGGTGCTGGCGGCGAGCGTGTTGTAGGTGGTGGGGTCCTTGGGCGAAGTGGCCACCCATCCCTGGAACGAGCCGTCGGCGCAGAACACGGACTGCACATTGTTGAGGCGCGTCTGGCGGGCCGCGCTCGCGTTGGGAGCGGCGGCCAGCACGACGGCCTCGTCAAAGTTGCGGTTGTAGAAGAACTGCGTGCTGCGCACGGTGTCGACGAGCGTCTCTTCGGCCCAGGGGCCGCGCAGGCCGCCCGCGCGCTCGCCCAGGCTTGGGTACGGAAGCGGCTGCGGCTCCGGCTGTGCCCGGGCCAGCAGCGCGAGCCCCGCGAGTAGCAACACCATCATCACAGGGACGCTGCGCATGGTTGGTGGGTATGAATTTCCCGTTCGGGCAATCACAATTTCTGGATCGATGTAGTCACTGCGGCGTGAACAACAACCTTAAATGCCTCGGCTCGGTGCAGACCAAAAAGGGCCTGTCAGGCGCCGCCGCCGATTTTTTTGCGCCCCGGTCCGCGGTTTGCACAATGGGGAACACGGTTGCGCCCCGCGTGTACACGCCAACGACCGCAAACAAGCAGCAACAGCAGCAGCCAGACGCGCTGGTGCTTTACTCGGCCACCGGCGGTGCCTACCGGCGCGTGATCGACACGTCCGACGTGTCGCAGCTGGTGGAGATGGAACTGCGGCCCGGCGCGGTGCTGCCCGGCGAGGTGCACGCCAGCGCGGACCAGACCTTCTTTGTGTACGCTGGCTCGGGCCAGGCGCGCGTGCGCGCCCCGGGCGAAGCGCCCGTCGTGTGTGTCGAGTTGCGCCCCACGGACATACTGCGCGTGCGCCACGGCTGGTGGCACGAAGTGCAGGCGGGCGCCGGCGGACTGCACCTCGCGACGCTGTACGCGCCGCCCGTGCACGCTCCGGGCACCTACCAGCGCGAGCAGCCCGCCGACGGCGACTGAAAAAAAAGAATAGGACAGTGGTGCGGACCTAGCTGAACAAAGGCAGTGCGTCTCGGAAAGTGAACACAATTTCTGGGCGTTGGGCGTTGCTCGGTTTGTAGACAAAATTTCTGAGCCGCCGGCACTTGGCTCACGGCAGGCACGCTCCAATCGCCGGTGGCGACGCGGCGGCACACGGACGCTTTGGGCAAACAGAGCCGATTCACAGTCGGCGTGTTGTAGCAGTCGGCGGCCCAAAGCTCGGACGCGAGACCGCCGCTGTTTGTAGCACCTCCGGGGTGAGCGGCGAGCACGGTCGTTGCCACCACACATATCACGATGAGGAGAGCGCAGCGCATGTCTGCCGAGGGTAAAGAGTGCGCGGTGCGCACCGGCGCGTGATTTTTTTAGTGACCCAGCATGCCGAATACCTATCGGCGTACCACCCGCGCCCCCCCCTCGGCCGCGTGCCGCCTCCGCCCCCCCCCCCTCT
>DAIDIF010000068.1 GCA_027451805.1 Acidobacteriota bacterium
CGCCCGCGGAACAGCGCCACCGTCCGCCCGGCGCGGTTGCGCACCGCCACGTCGTACACCCCGCCTCCGCCCGTCACCTCGACCGCCCGGGCCTCCGCCGTCAGCGCTTCGCCCAGCACCACCGGCGCCAGGTACTCGATCGAGCAGCCCGCCGCCACCGCGGCGTACCCGTGGCTGTTGCAGGCGAACGCGAAGGCCGAATCCGCCAGCGCGAAGACGTAGCCGCCGTGGCAGGTGGCATGCCCCTGGATCATGTCCTCGCGCACCCGCAGGGTGACGCGCGCATACCCGGTCCGCGCCTCCACCAGTTCCATCCCCATCGCCTGCGACGCCGCATCGCGCCCGAACATCGCCCGCGCCGCAGCGCCTTCGGCAGCCTCGTCCGCCATGCCTAGGTTGACCGCTCCTGCGGCTCCTCGACGGGGCGCAGCCGCCACGCCTGCCGCCCGTCGAGCGACACCGTCTCCGCTTCCTGCGCCGCCTCCAGCCCGTTGAGCGCCGCCCGCACCCGGCTGCGCGAGAACAGCGGCGTGAAAAACGCCGCCAGCAGCTCCTCGCTCTCGCACACCATGGCGTCCAGGTAGCGGCTGATCAGCGCCGCCGCCGCCTCCACCAGCGACACCGTGTCCACCGCGCGCTGCAGGTGGGGAAACGCCGCGAGCAGCGTTTGCCACTGCGGCTCGCCGCCGCGCCGCCCCAGCCGCACCACCTTGAGCGTCTTCGCCAGCTCGCTGAGCGCGCGCTCGATGCTCAGCGGCGAGGTGCGCTCCACCCCCAGCCGCTCGCGCACCTCGCCGGGCGTGCGCGCCCCTTCCGCCCCCAGCAGTTGCTCGTACACCTCGGCCGCCAGCCAGCTCAGTTGCCGTTCCCGCGCCTGACGGCGGAAATCCTCGCGCAGGTTGCGGTCGCCGACGCAGACATAGACGTAGCCCAGCAGCTCGGCCGAACAGTAGCGCAGCACCCCCGGCCAGAGCCAGAGCTCGACCACGCGGCGCTCAGCCAGCGCCGCTTCCAGCGGCTCGACCGCCTCGTCACCCAGTTGCGCCGCCGTGGTGAAGCCCAGCTCGGCCACCCAGCCGGCGACGCTTGCGGGCGTGAGCGCGGCGGGGCGGACCGAATTCTGCCGGGCGGCGCGCGCGGTGAGGAGGTCTTCGGAAGTCATGAGATTCGCTTGAACGCCCTCTGGATCTCTTCCAAAGAGTATCGCAGCAACACCGGCCGCCCGTGCGGGCAGGCCATGGGGTACTCGGTCTGCGCCAGCGCGCGCAACAGCCACGCCATCTTTTCCGGCTCCAGGCGCATATGGACCTTGATCGCCGCGTGGCAGGCGATGGTGGCCGCAATCCTGGTCCGCACCGCCTCCAGCGTGGTCGCCCGCTCCTCCGGCAACGGCGCCTGCAGGATCTCCTGCAGCAGCCGCTCCACCTGCTCGGCCGCGATCGCCGCCGGCGCCGCATGAATCGCCAGGGTGGCGCGCCCGAAGGGCGCGGCTTCGAACCCCGCCGCCTCCAGCTCCGCCGCCAGTTCGGCAAACGCCAGCGCCCGCCCCGGGTCGAGCGTCACGATCAGCGGCAGCAGCAGCCGCTGGCGCTCCACCGCGTGCTCCAGCCGCTGGCTCCGCAGTTGCTCGAACAGCACCCGCTCGTGCGCCACGTGCTGGTCCACCAGCCACAAACCCGACGGCGCCGCGGCGACGATGAAGCTATCGGCAATCTGCCCCAGCGGCCGCAGCTCCTCCAGCGCCTCGGCCTCCAGCGCCGCCGCTGGGGGGGCCTCGCGCAGCCCGCAGCCCACGCCGGTCTCGGCCACCCAGGGGCCCGGGCGCGGGCGGGCCCGCGGCCAAGCGAGCTCGCGCGGGGCCAGCGGCAGCCGCTGCTCCGTCGGCGGGGGCGCCGCCGGCGTCAGTTGAAACCCGCTCGGCAGATCGGCGGTGGAGATGCCCAGCGCCGGGTCCGCGCCCGGGGAAACGGGCAGGGGAAGCGGCGCCCGCCCGCCCGGCTGGAACCAGGCCGCGGCGCTCGGCCGCGCGCGCTGCTCGCGCGCAAACGAGGCTACCGGCCGCGCCGCCGCCAGCGCGCCCCGCACGGTGTCGCGCACCGCGTCGTGGACGAACGCCTGCCGCCGGAAACGCACCTCCGTCTTCGCCGGATGCACATTCACATCCACCTCGGCGTAGGGCAAATCGAGAAACAGCAACGCCGCCGGAAACATCCCGTTGGGCAGCAGATTGTAATAGGCCGCCGAGAGCGCGTGCTGCAGCAGCCGGTCGCGCACCAGCCGCCGGTTGACGAAAATGAAGATTGAGTTGCGGTTGAGCTTGTGCACCTCCGGCCGCGAGGCGAAGCCGAAGATCCCCAGCCCCGCCGCCTCCGTCTCTCCCGCCTCCGCCTCCGCGCCACCCTCGCCCGCCGCCTCCGGCGCCCACTGCGCCGTCGCCCGCAACTCCACGCACTCCGCCGCCAGCTCTTCCCCCAGCACCTGGCGCAGCCGCTCCGCGTGGCTCCCCACCGGCGGCGCCTCCAGCACGGCGCGGTGCGGCGTCTCCAGATGGAAATGCACTTCCGGGTACGCCAGCGCGTAATGCGTCACCAGCGTGGCGATGTGGCCCAGCTCGGTGGCCTCGCTCTTGAGAAACTTCTTCCGCGCCGGGATGTTGGCGAACAGTTGGGCCACCGTGATCGCGGTCCCCTGGGGCAGCCCCGCCGCCTCCACTTTCTGCAGCTTGCCCGCCCGCACCACCACCCGCGTGCCTTCGCCCGCCGCGGGCGCCGTCTCCAGCGTCAGATGGCTCACCGCCGTCATCGCCGGCAGCGCCTCGCCCCGGAACCCCAGCGTCGCGATCGCGCTCAGCGACTCCAGGTCGTGCAGCTTGCTGGTCGCGTGCCGCTCCAGCGCGAGCAGCGCGTCGTCGCGCCCCATGCCGCAGCCGTCGTCGGTGCAGCGGATGCGGCTCTTGCCGCCCGCCTCGATCTCCAGCCGCACGCTGCGCGCGCCCGCGTCGAGCGCGTTCTCCAGCAGCTCCTTAACCACCGACGCCGGCCGCTCCACCACCTCGCCGGCGGCGATTTTGTTGGCGACGGCGTCGGGCAGCACGCGGATCATGGTCGTGAACCTGCTTACATGCCCGGCACGCGCAGCCCCAGATCCTTAAGCTGCGCCGCCGACACCGGCGTGGGCGCGTCCACCATCAAATCCGCCGCCCGCGCCGTCTTCGGGAAAGCGATCACCTCGCGGATCGAGCCCGCCCCCGCCAGCAGCATCACCAGCCGGTCCAGTCCCAGCGCGATCCCGCCGTGCGGCGGCGTGCCGTACTGCAGCGCCTCCAGGAAGAACCCGAAGCGCGCCTTCGCCTCCTCCGGCCCCATCCCCAGCAGCGCGAAGATGCGCGACTGCACCTCAGCGCGATGGATGCGGATGCTGCCCGAGCCCAACTCGATGCCGTTCAGCACCACGTCATAGGCTTTCGCCTTGGCCGCTCCCGGATCGCTGTCCAGCAGCGCCACATCCTCGTCCCGCGGCGAGGTGAAGGGATGGTGCGACGCCGCCCAGCGCCCCTCGGCCGCGTCCCAGTCGAACATCGGAAACTCCCTCACCCACAGAAACCGCAGCTCGCCCGCCGCCCACCGCCCGTGCCGCTCGGCGAAGCGCTGCCCCAGCGCCAGCCGCAGCCCCCCGGCATGGGTCTGCAGACTGCGCAGCGCCGCCCGCCGGTCGCTGGGCGTTTCCTCTCCTCCCGTCCCCTCCGCCGCGCCCACCAGCGCCAGCAGGTCCCCCTCCTCCGCTCCCGCCGCCTGCCGCATCGCCGCCGCCGGCTCAGGGAAGCTCTTGGCGATGCGCCCGAAGTCCTCGAAAAACCGCACCGGCCGGCCCTCGGCCAACGGCCGCAGCTCGTCCCGCTCCCGCCGCGACAATTCGCCCACCTTCGGGATCCGGATCAGCAGCAGCGGCAGCCTCGCCGCCAGCCGCAACTGTGCCCGCGCCGCCTCCGGCAGCAGCCCGCTCACCTCGGTCAGCGCCGGCAGCCGCAAGTCCGGCTTGTCGCTGCCGTAGGCCGCCATCGCCTCCTCCCAGCTCATGCGCGGAAACGGCAGCGCGATCTCCCGCCCCGCCGCCGCGCAGGCGTCGCGTAGCATCCCTTCGACGATGCCGAAGAGCTCGTCCTGATCGGGAAAGCTCATCTCCACGTCGATCTGGGTGAACTCCGGCTGCCGGTCGGCGCGCAGGTCTTCGTCGCGGAAGCAGCGCACGATCTGGAAGTACCGGTCGGCGCCGCCGATCATCAACAACTGCTTGAACAATTGCGGTGACTGCGGCAGCGCGTAAAAGGTTCCCGGCTGCACCCGGCTGGGCACGAGATAGTCGCGCGCCCCCTCGGGCGTGCTGCGCGTCAGAAACGGCGTCTCGACTTCGAGGAACCCCTGGGCGTCGAACGCCCGCCGGATGGCGTTGACCACGTTGTGCCGCAGCCGCAGGTTGGCCTGCATTCCGGGATGGCGCAGGTCCAGGTAGCGGTACTTCAGCCGCGCCTCCTCGCTCACCGTCTCCGCCGCCTCTTCGGTCAGCGGAAACGGCGGCGTGCGCGCCGTGTTGAGCACCTCCAGCTGCGTGGCCACCACCTCGACCTCGCCCGTCGCCAGCGCCGCGTTCACCGTCGCCGCCTCGCGCCGCACCGCCGCGCCCGCGATCGCCACCACGTACTCCGAGCGCAGCTCGGCGGCACGGGCGTGCAGCGCCGGGTCGCGCTCCTGATTAAAGACCACCTGGCAGAGGCCTTCGCGGTCGCGCAGGTCGAGGAACAGCAGCGCCCCCAGGTCGCGGCGGCGGTGCACCCAGCCCTGCAACACCACGCGGCGCCCCACGTCGCCGGCACGCAGGGCGCCGCAGTAATCCGTCCGCCGGGTGAGATCGGGGGCCGCGCTCACGGCTGCACCGCCGGCGGCGCGGCATCGGGCGGAGGCTGGCGCATCAGCTCCTGGCGGAAACGAATCTCGTCCGTGCCCCAGTGCGCCAGCACCGCCGTCATCACCAACTGCGGCACCAGGAACAAGGAAAGATAGAACAGCGAGTTCACCGAGAGGATCGCCCACCACCCCCAGCGGCCGTTGGAGAACCGCACCCGCTGATCCTTGGAAAGGTAGGCCCAGCGCGGCCTCAGGATCAACAAGCTAAAGCGCAGGTTGAGGAAAAACAGCGCCACCCCGCCCACCAGATTGACGATCTGCAGCAGGAGCTGCTGCTCGCCGGTCAGCGGCGCCATGCGCGCCATCGCCGCGCTCACGGTCTGCGCCGGCGGCCCGGAAAACACCTTGGGTTCCATGCTGATGAGCAGCATGAGGGTGGCCGCCACCACCACCCCCCACACCAGCAGCGTGCCCAGGATGTAGCTGCGGCGCTCCATGCGCAACTGCGCGATGGGATCGGTCGGCGGCGTCATGCGCTCCTCCCCGCGCCCAGCCGCGCCGCCAGCGCCGTCTCGTCCAGTTTCTCCTGTTCCCCGCTTGCCAATCGTTTCCAGGTCACGCGTTGCTCCCGCACCTCGTCGGCGCCCAGCAGCAGCGCCGCCTCCGCCCCCAGCTTCGCCGCCAGCTCCAGCGAACGCCCGATCTTGCGGTCCGGCGGCGCCATCTCCACCCGCACCCCCCCGCGCCGCAACCGTTCCGCCAGCGCCAGCGCCGGCGGCAACTGCGCCGCCGTAATCGGCACCACGAGCGCCCGCGGCCCCGGCGGCTGGCCCGTCCCCCCCGCCGCCGCCTGCATGGCCATCACGAACCGGTCCTCGCCCAGGGCAAAGCCGATGCCACCGCCCACGTTGGCCGGCGCGCCCAGCGACTGCGCCAGCCCGTCGTAGCGTCCGCCACCCAGCAGCGCGTTCTGCGCCCCCAGCGCCCCGTGCAGAAACTCGAACGCGGTGCTGGTGTAATAGTCCAGCCCGCGCACCATGCGCGGGTCCAGTCGGTAGCTGATGCCGGCGCCATCCAGCAGCCGGCGCAGCTCGGCGAAGTGCTCGCGGCAGCGGTCGTCGAGGTAATCCAGAATCGAGGGCAGCGCCGCGATGATCGGCTGATCCGCCGGCACTTTGCAGTCCAGCACCCGCAACGGGTTGGTCTGCGCCCGCCGCTGGTAGTCGGCGCACATCTGCGGCAGGCGCGGCGCCAACGCCTCGCGCAGCGCGGCGTGGTAGCGCGGGCGGTCGTTGGCGCAGCCCACCGAGTTCAGCACCAGCTCCGCCCCCTCGATGCCGCACCGTTCCAGCAACATGCGCAGCATCGCCAGCAGTTCGAAGTCAATCCAGGGAGCGTCGCCGCCCAGCACCTCCGCCCCGATCTGGTAAAACTGCCGGTAGCGGCCCTTCTGCGGCCGCTCCCGCCGGAACATCGGCCCCTGATAGAAGAGCCGCGTCAGCCCCGGCCGCTCCCACAGCCGGTGCTCGATGTACGCGCGCACCGCCGAGGCCGTCGCCTCCGGCCGCAGCGTCAGCATCGCCCCGTCGCGGTCGGCGAAGGTGTACATCTCCTTGCCCACGATGTCGGTCTCTTCCCCCACGGCGCGCGCAAACAGCTCCGCCGGCTCCAGCACCGGCGTGCGGATCTCGTCGAAGTTGTACAGCGCGAAGATTTCCCGCGCGTGTCCCTCCAACCGCTCGAACCACGCCGTATCCTCCGGCAGGAGGTCGCGCATCCCCTTGATCGCCGTAATCCCGGCATCCGTCTTCATGTT
Organism: Acidobacteriota bacterium; assembly: GCA_027451805.1. Lineage (GTDB taxonomy): Bacteria > Acidobacteriota > Terriglobia > Terriglobales > SCQP01 > SCQP01. Next base: position 6,718 of record DAIDIF010000068.1, read on the forward strand.
CGTCTCGTGCCCAATCTCAATCCCGGCTCAGTGCGGGTGGCTCAGGTAGTCGTTCTTGTAGCCCACGTAGTTGGCGGCGTGGGTGGCGATCATCAGCCGGTCGGCGTCATTGGCGGGGCGGTGCAACTTGGCGGGCGCGCCCAGGTAAACGCTGCCCGGCGGCACCTCCATCCCCTCCGGAATCAATCCCCCCGCGGCGATGATCGAGCCGCGCCCGATGCGCGCCCCGTTCAGCACGATCGCCCCGATGCCGATCAGGCAGTCGTCCTCGACCACGCAGCCGTGCAGGTTCACCGAGTGCGCCACCGTCACCCGGTCGCCCAACTCCACCGCATGTTTGCCCTGGTAGCCATGCACCACGCAATTGTCCTGGATATTCGTCTCCCGCCCGATCCGGATCGAGTGCACATCGCCCCGCACCACGGCATGGAACCAGATGCTGGAGTGCTCCCCCACCACGACATCGCCGATCACCTGGGCGCTATCCTCTATGTAGGCGGAGGCGGCGATCTTTGGGTGGCGGCCGAGGAAACTCTTGAGCATAGAGGATTTTACCGTGCCCGGGGGGGCAGCCGTCGCCGAAATGCGCGATCTGGCGCTCGCCGCCGCGCGCGAAGCCGGCTTCGACCTCTGCGGCATCGCCGGCGTCGCGCCCTCCGCCCGCCTGGCCGCCTTCGCTCCCTGGGTCGAATCGGGCCAGGCGGGCGAGATGCACTACCTCGCCCGCCGCGGCGCCGGCGGCCGTTACTTGCGCGAGGCGGTGCGCGAGGCCTGGCCCTGGGCGCAGGCGGTGATCTGCGCCGCCGCGGTCTACAACGCCCCCGCCCCCCGCTCCCTTGACATCGCCCACGATCCCGCACGCGGCTGGATCTCGCGCTACGCCTGGGGCGACGACTACCACGACTGCCTGCGCCGGCGCCTCGAGCAAGTCGCCCAGCGCCTGCGCCAGCAGGCGCCGGAAGAGCAGTTCCATCTCACCGTCGACACTGCCCCGCTGATCGAGCGCGCCGCCGCCGAGCAAGCCGGCCTGGGCTGGCTGGCGAAAAACACCTGTCTCATCCACCCTCGGCTGGGTTCCTACTTTTTTCTCGGCAGCATCGTCACCTCCCTCCCCCTCGCCGCCGATGACCCCCTGCCCGACCGGTGTGGAAGCTGTCGCCGCTGCATCGAAGCCTGTCCCACCCAGGCGCTCACGCCCCATGCCATGGACGCCAGCCGCTGCATCGCCTATCTCAATCTCGAATTGCGCGGCCCGGTGCCGGAAGACCTGCGCGCGGGCATGGGCAACAACCTCATCGGCTGCGATATTTGCCAGGACGTCTGCCCCTGGAACCGCCGCGCCCCGGTGACCGATGCGCCCGAGTTTCAGCCCCGCCCGGGGTTCGTTGCCCCGCTCCTGCTCGAGCTGGCCGCCCTCACCGAGGACGCCTACCGCGAACGCTTCCGCCATTCCGCCGCCAAGCGCGCCAAGTTTTCCGGTTTGCGCCGCTCGCTCGCCCTCGCCATGGGCAACAGCGGCAACCCGGCGTATCGCGCCACCCTCCAACGCTGGCAGGCGGATGCCGACGCCGTGCTGGCGGAGCACGCCGCATGGGCGCTGGCACAGATTGAACAAGGAGCAACCGCGTGAAGTGTGCCTTGGCTCACATCCGTCAACTCCTGCCGCTGGTACTGTTGTTGCTGGTGATCGCGATGACGCCGCGTAACTCGGCCTTCCGCCTGACCTCAGCGGCGTTCGGCGACAACCAACCGATTCCGGCCGCGCACAGTTGCGACGGCGCCGGCACCTCGCCGCCGCTGCGCTGGGCGGGCGTGCCCGGCGGCACTCGCAGCCTGGCGCTCATTGTCCACGATCCGGACGCCCCCGCCGGCGACTTCACCCATTGGCTGGTCTACGACCTGCCGCCCACGATCACCGCACTCCCGGCGGGCGAGTACGCCAGCCCCCACTTCCCCCTCGGCGGCTTGCAAGGCCGCAACAGCTTCGGCCAGATCGGCTTTGGCGCCCCCTGCCCGCCGCTCGGCGCCCCGCACCATTACCACTTCGACCTCTACGCCCTGAGCCAGCCCCACCTGGGGTTGATCGCCGGCGCCTCCCAGGCGGAAGTGCGCGCCGCCATGCAGGGGCACATCCTGGCCGAAGCCGAGCTCATCGGCACCTACGGCCGGCAACCGTAGCCGGCGACGGCGGTCACTTCTCAAGGGGCACTGCGTGCGCTAAGGTGTTGGCATGAGCGCGCTGGATTTCGCCGCTCGTGCGCAGACTTTGCTGGCCCAGGGCGGCATCGCCATCAACGGCTCCCGCGACTGGGATATCGCCATCCATAACCCGGCCTTTTACGCGCGCGTGGTGCGCGAAGGCTCGCTCGGCCTGGGCGAGTCCTACATGGAGGGCTGGTGGGACTGCCCCCGCCTGGACGAGTTCTTCCGCCGCCTCTTCGACTCCGGCCTCGATCGCGCCGCCGAGCCAGGCTGGCGCGCCTTCGCGCTCCGCCTGGGCGCGGGTTGCTTCAACCGCCAGACTCGCGCCCGCTCCGCCCGCGTCGCCCGCCGCCACTACGACGCCGGCAACGATCTCTTCGAGGCCATGCTCGGCCCCACGCTGGTCTACACCGCCGCCCTGTGGGAGCGCGCCGGCAGCTTGGACGCCGCCCAGGAAGCCAAGCTCGACGCCGTCTGCCGCGCGCTCGAGCTTGCACCGGGCATGCGCGTGCTCGACATCGGCTGCGGCTTCGGCAGCTTCGCCCGGTTCGCCGCCGCGCGCTATGGCGTGCGCGTGGACGGCATCACGCTCTCCGGCAACCAGCTCGCGCTCGGACGCCAGCGCTGCGCCGACTTGCCGGTCGAACTCCGCCTGGAGGACTACCGCGAGACTCGCGACGCCTACGACCGCATCGTCTCGCTCGGCATGTTCGAGCACGTCGGCTACCGCAACTACCGCCGCTTCTTCAACCAGGCGCGCCGCCTGCTCGCCCCCGGCGGCCGCATGTTCCTCTCCACCATCGGCTCCAACCGCACCGTGCGCTCCACCGATCCCTGGATCGAGCGCTACATCTTCCCCAACTCCCACCTGCCCTCCATCCGCCAGCTCGGCGCCGCCCTCGAGCACCGCTTCGTGCCGCGCCTTTGGCTCAACTGGGCCGAGCACTACGACCGCACGCTGATGGCCTGGTACGGAAATTTCGAGTCGGAATGGGAGCGCTGGCGCCGCGAGTACGGCGAAATCTTCTGCCGCATGTGGAAGTACTACCTGCTCTCCTGCGCCGGCGCCTTCCGCGCCCGCCACCTGCAGGACTGGCAGATCGTCCTCGACCCGCTCGAAGGCTAGGCCGGCCGCACCTGTCCGTACCGGGCCACGAACTCGGCATCGCTCATCGTCAGATAGAGAATGCCTTCAATCATGCCGGCGATGGCGGGAATGAATGTCCAGCAGAACAGCACGTAGACCACGCCCCAGCCGATCTCGCCCAAGTAGAACTTGTGCACCCCGAACGACCCCAGCAGGATCCCGAACAGCCCCGCCGCCAGCTTGCTCTTCCCGTTCGGCGCCACCACGAACCCGAAGCTGTCCGCATTGCCCGCCACCTGCCGCACCCCGCACTTCGGGCAAACCACCGCCTGCGCCGCAATCGCTTCCCCGCACTGCGTGCAGAACTTTTCGTCCGGCCCCCGTGTCCGCGCTGCCTCCATGCCCGGAGTCTAGCAGAACCCGGCGCTGCGGGCGGCGCCGCGCCGCTCCCGCCGCCTACTCCCGCGCCCTCTCATACTGCACCGGCCAGCTCGCCTCCCCGCCCAGCCGCTTCGCCGCGCGCAGCGGCCAGTAGGGGTGGCGCAGCAGCTCGCGCGCCAGCACCACCGCGTCCGCCTGCCCGGTGCGCAGAATATGCTCCGCCTGCTCGGGCGAGGTGATCATCCCCACCGCCGCCGTCATCACCTCCGCCTCCCGCCGGATGCGCTCCGCGAACGGCGTCTGGTACCCCGGCCCCACCGGAATCCTCGCCGCCGCCAGGTTGCCCCCCGAGCTGCAATCCACCACGTCCACGCCCAGCCGCCCCGCTTCCCGCGCCAGCGCCACCGAATCAATGATGTCCCACCCCTCCGCGCCCTCGCCCGCCCAGTCGCTCGCCGAAATCCGCAGCCACAGCGGCCGCGCCGGCGGCCACGCCGCCCGCACCGCCTCGATCACTTCCAGCGTCAGCCGCATCCGGTTTTGCAGCGAGCCGCCATAGTTGTCGCCGCGCCGATTGCTCGCCGGCGAGTAAAACTCGTGCAGCAGGTAGCCGTGGGCGGCGTGAATCTCGATCAGGTCAAACCCCGCCGCCACCGCCCGCTGCGCCGCCGCCGCAAAGGCCGCCACGATGTTCTGCATCTCGGCGTGGGTCAGCTCGTGCGGCGCCTGGTAGCCCGCCGCGAACGGCACCGCGCTCGGCCCCACCACCGGCCAGCCGCCGTCCTCCAGCGCCACCGGCTTGCCGCCCTTCCACGGCGCCGCCGTCGAGGCTTTGCGCCCGGCGTGCGCCAGCTGGATCCCCGCCGCCGCGCCCTGCCCGCGCACGAACGCCGTGATCCGCGCCAGCGGCGCGATGTGTTCGTCGCTCCAGATCCCCAAATCGTCCGGGCTGATCCGCCCCTGCGCCGTCACCGCCGTCGCTTCGGTGAACACCAGCCCCGCCCCGCCCACTGCGCGGCTGCCCAGATGCACCAGGTGCCAGTCGGTCGCCAGCCCGCCCGGGCTCGAGTACTGGCACATCGGCGAGACCACGATGCGGTTGCGCAACTCCAGCTCGCGCAGCCGCAAAGGCGTAAACAACATCGGTGTGTGCATAACGCTTATTCCGATTCGGCCGGCTGCAACTCGGCATCGGCCGTCACGTAGTACCGCTGCGTGCGCGGCAGCCGACCCGCCAGCCCCCACCCCAGCACCGCCGCGCTCACCAGGACGAACGCGAGCAGCCGCGCCCAGGCCAGCGGCCCCGCCGCCAGCCCCATCCGCGCCCCCAGCCGCCACATCGCCCAGCCCGCCAGCTGTGCGATCACCGCCGTCCACACGCCCACATAAAACCAGGCGCGGTCGGCGCCCTCGTCGTAAATCGTCCGCCGCGCCCGCGGCAGCTTGTCCAGCGCCGCCGCCAGCACAATCAGCCCCGCCACCCCGTCATAGGGCCAGCCGTAGAGCCCGGCGACGATCCAGCGGCCCGTCGTCGCCGCGGTCAGCAGCCCGACCAGGTTCAGCGTCCACGGCGTCACGATCGCGATCCAGGCCGCGGAATAGCACACCACGCGATACCCCAGGTTGGGCCACGCCAGCCCGTAATGGGTGATGTAGGGCCGCGCCTCGGTTCCCGGCAGCCGCCCCTTCGCCCCCCGCCACACGCACACCGCCGCCACCAGCCCCAGCCAGATCGCCTGCTCCCGCCCGAACCCGTGCGCGTACAGCGCCTCCGTCAGCCCGCCCGGCAGCGTGAAAAACACCCAGATCCAGATGGGGACATGCAAAACGCGGTAGTAGGTCTTGTTCCGCGTCCGCGCCACCGCCGCTCGCATGCTTTCAGGATAGCGTGGCGGGCGCGGCTTACTGCCTCACGCCCGTGCCCTGGTCGACCACGGTCCAGCTCTTCCCGTCCTTGGACGCCTCGATCGCCACCTGCACGTGGCCCGCCGGCCCCCAGTGGTAGGTGATGCGCTCGTGCGGCCCGCCGTACTCGATCCAGGTGTTGGGGGTGACGTCCATCTTCGCGGCAAAGGGCTTGGCGCCGCGCCCGCCGGCGGAAAACATCTCGTAATGCCAGAAGGCGTGGTCCACGGTGTTGTAGGTGTCGACCACCAGCGACTCCGCCGGCCGCCCCGACCACACGTTGCTGAACGTGCATTCGAGATAGATCTGGTTCGGCGACCACTGGCAGTTCTCCCGCCACGTCCAGGTGCCGGTCTTGCCCGTCCGGCTCTTCGACGTCCCGTGAAACACCCACCGCCCCAAGGACACATCCAGCATGCCCAACTCCGACCGCGGGGGCTTCACCGCCCCCCGCTGCTGCGCCGCCGCTCCCGCGGCCAGAATCCCGAACGCCGCGACCACCGTCCAGACTTTCCGCATGGCTGCCCTCCGCGCGCCATCATATCACCCGCCGGCGCGCGGCACGAATGGGCGCCCGCGCAATTCGTTGAACAATTCAACCAATTTGGATACCCTGAATCCTGCACGACGGACTCAGGCCCATGAAGAAGATCGGCATCCTGATCGTGGCGGCGGCGGCGCTCGCCGGCCTCGCCTGGTATATCCTGCGCCCCGCGCCTGCCACCCTCACCCTGACCGGCACGGTCGACGGCAACGAGGTGGTGGTCGGCTCGCAGATCGTGGGGCTGGTCGACAAGCTCACCGTGCAGGACGGCCAGGAGGTGCGCCGCGGCGACCTGCTCGCCGTGCTCGACCAGGGCGTCCAGGCGGCCGACGCGCGCGCCGCCCAGGCCGCCATCGCCCAGGCCCAGGCCAGCGCCCGCCAGTCCGAGGCCCAGTCCGCGCTGCTCGCCGCCACCCTGCCCGCCAAGCTGCAGCAGGCGGAAGCGCAGCTGGCCCAGGCGCGCTCGCAAATGGCGCAGGCCCAGGCCCAGGCCGCGCAGGCCGCGGCCAACCTCGACAAGGCCCAGGACAACTACACGCGCACCGCGCCGCTGGTCGCCAAGGGCGCCGCCTCGCCCCAGGACCTGACCAACGCCAAAGCCGACTGGAACGCCGCCCGCGCCGCCCGCGCCGCCGCCGTCGCCGCAGTCTCGGCCGCGCGGCGTTCGGTTGCCGCCGCCGGCGCGGCGGTCAAGGACGCCCGCGCCCAGCAGCGTCAGCTCGCCGTGCAGCGCCAGCAGACCGCCGCGCTCGAGGCTGCCGCCCGCCAGGCCCAGGCCAACAGCCAGGCCGCCGCCGCCCGCCTCGGCCAAACCGAGATTTACGCTCCCGTCGATGGCGTCATCACCCTGCGCGCCGCCCGCCAGGGCGAGATCGTCAGCCCCGGCAGCCCCATCGTCACCATCTTTCAGCTCTCCGACACCTGGATCGACGCCTACGTCGAGGAAAGCTACGCACCCCTGATTAAACTGGGCGAGCCGCTCCAGGTTCGTCTGATGTCGGGCCAGATCATCCAGGGCCCGGTGATCTACAAGGCGGTCGAAGCTGATTTCGCCACCCAACGCGATGTCAGCCGCACCAAGCGCGACATCAAAACGGTGGAGATTCGCGTCCGCGTCCACAACCCGCACGGCGAGCTGGCCCTGGGCATGACCGCCTACTTGCTGCTGCCCGTCGGCAAGACCCAACCGTAGTCCCGCCATGTCCTCGATCGGCCAACCCGCGAGCGCCCCCGCCATCGCCGTGGAGGCGATCTCCAAGACCTTCGGCAGCCTGCGCGCCGTCGACGCGGTCAGCTTCAGCGTCGCCAAGGGCGAGATCTTCGGCCTGCTCGGCCCCAACGGCGCCGGCAAGTCCACCCTGATCCGCATGCTCACCACCCTGATCGAGCCCACCTCCGGCACCGCCCGGGTGGGCGGCTTCGACATTCGCCAATCCCCCAATCAGGTGCGGCTCGCCATCGGCGTCATCCCGCAGAACATGACCAGCGATCCCGACCTCACCTGCATCGAAAACCTCGCCATCCACGCCCGCCTCTACGCCATGCCGCGCGCCCAACGTTACAAAGTCTCGGCCGAGCTGCTCGAGACCGTCGGCCTCGCCGACCGCGCCCACGCCATGGCCCGCACGCTCTCGGGCGGCATGCGCCGCCGGCTGGAGATCGCGCGCGGGCTGGTGCACGCGCCCGACATTATGTTTCTCGACGAGCCCACCACCGGCCTGGATCCGGTGTCGCGCTTCTCGGTGTGGGAAATGATCACCCATCTGCGCGAACGCCGCGGCCTCACCATGTTCCTCACCACCCACTACATGGACGAGGCCGACCGCCTCTGCGACCGCATCGGCATCGTCGACAATGGCAAAATCGTCGCCCTGGACTCGCCCACCGCGCTCAAGACCGCGGTGCCCGGCGCCAGCCGCATCGAGGTCCAGTTCGCCCCCGACCTCGCCGGCGGCGCCGCCGACCTGGAGGCGCTGCCCATGGTCAAGCAGGTTCGCGTCGCCGCCGCCGGCATCTACCGCATCTCCAGCGACAGCGGCCCCGCCACCGCCGAGGCCCTGGTCGATCTCGCCCGCCGCCAGAATCTGGGGCTCACCAGCCTCAACGTCCAGACCACCTCGCTCGACGACGTCTTCATCCACTTCACCGGCCACGGCCTGGAGGGCGCCAAGGCATGAAACTCACCCGCGCCCTGGCCATCGTCGAGCGCGACCTGCGCAAGTTCCGCCGCAGCCCGTCGCTCATCATGGTGTCGCTGGTGCTGCCGCTGGTGCAGTTGATCATCCTGGGCAACGCCTTCGGCGGCAATATCCGCAACGCCACGCTCGGCGTGGTCAACCTCGACAACGGCCCGGCAGCGGTCACCGTGATCGAAAAGCTGCAGGCGGTCTACGCCAACGCCCGCACCTTCATCCCCAGGGATTACGCCGACGAAGGCCAGGCCGTCGCCGCGCTGCGCCTGGGCCGCCTCAGCGCGGTGCTCATCATCCCGGCGCATTACTCGCGCGACGTGCTGACGCGCCACCGGCCCCGCCTGGCGCTCATCACCGACAACACCGATCGCACCACCGCCGGCGGCGTCGGCGCCACCATGAGCGGGCTGGTGCAGGCGCTCAACGCGCCGCAGGTTCCGTCGCGCGACCCCGGCGCCATCCAGCTCCAGACGGTGGAGGTCTATCCCTACATCAGCTACATGAAGTACCTGCTGCCGGGATCGGTCACCCTCGCCATCTTCATCACCGCCATGATCGGCGGCGGCATCCTCTACATCGACGACAAGTCGCGCGGCCTGCACGAGGGCTACCTGGTCACCCCGATCACCAAGTGGGAGCTGATTCTCGGCTTCAACCTCGCCGGCGTGATCAAGGGCATGATGGCCGGCGCCGTCACCCTGGTCGCCGGGTCCATGATCGCCGGCGTGCCCAACTTCTTCGCCCCGCTCCGCCTCGGCGGCCTCCTCGTCGTCACCGCCTTCACCGCCACCGCCCTCATCGGCATGATGTTCTTCCTCATGGCCCGCATCAGCGATCCGCTGGTGCCGCGCGCCATCTTTGGCGTGCTCAACACGCTGCTGTTCTTCCCCAGCGGCGCCGTCTATCCCATCACCGGATTCCCCCGCTGGTTGCGCTTGATCTCGGTGGTCGATCCCTTCACCTACGCCGTCCACGCCTACCGCAGCCTGCTGCTCAAACAGTCCGGCCTGGCCGCGGTCACCACCGACCTGTGGGTGCTCGCGCTCACCAGCGCGCTGATGCTGCTGGGCGCGACGGCGATGTTCAAACGGACGCTGTAACATGCCGCGTGCCGGCGAACCCACCCCCCCGCGCGCGCCTGGCTTCTGGTTTTTCCATTGGCGCGCCTGGATGGGCGCCAAGGCGCTACTCGCCGAAGCCCTGGCGCCGCTCGGCCTGCACCCGCGCGAGTTCTGGCTGCTGGCGCTGGTGCGCCAGGCCCCCAGCCGCCAGCGCGAGTTGGCCGAGAGCACCGGCCTCGATCCCGGCGCACTCGTCGGCGTGCTCAATGCCATGGAAGCGCGCGGCTGGCTGCGCCGCCGCCCCGATCCCCGCGACCGCCGCGCCCACCGCATCGCCCTCACGCCCGCCGGCGCCGCCTTGCTCCAGCAGGCCGAACCACTGGCGCGCGCCGCCGAGGCGCGCCAAATGGCGGCGCTTTCCATTACGGAACGTGGTCGTCTGGTCGGACTTCTGCGAAAATTAGCGGATGCGTCCACGCTGGATTCGCCGTGCGCCTCATCTCCTCGCCCTGCTGTTGTGCGCCGCCGCCGCGCTGCGCGCTGACACTCTGACCTTCACCAACGGCGACGAGCTCACCGGCACGCTGGTGCGCGCCGACCAGGCCGGCATCGTCTTTCGCAGCAATATGGCGAACGATGTCAGCGTCCCTTGGGATCATATTCAGGAGCTGCGCACCACCGAGACCTTCGTCGTGGTCGAATCCAGCGGCGCGCCTCATTCCGGCCAGTTGCTGATCAGCGGCGGCATGGTGGAAATCAGCGCGCCCGCGGCGGCGCTGCCGCAATTCGTCCCCGAAACCCACTTGCGCATGATCGTGGATCCGGAAACCTACCGCAAAGCCATCACTGCCCGGCCGGCGCCGTGGCAGGGCTGGAAAGGGCAGGCGAGCGGTGGCTTCAACCAGATCAGCGCCACCCAGAGCTCCAACAGCTACAACGCCCAGGTGGATTTACGCCGCCCCATTCCCTCCCTTCCCTGGCTGACCCAGAAATCCGCCACCTTGTTTCACCTCAACTCCTCCTACGGCAAGCTCTCCCAAATCGGCAAGCCCACCGTCGTCACCAGCATCTATTCGACCGCGCTCGAGCAGGATGAGTACGTGAGCAAGCGCCTCTTTCTCTTCGGCAATGGTGAACTGGACCACAACTACGCCCAGGGCTTGCAGCTCCAGCAGGCCTACGGCGGCGGGCTGGGTTGGAAGGTGATCGCCTCCGCGCCCACCGAGCTCTCCCTCCGCGCCGATCTCCACTGGACCCGCCAGCGCTTTCTTTCCGCCGCCGTCACCAACTTTCTGGCCTCCAGCCTGAGCGAGTCCCTGCGCCAGAACTACGGCCGCATCGTCTGGACCGAGAGCATCAGCCTCACCCCCTCGCTCACCAGCGGCCTCGCCTACCAGATGTCCGGCCTGAGCGCCTGGGCGGTGCCGGTGTACAAGAACTTCAGCGTCAACTTCACCGTCATCGACAGCTACCTCAACAACCCCCAACCCGGCTTCCTGCGCAACTCGCTGCAGTACTCCACCGGCCTGCAGTACACGCTCCCCTGATCCCGCCGCAAAGCCTGGAACTTTCCGCCGCGGACACGGTATAAGCCCTCATGGGCATCCTGCTCCAGGACCTGCGCTACGGCCTGCGCCGCCTCCTCCGCGCCCCCGGCTTTACCCTGGCCGCCGCGCTCACGCTCGCCCTCGGCATCGGCGCCAACACCGCCATCTTCAGCCTCGCCGCCCCCATCCTGCTCGAGCCGCTGCCCTTTCCCCACCCCAGCCGCATCGTCGAGATCGCCCACGTCTACCACGGCGAAACCGAAAGCGGCCTCAATGGCGATGAGGCCCTGTACCTGCTGCGCCACCAAACCGCCTTCTCCTCTGCCGCCGTGGTCGACATGTTCAACCAGCCCAACCTCAGCGGCGCCGGCGCCGCGCGCCAGGTCTCGGCCGACCGCGTCAGCCACGGCTTCTTCGCCGTCTGGGGCGTGGCCCCGGCGCTCGGCCGCGACTTCACCGCTACCGACGATGCCCCCGGCGCGCCGCCCACCGTCATCCTCAGCCACGGCCTCTGGCAATCGCAGTTCGGCGCCAATCCCAACGTCCTCGGCCAAACGCTCGAGCTCAACGACCAGCCCTTCACCGTCATCGGCGTCATGCCCGCCGGCTTCCTCACCCTCGAGCAGAACCCGTTTCACCCCGCCCCGGTCGCTCTCTGGACCGACCTCCAGCCCACCGCTGCTGCGCTCGCCCCGCTCGGCCCCAATCTCGATATCATCGCCCGCCTCCGCCCCGGCCTCACCCTGGCGCAGGCGCAGGCCGCGCTCGATCTGGAAAAGGCCGCCTTCCACCGGCTGCATCCCACCGTCGCCCGCCGCATGCGCTGGGGCGTCTCCAGCTACCAGACAATGCTCGCCGACCAGAGCCGCCAGCCGCTGCTGCTGCTGCTGGGCGCGGTCGGCCTGGTGCTGCTGCTCGCCTGCGCCAATTTGGCCAACCTGCTGCTGGCGCGCGCCGCCGGCCGCCAGCGCGAGATGGCCATCCGCGCCGCCATCGGCGCCGGCCCTGGGCGCCTCGCGCGCCAGCTCCTCACCGAAAGCCTGCTGCTCGCCGGGCTCGGCGCCGCCCTCGGCTGGCTCCTCGCCTGGTGGACGCTGCCGCTGCTCGGACGTTTCGCGCCCAACGATCTGGGCACGCCCCTCGCCCCCCGCCTCGACCTCGCGGCCCTGGGCTTCACGCTCGCGCTCGCCGTCGCCAGCGGCGTGATCTTCGGCCTCGCGCCCGCGCTGCAAGCCGGCCGCTTCCGCCTGCAGGCCGATCTCAAGGAAAGCGCCGAGGGCGGCGGCGGCCGCGGCGCGCGCCGCGCGCGTTCGGCGCTGATCGTCGGCCAGGTCGCCGTCGCTTTCGTCCTGCTCGCCGGCGCGGGCCTGCTCGCCCTCAGCCTGCTCGCCCTGCACGCGGTCAACCCCGGCTTCGCCCGGCGCGGCGTGCTCACCGCCCAGACTTCGCTCAGCGGCCCGCGCATCGCGAGCGATGCCGCCACCACGCGCTACACCGAGGCCATCGTCGGCGGCCTTGAGCGCCTGCCCGGCGTCGCCGCCGCGGCTTCGATCACCGGCGTGCCGCTGCAGCGCGCCATGAACTATCCCGTCCTCATCCCCGGCCACGCCGACAACCGCTTCAGCGGCGATGTCGAGTGGCGCGCGGTCAGCCCCGGCTTCTTTCGCGCCCTGCGCATCCCCCTCGTCCAGGGCCGCGCCTTCACCCGCGCCGACACCGCCGCGAGCGCCAAGGTGGCCATCATCAGCCAGGTCTTCGCCCGTCACTACTGGCCCGGCGGCGCCGTCGGCCAGCAACTCGGCGTTCCCGACCCGGTCGCACTGCGGGGGGCGCCCGCCATGCTCCGCATCGTCGGCGTCGCCGCCGACATCCACGAAAACGGCGTCGACCAGCCGCCGCCGTTCACCCTCTACGTGCCCCAGGCGCAGGCCTCCGACGCCATCAACGCCCTGGTCAATCACTGGTTCTCGCTGGGCTTCGTCATCCGCGGCCGCGGCGGCTCCGTCCCCGCCGGCCTGCCCGCGGAAGTCCGCCGCATCTTCGCCCAAGTCTCGCCCGACCAGCCGCTTTCCCAGCTGGCCAGCCTGAACGCCCTGGAAGGCAACGCGCTCGGCAACTACAGCTTCATGGCCGCCCTGCTCACCCTCTTCGCCGGCCTCGCGCTCGCCCTCGGCGCCATCGGCATCTACGGCGTGCTCAGCTACGCCGTCGCCCAGCGCCGGCGCGAGATGGGGATTCGCATGGCCCTCGGCGCCACCCCCGCCCAGGTGGAACGCCAGATCGCCGGCGAAGGCCTCGCGCTGGCCGCGCTCGGCGTCACCCTCGGTCTCGCCGGCGCCTTCGCCGCCACCCGCCTGCTCCAGTCCTTCCTCTTCGGCGTCGCCCCGCTCGATCCGCGCGCCTTCGCCGCCGCCGCCGTGGTGTTGCTCCTCCTCGCCGCCGCCGCCGCCTTCGGCCCCGCCCGCCGCGCCGCAAGACTCGATCCCCTGCAAGCCCTGCGCGAAAACTGACGTCCGGCCTATAATCGCCTCGATCCATCCGGAGGCAGCCGTGAAAGCTCTGCGAATCGCCACGCTGTTTTTCCTGGCACTGGGCGCCGCCGCGCAAGGCCCGGCGCCCGTCCTGCTGCGCGCCGCGACCGTCCTCGACGGCCGCGGCCGCGTCCTGCACAACACCTCGATCCTGGTCGAGAACGGCACCATCGTCCGGCTCGTGCCCGCCTCCGCCGCCGTTCCCGGTGCGCGCGTCGTCGACCTGCGCGGCCTCACCGTCATGCCCGGCTGGATCGACGTGCACGAGCACATCGCCTGGCACTTCGGGGCGGACGGCCACTTCGCCGGCCAGGGTGTCGGCCGCGGCGAAACGCCCGAGCACGCCTTCCTCGCCATGGCCGCCAACGCCTGGGCGACGCTCAATGCCGGCTTCACCACCATCCAAAGTGTCGGCTCTCCCGCCGACGTGCCTCTGCGCGACGCCATCGCTGCCGGTGCGATCCCCGGCCCGCGCATCCTTACCGCCATTCGCCCGCTCGCCGGCCGCGGACCCCGCACCGGCACCCCCGCCCAGATCCGCGCCTACGTCGATCAGGACAAGGCCATGGGCGCCGACCTGATGAAGATCTTCGCCTCCGCCAGCATCCGCCAGGGCGGCACGCCCACGCTCTCGCAGGCCCAGCTCGACGCCGCCTGCGGCGAAGCCAAGAGGGACGGTCTCCGCACCCTGGTCCACGCCTACGGCGTCGCGGTCAAAATGGCGGTCAACGCCGGCTGCTTCGAGGTCGAGCACGGCATGCTCATGCCGCTCTCCGATCTCGCCCTCATGGCCCGCCACCACGTCTTCTTCGATCCCCAGGCCGGCCTCGTCTTCCAGAATTACTTCAACCACCAGCGCCAGTATCTCGGCCACGGCGGCTACACCGCCTCCGGCTTTGCCGCCATGCGCCAGGTCTGGCCCGCCGACGACGCCATGTTCCGCCAGGCGGTCCAGACCTCCGGCCTGATCATCGTCTTCGGCACCGACTCCGTCGCCGGCGCCTTCGGCCACCAGGCCGAGGAGTTCATTTACCGCGTCCGCCGCGGCGGCATGACGCCCATGCAGGCGCTGGTTTCGGCGAATTACTCCGCCGCCGAGTCGCTGCGCATGCAGGATGAAATCGGCTCCATCGCACCCGGCCTCGACGCCGACATCATCGCCGTCGCCGGCAACCCGCTCCAGGACATCACCGCCGTCCGCCACGTCGCCTTCGTCATGAAGGGCGGCGTGATTTACAAAAACGACGCCGCCGCCCCCGCCCGTTGAGCAGGGTGGGCGCCCGGGCCGCGCTGGCCGCGCCCGGCCCGCGCGGCGCCGCCTGCTATGCTGTGCCCATGCCCGCAATCACCGTCGGCGGCGCCGCGGCCCGCATCGCGCTGGCGCTGGCCATCGGCCTGATGGTCGGCTTCGAGCGCGAGTGGTCCAACAAGGACGCCGGCATCCGCACCTGCGCCCTGACCGCGCTGCTCGGCGCCCTGGCCGCGCTGGCCGGCGGCGCGCTCACCGTCGCCGCGCTCGCCGGCATCCTGGCGCTGATCGTCTTCATCAACCTGCGCACCCTGCGCGCGGCCGGCACGCTCGAGATCACCACCTCGGTGGCGCTGCTGGTGGTGTACACCCTCGGCGTGCTGGTCGGCCGCGGCGATTTCTTCACCGCGGTGGCCGCCGCGCTCGCCGCCACCCTGCTGCTCACCTGGAAGCTCGAGCTCCATCGCTTCGCCGGCTCGCTCCATCCCAACGAGATTCGCGGCGCCATCTGGCTCGGCCTGCTGGCCTTCGTCGTCTATCCGCTCCTGCCCAACCGCACCATCGATCCCTGGCATCTGGTCAACCCGCACGCGCTCTGGGTCGCGGTGATCGTGGTGGCCGCGGTCGGGTTCGTCAACTACGTCCTGATGCGCCTCTACAGCGGCCGCGGCATGTACTACAGCGCGGTGCTGGGCGGGCTGGTGAGCAGCGCGGCCGCGGTGATGGAGTTGGGCACCGACATCCGCGAGCTCGGCCCCGGCGCCGTCGCGATGAGCGTCACCGTCACCCTGCTGGCCACGCTCGCCATGTTCGCCCGCAATCTCGTGCTGCTCGTCCTGCTCGCTCCCGCCGGAGCCCCGGCGGCGGTGCCCGCGCTGCTGGCGATGGCACTGCTGGCCGCTGTCATGCTCTGGCGGCGGCGCGCCGCCCAGCCCGCGGGCCGCACCCTGACCCTGTCCTCGCCGTTGTCGCTGGCGCGCGTGCTGGAGTTCGGCCTTCTGTTTCTCGTCTTCCAGGTCGCCACCGAGCTGGCGCAGCGCTACGCCGGCCACTGGGGCACCTACGCCGTGGCCGCGGCCGGCGGCATCTTCAACAGCGCCAGCGTCACCGCCGCGGTGGGCGAGCTTGCCGCCCATCACCGCATCGCGCCCCAGCTCGCCGGCATGGCCGCCGTGGTCTCCTCCATCGCCTCCGCGCTGGCCAACGCGCCGGTGATGAACCGCGTGCTGCGCGACCGCCAGGCGGGCTGGAGCAACGAGCGCCTGGCCTGGATCCTCGCCGCCCTCGGCGCCCTGGTCCTGACCTTGCAGCACCTGCTCTCCTGACTTGCGCCTGCGGCGCGCGGCAAAACGGCTTAAAATGACGCCAATGCCCGCTGTCCCCAGCCCCTCCTCGTCGCCCGATCAACCCTCGGTCCGCGCCACCGTCGGCGGCTTGGAGCGCATGCTGCCGCTGCAGCCGCTGCCCTTCCGGGTGGGCCGCCGCCCCGGCCACGAACTCACCATCCCGCTGCCGCAGATCTCGCGTGACCATGCCCAGATCGAGGCCGCCGGCGCCGGCTTCATCCTGCGCGACTTGGGCAGCACCCACGGCACGCTGCTCAACGGCGAGCGCATCGCCGGCGCCTGCCCGCTCACCCCCGGCGATACCATCGAGTTCCCCAACTGCGCCGGCGTCCGGATCGTCTTCCAGCCGCCCGAGGAAGCCGCCAGCCTCTTCCTGTCGCAGATGCAGAAGCTGAACGACACCGGCCCGGCCAACGAGTTCGACCGCCTGCGCCTGCTGCTCGACTTCAGCCAGCGTCTGCGCGCCGCCGGCGGGTTGGAGGACATCCTGGCCGCCATGCTCGACGCCGCCCTGCGCCTCACCGGCGCCGAGCGCGGCTTCGTCTTTCTGCGCCCGGAAAACAGCGCCTCCCTCCGCCTCAGCGTCGGCCGCACCGCCGCCGGCGAAACCCTCAACGACGACCGCAGCATCTCCCACTCCATCGTCGAGCGCGCCGACCGCACCAAGGAAGCCGTGCTCATGCACGACAGCCGCGAGACCGCGGATCTGGCGCAAAGCGTGGTCGCCCACGCCCTGCGCACCGTGCTCGCCATTCCGCTGCAGGAAGGCGCCGGCGTGCTCTATCTCGACAGCCACGCCGCCAGCAAGGCGCTCGGCCAGGTCAGCCGCCAGATGCTCGAGATGCTCGCCCACGACGCCGCCCAGGTCGTCATCAACGCCCAACTGGCGCGCCGCCAGGAGGCCGCGCGCCTGATGGAAAAGGAGCTGGCGCTCGCCGCCGCCATTCAACAAGGCTTGATGGCCGCGCGCCTGCCCGCCGTCGCCTTTGCCCGCCTCGACGCCCTCAGCCAGGCCTGCCTCCAGATCGGCGGCGACTTTTACGACGCCGTCGCCCTGCCCGATGGCGGCGGCGCGAGCGCCCCCGGCGATGCCGAAGTGGCGCTGGTGCTGGCCGACGTCAGCGGCAAGGGCGCCGCCGCCGCCCTGCTCGCCGCCACCCTCCAGGGCCTGGTGCACGCCCAACTGCTCGCCGGCGCCTCGCTGGCGCAGATCGCCGCCACCGCCAACCGCTTCATCTGCCAGCGCCTCGAAGGCGAAAAGTACGCCACCCTGCTCATCGCCCGCCTGCGCCCCGGCGGGGAGTTGGAGTACATCAACTGCGGCCACGTCCAGCCCCTGGTCGCCGGCGGCGGCGCCTGCCGCACCCTCGCCGAAGCCAACCTGCCGGTGGGCTTGCTGGCGCAGGCGGAGTACGCCTCCGCCCGCGACCGCCTCGCGCCCGGCGACCGCCTGCTGCTGTTCAGCGACGGCGTCACCGAGGCCGCCAACCCCGACCGCGCCATGTTCGGCGACACCCGCCTGGAGGAGCTGCTCCGCGGCGAGTGCAGCGTGGCCGAACTGGCGGCGGCGGTGACGCAGTTCTGCCAGGGCGTGCCGCTGGCCGACGACCTCACCGTGCTGGAGGCGCGCTTCACCCCCGGGACGGCGGCATGATCGGCGAGGCGGTAGGCCCGTATCGCATCGTCGCCGCCCTCGGCAGCGGCGGCATGGGCGTCGTCTACCAGGCCGAAGATACCCGCCTCGGCCGCTCCGTCGCACTCAAGTTCCTGCCGCCGCACCTCGCCCGCGACCCGCAGGCGCTCGAGCGCTTCCGCCGCGAGGCCCGCGCCGCCAGCGCGCTCAATCACCCCAACATCTGCACCCTCTACGACGTCGGCGAAGCCGCCGATGGCCGCCCCTATCTCGCCATGGAGCTGCTCGAGGGCGAAACCCTCCAGCAGCGCCTGGCGCGCGGCCCGCTTCCCGGCCCCGAGCTGCTGGAGTTGGCGCTGCAGGCCGCCGACGCCCTTGACGCCGCCCACGCCAAGGGCATCGTCCACCGCGACCTCAAGCCCGCCAACTTCTTCCTCACCCGCCGCGGCCTGATCAAGATCCTCGACTTCGGCCTGGCCAAAATCCAAGCCGCACCCTCCCACCCCGCCGACGCGCCCACCCTCGCCGGCGCCGACTCCCGCCAGCTCACCAGCCCCGGCCTCGCCATGGGCACCATCGCCTACATGTCGCCCGAGCAGGCGTTGGGCCAAGAGCTCGACCCGCGCACCGACATCTTTTCCTTCGGCCTGGTCCTCTACGAGATGGCTGCGGGCCGGCCCGCCTTCGGCGGCTCCACCTCGGCCGCCATCTTCGACGGCATCCTCAATCGCACCCCCGCCCCCGTCCGCCAGATCAATCCCGACGGCCCCGCCGGCCTCGACGCCGTGCTCACCACCGCGCTCGAAAAGGACCCGGCGCTGCGCTTCCAGACCGCCGCCGATCTGCGCGGCGCGCTGCGCCGCCTCAAGCGGGACACCGAAAGCGGCGGCGTGGCCGCCGCCGCGCCGGCGCTGGCGCCGCCCG
>DAIDIF010000069.1 GCA_027451805.1 Acidobacteriota bacterium
CGCCGCCTGCTCTCGCCCCTGTCGTTCGAGGTGACGCGCCAGGCGGCCACCGAGATCGCCTTCACCGGCCCGCTCAACGACTGCTACCAGCCCGGCGTCTACCGCTGCATCGCCTGCGCCACCGCGCTCTTCAGCTCCACCGCCAAGTACGATCCGCACGAGGGCTGGCCCAGCTTCTGGGCGCCCATCGCCCGCCGCAACCTCTACCGCCTCGCCGACGCCAGCCTGGGCATGGACCGCACCGAAGTCCGCTGCCGCCGCTGCGACAGCCACCTCGGCCACGTCTTCGGCGACGGCCCCCCGCCCACCGGCCTGCGCTACTGCATGAACTCCGCCGCCCTCGCCTTCCACCCCCGCCCGGCGTAAGCCGCTTACTATCCGCCCAGCCGGCGCCAATCCCAGGCGGGCCACTCCCTGCCAGCGGCCAAGCCGCGGTCGAAGCTGGCGAGCGGAATCTGTTCCGCGGCTGCACAGGCCGCGAGCAGGCAGTCTACGAAGTGCAGCTTCCCCGCCGCATAGCGCTGCAGCGCGTCTTGGTAACGTCCGCCGCGAGCCACCTCGATCCCGGCGCCGTTGGTCAGCCTCTGCAGGGCCGCAGCGATCGCTCCCCGCGGCTGTTCGTAGAAGGACTCCAGCACAAACACGCACTCGGCGAGCACGGGCTCCAACACGACCAGCCGCCACTCGCCGCGGTCGCTGGCGGCCAAAAGCCGGCCGGCGGCCAGCGCCTGCCCCGCATGGTCCTGGGTCAGGTGGCGTACCAGGACGTTCGTGTCCACCAGGATGCGCGGCGCCGTCACATCAGCGCCCGGCCGCCGCCTTGGCGGCTGCGGCGCGAATCTGCGCCCAGCTCATGCCACGGCCCTTGTTGCTGGCCAGCGCACCCGCCAGTCCCGCGGCGCCTTCGTCCCGGCGCAGGACGACATGGTCGCCCGCGAGGGTGTAGGCAATCCGGTCGCCCGCTTTCGCTCGCAATGCTTTTCGCACCTGGATGGGAATCGTCGTCTGCCCCTTACTTGTGAGGGTAGAGGAAAGCGCCATGTCGCACCACCTTACCTTGAGGATATCATCCTTACCTTGCGCCCTGCACGGCGGCGCGCGCGAATCGCCCCCCGCGCCCGCCGGTGCTACCCTGACTCTCGTACCGGAGATCACCGCATGACCCATCGCCGCCTGCCGCTCCTCGCCCTTGCGTTCTCCCTGTTCGCCGCCGCCGCGCTGGCCCAGGCGCCGCCGGTTCCGGAGTCCCTGCTCAGCGGCAGCGGCGGCCTGGTCTGGCGCGACATCGGCCCCATGCGCGGCGGCCGGACGTTCGGCGTGGCTGGCGTCCCCAGCCAGCCGGATACGTTCTATATGGGCTCGGTCGGCGGCGGCGTGTGGAAGACCGACAACGCCGGCCGCACCTGGCGCCCCATCTTCGACCGCGAGCCGGTCCAGTCCATCGGCGCCATTGCCGTCGCGCCTTCCGATCCCAACATCGTCTACGTCGGCACCGGCGAGCCCGATCCCCGCTCGGAAACCTCCTACGGCGACGGCATGTACAAGTCCACCGACGCCGGCCGCACCTGGCACTTCATCGGCCTCGCCGCCACCCACCGCATCGGCCGCATCGTCGTCGATCCCACCGATCCCAACCGCGTCTACGTTGCCGCCCTCGGCCGCGTCTACGTCCCGAGCCCCGACCGCGGCCTCTACCGCTCCACCGATGGCGGCGCCACCTGGCAGAAGATCCTCTATCACGGCCCCAACGCCGGCGCCATCGACATCAGCCTCGATCCCCACCACCCGCGCACCCTCTACGTCTCGCTCTGGGCCACGCGCCGCCCGCCCTGGAACGTCTACGCCCCCGCCAACCTGCCCGGCGGCGGCCTGTATAAGTCCACCGACGGCGGCGACACCTGGACCCGCCTCACCGGCGGCCTGCCCACCGACGCCGCCGTGGGCAAAATCGGCGTCGCCGTCGCGCCCAGCGATCCCAACCGCGTCTGGGCCGTGGTGGATGACCTCACCGACGGCGGCAAGTTCGGCGGCGTCTATGTCTCCGACGACGCCGGCGCGGTCTGGCGCCAGGTGAACAACGAGAATCGCCTCTGGGGCCGCGGCTGGTACTTCGAGGCGGTGTCCGTCGATCCCACCGACCCGCATAAAGCCTACGTCATCAACACCTCGACCTACGAAACCACCAACGACGGCCGCACCTTCGTCGGCATCAAAGGCGCGCCCGGCGGCGACGACTACCACCAGCTCTGGATCAACCCGCGTGACGGCAACCGCATGGTGCTGAGCAGCGATCAGGGCACCGTCGTCAGCGTCGATGGCGGCAAGAGTTGGAGCACCTGGTACAACCAGCCCACCGCCGAGATCTATCACGTCTCCGCCGGCAGCGGCTTCCCCTGGTGGGTTTACGGCGCGCAGCAGGACTCCGGCGCGGTTGGCGTCGAGCCCTGGTCCAAGTTCGGCGTGCTCGACTTCCGCAACTGGATTCCGCTTTGCACCGGCGGCGAGAGCGGCATGGTGGTGCCCGATCCCCACGATCCCGACTATCTCTTCGGCGAAGCCGGCGTGCGCTGCAACCAGAAGCTGAACATCGAGGATTCCCTCGGTTCGATCCCGAGCCCGGCGCCGGGCGCGCCCGCCTACCGCAAAACCTGGACCCTGCCGCTGGTCTTCTCCAAGGCCAACGGCGCGCTCTATTACGGCAACCAGTACGTCTTTCGCACCCGCGCCTCCGGCCGCACCTGGACCCGCATCAGCCCCGATCTCACCCGCGTCAACCCCGGCGTCCCGCCCAACCTCGATCCGGTCACCGCCCGCGACGAGGACAACCGCGGCGTCACCACGCGCAAGGGCGTGGTCTACAGCATCGCGCCCTCGCCGCTTCGCGCCGGCGAGGTCTGGGCCGGCACCGACGACGGCTACGTCCAGCTCACCACCAACGGCGGCGCGAGCTGGGCCAACGTCACCCCGCCCGCGCTCACCGCCTGGAGCAAGGTCTCCGGCATCGAGGCTTCGCACTTCGCCGCCGGCACCGCCTACGTCGCCGTTGATCGCCATCGCCTCGGCGATCAGGCGCCCTACATCTACCGCACCCGCGACTTCGGCCAGACGTGGGAGAAGATCACCGCCGGCATCCCTTACGGCTCCTACGTCAACGCCGTCAAGGAAGATGGGGTGCGCCGCGGCCTGCTCTTCGCCGCCACCGAGCTGGGGGTCTACGTCTCCTTCAACGACGGCGCCAACTGGCAACCGCTGCAGCTCAATCTCCCGCACACCTCCGCGCGCGACTTCGTCATCCACGGCCACGCGCTCGTGGTCGCCACCCACGGCCGCGGCTTCTGGATCCTCGACGACATCAGCCCGCTGCGCCAGCTCACCGCCGCCGTCGCCGCCGAACCCGTCCATCTCTTCCGCCCCGGCGCCGCGCTCGCCATCCGCCAGGGCGGCGAGAACGGCACGCCGCTGCCGCCGGAAGAGCCGCAGGAGCAGAACCCGCCCGCCGGCGCGATTCTCTACTACTCGCTGGCCCACGCCGCGCAACAGCCGGTGCAGATGCAGATCGCCAACCCCGCCGGCCGCGTCATTGCCCGCTTCCGCAGCGACACGCCCATCCCCAAGGTCAACGTCGAGGAGCTCAGCATCCCGCCCTACTGGATCAAGCCGCCGCTGCGGCTGGGCACCAGCGCGGGTATGCACCGCTTCGTCTGG
>DAIDIF010000070.1 GCA_027451805.1 Acidobacteriota bacterium
GCCTGACAATAATCGTGCTGCTCGCGGTGGCGCTCGTCGCCTGGCTTGCGCGAACCGCGTGGGGCAAGGCGTGGCTCACTGCGCGTCTGCGCCGCCTGGACCACCGCATCAGTGTGGACGACCTGGATGCGCAGATCGCGCGGAACGCGCGGCTCGTGGGGTTGGCATGCGCCTTCAATCCCGCCCTCTTTGAGGAGCTGCGCCTGTACGAGGCGCTCGGGGTGCCGGTGAACCCGCGCTTGCTGTCCGAGGCCGGCGCCGCCTTTGCCACCGCCGCGGACCAGGCCAAGCAGGCAAAGGCGGCGCCGCTGCGCACGCAGTGCCTCGTGCACAACCGCGCGTACGCGGACCTCGAGGCGGCCTACGCGGCGTACCACGCGCTCAGCCTCGAAGCGCACGTTCCGCCCGGTGCGCTGGCCGCGGTGGCGTGCGTCGCCCTCAATCTGGAGGGCAACGATGCACTGCGCGGGCGCTACGTGACGCTGTATCGCGCCATGATTGCGCGTGCAACGGCCGCGGGAGGTGCGCGCCGCCACTCGCAGTGAGATAAAATTTCCGCACCGCCTTGTCTCTCCGCGTGTGATTTTTTTCCCCGCCAGACCGCGCCCAGTTATTAGTCCTCGCCCACCCCCCCCTGGACGCCGCCGCACGAGTTTTACACGCACATGACCTCCACCAGCAAGCGGCGCGCGGATCTAGAGAGCACCAGTCCGGTGTTCGAGTCGGTCGCGAACCTGCTGGACGGACTCACCGCCGAGGAGCTCCACGCGGCGAAGCGCATCTGCGACGGGCGCCTGGCTGCCCTGCAGGAGAAGAGCTACCTGGAGCGCGCGCTGGAGCGCGCCGGCCTGACGGACCTCACCGGTGTGGTTACTCACGTGGTGGCGTCCGCATGGCAGCCCGGGGCGCCGTCATTCTCGGTCACCGCGCACATTGGTGCCCTGCGCGTCGAGGTGCAGCTGCGCACGAAGCGCACGCTCGGCGCGGAGGCGGCCGCCAGTGGTCGCATCGACTTTACGCACCTGTACGACGACTCACCGCCGGGCGGACTGCTGCGTCTCAGCGCCGAGCTCGCCGACGACAGCGTCCACGGCGGCTCGCGCGTGATCCGCGGCTACCCAGGCCGGGACGGCGCGCCCGCGCTGTCGTGGCTGCTGCCGCGGCTGCAGTACACGTCGGGCCTGGGGCCCGCGACCTTCGTGGACAATCCCGAGCTGCGACGCCTGCCCGCGCTCGCGGCCTACACCGACGAGCAGCCGCCCGAGTGCGCGCTGCTCCTGGCGGTGGTCTGCGCCCTGGTCGAGGCGCACCTGCCCTACGACAAGCCCGAGGAGCGCGCCGCTGCGTGCGCGGTGCTGCGCGACCTGGTGGTGGACAACGATACATTCCCCTACCGGCTGTGCGTGGCCGGCGCGCCGCCGCCCGGGGCGCGCGTCCGGACCGCCCCAAAGAGCACGCCGCCCGCGCCCTACCTGGGCCGCCTCCGGCCCGGCCCGTGGCTGGGCCGGGCGCCGCCGCTGCATCTCTAGCGGCCGGCCTTGCCAAGCTCGCGCAGGCGCAGCACGGCGCGCGGCGGGCCAAAGCGGCGCTTCATGAGCGGGATGCTAAACTCTTGCAGCACGGTGGTCACGGGGCGGCGGTCGGGGTTGGGCTCGAACACCACCAGGCTGCTGCCGAAGGGCGCCTGGCGGCAGGTCTCGTCGCGCTCCGGGTGCAGGAAGAGGATGCGCCCGGTGAGCAACACGACGCGGCTGGCGCGGCCCACGACAAAGTCGCGCCACCAGGTGTCGCCCTTGTGCGACGGCACGAGCAGCACGCTGCCGCACCCCCGGTACGACTCCTCCGCGGCCTTGCCGAGCCACGCGTACAGGTTCGAGTAGGGCGGGTTGCACCAGACCCAGTGGGCCCGTGCGTGCCACGGCGTCTCGAGGCCGTCCTCAAAGTACACCTCGCAGAGCCGGTTGGCGGCCGTCGCCGCGGCGTCCGCATCGAACGGCCAGTGCAGCCGGCAGAAGAGGAACACGTAGAGCGGGGTGCGCCACCCGTCGCGATCAAAGTCGTCCACGGCGGCGCACTCGGCCCCGTCCGCCGCTCGGTGCGTAGCAGCATCATCGGCGGCGGCGGCGGCGCCGGTGGCGGCTGGGAGCATCGCCCGCAGGGACCGCTGCTGCGGCGCCCGGGGTTTTTTTCCTTCCTTCTCCCGGCCGCGCCGGCCGGGAGGGCGCGGCGATCCCGTGTGGGGGAAAAATTTTTTCCCCGCACAACCCGGCTTTTTCGGCCGCGCCCGTGCCGATGGCCGCGGAGCGCTACTGCGTCGCGGGTCTGTACCACTACTCGGCGGCCGAGGTGCGCCAGCGGCTGCTCGGAGAGCCGGGGGCCGCGGAGGACCTCGGCCGCCTGCTGCTCAACGACGAGCTGATCTCGGCGCTGGGCGTGCTGCTCGCGGGGGCGACCGCGGCGCCCGGCGTGCGCGTGCTCTCGACCTACGAGCTGTGCGCGCTCTTCCAGACGGCGGACGGGCCCTTCGCCCGGCCGCCCGCGTTCCCGCCGCAGCGCGCGCTGCGCGCGCTGGCCGAGGCACAGACGCTCGTCGGCGTGCTGTACCTGCCGCCGCTCCACTGGGTCGCAGCGAGTGTGCGGCGGGGCGCCAACGTCTGGCGCGTGGACGTCTACGACTCGCTGGGACGCGCCAACGAGCCGGCGGGCCTGCGCGCCCGGGCC
>DAIDIF010000071.1 GCA_027451805.1 Acidobacteriota bacterium
CGCCACGGCGGGCGAGCCCGCCGTCGTAGCGTCGTTCCTGCGCGTCCGCGCGATCTTCCTGGCCGAGCTGCCGCTCGCCATCACGAAGCTGCAGGCCCTCGCACGGGATCCAGAAGCCGACCGCGCAGCCGCCGCCGCTGCATTCGAGCAGGAGCGGTCGGCCGAGCTTGGACTCCTGCGCGGCCCCGGCGTGCGCCCGCTTTGGCACGTTCCGCCGCGCGTGGCCGGCAGTGTCGTCGTGACCCTGCGGCACAACTCCGGTCAGTCTGTCCAGGCGACGGCCAACGCCTTCATCAACACCTTCGAGAAGTGGCGCTCGCAACTCCGAAACAGCCTGCCCAAGATCACGCCCGCCGCCTTCCCGTCGACTCCGTAGCGCCGCGCCGCGCAGGGCGGACGGCGCGCGCCGTCCGCCCTGCCGTGCCGGTACGGAACGGCTACTCCGCCTCGCCCGTATATTGGTTACATGCGGGACCTGCGCTACGCCCTCCGCCTGATCCTTCGCACCCCCGGCCTGTCGCTGATCGCCGTGGTTTCCCTGGCGCTCGGCATCGGCGCCAATACCACCATCTTCAGCTTCGCCGACGCGCTGCTGTTCCAAAAGCCGCCGGTGGCCGCCCCTAGCCAGTTGGCCGAGGTCTATGTGCACGACACGGCGCCGGATGCGCCGCTCGGCGGCTACCTGCCGTTCAGCTACCCCGACTATCTGGACTATGTGGCGCGCCAGCACAGCTTCACCGGCATCGCCGTCTACTCGCCCACCAACTCCGCCAACGTCGCCCTCCAGCCCGGCGGCTCGCCCCAGCCGCTCGACGGCCAGCTCGTCTCCGCCAACTACTTCTCCGTCCTCGGCATCTCGCCCGCGCTCGGCCGTTGGTTCACCCCGCAGGAAGGTGCTGTCCAGGGCAGCGGCGCCGTCGTCGTGCTCTCCTACGCCGGCTGGCAGCAAGACTTCGGCGGCGACCGCGGCGTCATCGGCCGCCAGATCACGATGAATCAGATCCCCTATACCGTGATCGGCGTCGCGCCGCGCGGTTTCGCCGGCGTGTTCGGCGGCGTGCGCTGCGACTTTTGGGCGCCCATCTCCATGGCCGAGCGGCTCGGCAACCCCGGCATGCTGACCAGCCGCGGCAGCCACGGTCTCTTCGCCTTCGGCCGGCTGCGGCCCGGGGTGAGCCTGGCCAGCGCCGGGGCCGACCTGACCCTGGTGCAGGCCGGGCTCAACCGCCAGTACCCCAACCAGGAGATCCCCGAGCTCAAGGCGGCCGCCATGCCCATGGGGCTGACGCCGACGCCGTTCCGCAGCTTCGTCTCCGCCGGCGCGCTGCTGCTCGCCGTGGTGGTCGGCCTAGTGCTGCTCATCGCCTGCGCCAACGCCGCGCTGGTGCTGCTGGTCGAGGCCCTGGGACGCCGGCGCGAATGGGCGGTGCGCTCCGCCTTGGGCGCCAGCCGCGGCCGCCTCATCCGCCAGGGGCTGATCCATAGCGTTTTGCTCGCACTGATCGCCGGCGCGCTCGGCATCGGCCTCTCGCAATGGCTGGGCCCGCTGTTGTTGCGCATGCGCCCCTCCGGCTTGCCCATCGCGCTCGCGCTCGGCCTCAATGCCCACATGCTGCTGTTCACGCTGGCGCTGGCGCTGGCCACCGGCGTGCTCTTCGGCCTCGCGCCCGCCTGGCAGGGCGCCCGCATCAACGTGCTCGCCAACCTCAAGGACGGCACGCCCGGCTCCGGCGCCGCCCGCTCGCGCGCCCGCAGCGCCTTCATCGTCGGCCAGGTCGCACTCTGCGTCGTCGTATTAGTCGGCTCCGCCCTCTGCCTGCGCAGCCTCGGCCACGCCCGCGCCATCAATCCCGGCTTCGACACCCAGCATCTCGTAGTGGCGCAGCTCGACCCGCAAAGCCTGGGCTACCAGGGAGCGGCGGCGCATCAGTTCCTGCAGCGCGTCGCCGACGCCGTGCGCCACCAGTCCGGCGTCCTCGCCGCTGCCTACATCACCCAGCCGCCGTTGCAGATCTCCGAGTCCGACACCGAAGTGCTGCCGCCCGGCCGTACCCCGCCCCCGCACCATCTCGGCTTCGACGTGGATACCACCAGCGTCAGCCCCGGCTACTTCGCCGCCGCCGGAACCCAATTGCTCGAAGGCCGCGACTTCACCCGCGCCGATCTCGCCACCGGCCACGCGCCGCTGGTGGTGATCAACGCAACCCTGGCGCGGCAGTTCTGGCCGCACGGCGATGCGCTCGGCCGCATCCTCACCTTCCCCGGAGGCAAGAATCCGCCCGCCACCATCGTGGGCGTGGCCGAGAACGGCAAATACCGCAGCCTGGGCGAGGCGCCGCGTCCCTACCTGTATCAGCTGCGATCCCTGCACGGGCCGGCAACTCTGCTCATTCACGTCGCCGGCGCCCCGGGCGCGTTCACCGCCGGCATCCAACGCACGCTGCAGCGGCTCGACCCCAACCTGCTCGGTACCGACGTCGAGACCATCCAGCAGTTCATGGCGGTGCCGCTGTTTCCGGCGCGCTTCGCCGGCATCCTGCTCGGCGGCTTCGGCGTGCTGGCGCTGCTGCTGGCGGTGGTGGGCCTCTACGGCGTGATCGCGGCTTCGGTGGCGCAGCGCACGCGCGAGTACGGCATCCGCATGGCGCTCGGCGCCAACGCGCCCGCGCTGCTGCGCCTGGTGGTGGGCCAGGGCCTGCGCCTGGCGCTCTGGGGCATCGGCATCGGCGTGGTGCTGGCGGCCCTCCTCACCCGCTTCCTGGCCGCCCTGCTCTACGGCATGAGCCCGCTCGACCCGGTCAGCTATCTGGCCGCCGCGGCGGTGCTGCTGGCGGTGGCCGCCCTCGCCAGCTACCTGCCCGCGCTGCGCGCCACCCGCGTCGATCCGCTGCGCGCCCTGCGCTGGGAGTGAGGCCGGCGCGCGCGGCGGCGCGCGCTCGGCTCTAAACTGAAGAGGTGGACTCGCACCCCGAACGGCTGACCCGCCGGCGGCAGTTGGTGCTGCGCCTACGGCAGTTCCTCGCCGCCGCGCTGATCGCCGCCGCGCTCGCCGTCGCCGGCCTCTATCTGCTGCAGCGGCGGCGGCAGAACACCGAGTTGGCGCGTTCGGCGCAGGCGCACACGCCCATGCTGGGGCTCAAGATCCAGCAAAGCGCCGCCGGGGTGACCATCGCCAAATCCGTCGCCGGCCGGCCGGTCTTCCGCCTCGAGGCCCGCCGCGCCGACACCCTGCGCGCCAATGGCCACGACCTGCTCTACGACGTGAGCATCCTGGTCTATGAGCGCGACGGGGTGCACGCCGACTCCATCTCCGGCAGCCGCTTCCGGTACGACAGCCGCAGCGGCGCGCTGCAGGCGCGCGGCGCGGTGCGGATCGAGCTCGCCTCCCGCCCCGGCGCGCCCCGGCAGCGGGCCTCCCCGCCGGTCAGCATCGTCGCCCACGATCTGAGCTACAACGTCAAGCAGGGAACCGGCAGCATCGCCCGCGGGGTTACCTTCGCCTTGGGCACCGCCCAAGGCAGCGCCGGCGCCGCCCAGCTCGATAGCCGTGCCGGCCAAGCCAACTTTAGCGGCGGCGTGCATCTGCAATGGCAGCGCCCGGGCCGGGCGCCGTTGACCGTGGCCGCGCGCCAGGCGCAGTTGCGCCGCCTGCCCGCGGGCTCGCCCGCGGCGGCAGCGGTGACGCTGGCCGGCGGCGCCCGCCTGATCTCCGGCGCGCAGTCGCTCACCGCCGACCGCCTCACGCTGCTGCTGCGCCGCGACCACAGCCTGCGCCGTCTGCTGGCCACCGGCCACATCCACGCCGCCGACGTTCTGCCCGGCCGCCGCCTGACGCTGGCCGCCGACACCGCCGCCGCCGGCTTCGCCCCCGGCCGCCGCCAGGCGCTCAATCGCCTCACCCTCGCCGGCCACGTCGATGCCCGCCAGCTCACCGCCGCGCAGCGCGGCCGCTTGACCGCCGGCCAGGTCAACTTTCTCTACTCTGCCGCCGGCGTGTTGCAGCAGGTGCAGGCGTCGCAGGGCGCGAGGTTGACGCTGCAGGGCGCGCAGCCCCAGACGCTGAGCGCGCCCGAGCTTGATTTCCGGCTTCGCCCGGCGGTGGGCGCCGCGCCCTCCCAGCTCCGCTTGGCCGCCATCGCCAATCAGGGCCGGGCCACGCTGGTCAGCGGCGCCGATACCGCCGTGGCCGACCACCTGCAGCTCGCGCTCGACCGCCGCGAGCAGCCCTCCTCCGCCCGCGCCAGCGGCGATGTGCAACTGCGCCAGCTCGTCGCCGGCACGGTCCGCAGCAGTCGCAGCGATCGCCTGGCGCTGCGTTTCGTTCCCGTTGCCGGCAAGGCGCAACTGCAGCAGGCGACGGCCAGCGGCCACGTCGTGGTGCGGCAGGACGACCGCCGGATCGCCGCCGATGCCATGACCTATACGCCCGCCGATGGCCGCGCCCAGTTCACCGGCCATGTCCGCGGCAGCGAGGCGCAGGCGCGTTTTGCCGCGCAGCACCTGCTGTGGTCGGCGGCGCCCGCCGGCGGCGGCCAACTGCACGCGCGCGGAGCCGTGACTCTCAGCTTGCTGGGCGCTGGCGGCTCCACTTGGGGCATGGGCCCGGCCAGCTCGGCGCACTCCAGCCCGCCCGTGGTGGTGACGGCCAACCAACTGGACTGGACCGAGCCGCCCCGCGCCGGCGACCCAACCCCGCTCGCGGCCGGGGCGGCGCTGCCCGCGCCGGCCGCCTTCCGCGGCACCGCCGTCTTTCGCGGCGCGGTGCGGCTGGTGCAGGTTCCCAACCTGCTCCGCGCCGATCAGGTCACGCTTCGCGGCGAGAGCGCCTTGATCGCCGAAGGCGACGTGCAAACTACCTTGCTCGCGCCCGGCGCCAAGCCGCGGGCGGTGACCATCGCTGCCGGCCAGCTCGTCTACACGGTGGCCAGCCGGGAGGCGGTCTACCGCCGCAACGTCACCATGCAAGTGGAAAACGCGCGCCTGCAGGCCCCCCGGATCGAGGCCTGGCTGCGGCCTTCCGGCGGACTGCAGCGCGCCGAAGCCCTGCAGGGTGTGCGCCTCACCCAACCCGGCCGCACCGGAAGCGCCGAGCGAGTCAGCTATGACTTCGCTTCCAGCTTGATTGAGCTGAGCGGAGGACCGCCTAGCATTTTTGATGCCGAACAGGGCAAAATCATCGGTGATCCCTTGACTTTTTCACTGGCGAGTGATGAAATTCAGGTGGGAAGCAAGCTTGGGGTGCGCGCCACTGGTCAATTCATCGTGCACAAGTGACTTGTTTTCTTTGGCTTGCTTAAGCCGCGCGCAAGGCTCCCCGGCCCAACATGCAACGCCTCGCCACCGACCAGATTGCCAAACTTTATAAGGGCCGCGCTGTCGTCAACGGCGTCAGCGTCAGCATCGAACGCGGCGAGGTGGTCGGACTGCTTGGCCCCAATGGCGCCGGCAAGACCACCACCTTCCACATGATCGTGGGCCAGATTGCGCCCGACATGGGGCGCATTCTGCTCGACGACCACGACATCACCAGCCTTCCCATGTACCAGCGGGCGCAATTGGGCATCAGCTACCTGCCCCAGGAACCGTCGGTGTTCCGCAAATTGACGGTGGAGCAGAACTTGCTGGCGATTTTGGAGTTGCAGCCGATCAGCGCCGAGCAGCGGCGCGAGCGGCTGGAGAAGCTGCTCGATCAGCTCGGTTTGGCCAAAGTCCGGCGCACGCTGGGCTACGCCCTCTCGGGCGGCGAGCGCCGGCGGGTGGAAATTGCCCGCGGCCTGGTGCTGGCGCCCGCCTTTATGCTGCTGGATGAGCCGTTCAGCGGCATTGACCCGCTGGCCGTGCTCGACTTGCAGCGCATCATCTTCCAGCTTCGCGCCGATAAGATTGGCGTGCTGATCACCGACCACAACGTGCGCGAGACGCTCAGCGTCACCGACCGCGCCTATATCCTCCACGACGGACGCATTTTCCGCATGGGTTCACCCAGCCAATTGGGCGATGACCCCGAGGTGCGCCGCGTCTACCTGGGGGAGAGCTTCACTCTGGCCTAGCGCCAACGTCCCTACGCCGCCATGAACCCCGGGCCCAAAATTACCATTGTCGCCAAGCCCGCGTTGAAGCAGACGCTGACGCCGGGGCTGGTGCAGATGGTCAATATTTTGGCCATGAACAAGCTCGAGCTGCAGGAGGCGATCACCCAGGAGTTGCTCGAGAACCCGATGCTGGACGAGACCCAGGACGATGCCGGTCCGGGCCTCGACGAGCTCGCCCGGCTGGAGCAGGCGCTGCTGCAGGAATCCGACGGCGAGCGCCGCCACGACGCCGCCGACGCCCAGATTCTCGCCGCCAGCGCTCCCGAGGCCGCCGAGGCGGGCGAAGCCGCGCCGCCGGAGCCCATGGCCGAGGGCGGGGGCCCCGGCCCGGAGATCTCCGAGGCCGCGCTCGAGGCGTCCGCGCCCGCCGCCGACGCCTTCGAGGAGATTGACTACGGCGACTTCTTCAAGGATTACCTCGACCCCGGCTACCAGAAGCCCGAGCGCGAGGAGACCGAGCGGCCCTCATTCGACAACTTCGTTAGCGCCCCCACCACCCTCAGCGACCATCTGCGCTGGCAGCTCAGCGTCGAACCCATCGAGCCCGACCTGCGCGCCGCCGCCGAAGCCGTGATCGGCAACCTGGACGAGGACGGCTACCTCACCGCCGAGGACGACAAGGGCCGCCGCCCGCTGCGGGTGGAGGAGATCGCCGAGAGCGAGGACCTGCCCGAAGACCTGGTGCGCGAGGCGCTGCTGCTGGTGCAGCGTTTCGACCCGCCCGGGGTGGCCGCCCGCGACCTGCGCGAGTGCCTGCTGATTCAATTGTTTCAGCGGCCCACGGTGCAGATCCTGGCGATCACGCTGGCGAGCGAGCACCTGGCCTCGCTGCAGAGCGCCCGCCATCAGGATTTGGCGCGCAGCCTCAATGTCAGCCTGGAGGAGATCCAGTCGGCGCTGGCCGAGATCCGCAAGCTCGATCCCTATCCCGGCCGGCGCTACAACCCCGCCAATACCCGCTTGATCGAGCCCGACATCGCCTTCGTCAAGGGCCGCGCCGAGCGCTGCCAGGTCTGCGGCTCCGACAACTGCCGCATCCAGTACCAGATCGTGATGAACGACGACGGGCTACCCAGCCTCAGCCTCAACCACCACTACCGCGCCATGAAGTGGGGGCGGGAACAGCGCGACGCCAGCCGTTACGTCAAGGAGCGCTACGCCAGCGCCATCCAGTTCCTGCGCAACCTGGAGCAGCGCAAGCAGACCATCGCCCGCGTGTGCCACGCCATCGTCGAGCGGCAGGGCGACTTTCTCGACTTCGGCATCGATTTCCTCAAGCCCATGATGATCAAGGAGGTGGCCGAGGAAATCGGCGTGCACCCCTCCACCGTCAGCCGCGCGGTGGCCAACAAATACGCCCACACCCCCCAGGGCGTGTTCGAGCTGCGCTATTTCTTCACCGAGGCGGTGCAGGGCGTGCGCGGGCAGGAGACCTCGCTGCTCATCCTCAAGCGCCGGGTGAAGAAGCTGATCGAGGCCGAGGATCCGCGCAAGCCGTTGACCGATGACCAGATCACTGCCATCCTGCGCGAGCAGGGCATCGAGGTCACCCGCCGCACCGTGGCCAAGTACCGGGAAGACATGCGCATCCCCTCCACCCACCAGCGCCGCGAGCGTTAACCCGATGCCTGCCCGCCCCCGCCCCCGTGCCCGCGCCGCCAGCCCCGGAGGCGAGTTGCACCTGGTCATCATCACCGGGCTGAGCGGCAGCGGCAAGGGCTCGGTGGTCAAAGTCTTCGAGGACTCGGGCTACTACTGCGTGGACAACCTGCCGGTCGGGCTGTTGCGCCGCTTCATCGAGCTGGTGCGGCAGACCGGCGAGTTCCAGCGCGTCGCCTGCGTGGTGGACATCCGCGAAGGCCACCGTCTGGAGACCCTGCCCAAGCAGATGGCCGAACTGCGCCGCGCCCCGGTGCGCCTGACCCTGCTGTTTCTCGAGGCCAGCGACGACGTCATCATGCGCCGCTTCAGCGAGACCCGCCGTCCCCATCCGCTCGCCCGCCGCCCCAGCGACGGCGTCAACCGGGTGCGGGCGGGCATCCGCGCCGAACGCCGCGCCCTGGCCAAGATCCGCGCCGACGCCGACCTGGTGATTGACACCTCCAAGTTCAACGTCCACGAACTGCGCGCTTTCATCCAGGAGCGCGTCATCCAGTCCGGCCTGGTCCCCGGCCTGCGGGTGGCGCTCACCAGCTTCGGCTTCCGCAACGGCCTGCCCAGCGATGCCGATCTGGTCTTCGACGTGCGCTTCCTGCCCAATCCCAACTACATCCCGTCGCTGCGCGAGCACAGCGGCCGCGACCCCAAGGTCGCCGCCTACATCCGCTCCTTCCCCCAGACCCAGGAATTCCTGCAGCGCGTGCGCGATCTGCTCGCCTACCTGATTCCGCTCTACACCAAGGAGGGCAAGAGCTATCTCAACATCGCCGTGGGCTGCACCGGCGGCCGCCATCGCTCGGTCTTCATCGCCGAAGCGCTGCGCCGCGAGTTGCGGCGTCTCGGGTTCCGTCCCTCGGTCGAGCATCGCGATTTGAGGAGCTAGGCGTCATGCGGGAGTTCCTGCGCCTGCTGCGCTTTGTCGCGCGCTACACGCTCCAGTTTCTGGCGGCGCTGGCGCTGATGGCCACTTCCGGCGGCCTCGACGCCGGGGTGGCGCTGCTGGCGACGCCGGTGGTGGACAAGCTGCTCAACCCGGCCTCGGGCGGCGGCCCCATCCTGCTGCTCATGCCCCGCCCGCCGCTGCTCGACCACCCCGTCTATCTCAACCGCTTCATTCCCGCCGGCTTCGTCCACAACCCCGCCTCCATCATCGCCCTGGCCGTGGTCGTCTTTGTCCTGGTCAAGGCGGTCAGCGGCTACGGCGGCGTCTACCTGCTCAATTACGTCGGCTATAGCGCCATTACCGACCTGCGCAATGCGCTCTTCGAAAAACTGATCCATCAGCCCGCCGCCTTCTTCCAGCGCCACGCCACCGGCCGGCTGATGTCCACCGTGATCAACGACATTGAGCGCATCCAGTTCGCCCTGTCCACGTCGCTCGCCGACTCGGTGAAGCAGGTGTTCACCCTCCTCTTCTTCAGCCTGTTGCTGCTGGTGTTGGACTGGAAACTGGCGCTCTACGTGGGGGTGCTGACGCCGCTGGTGGTGGTGCCCACCGCCTGGCTGGGCAAGCACGTGCGCCGCACCACGCGCCGCAGCCAGGACGAGATCGCCGACGTGCAGCACATCCTGCACGAGTCGGTCACCGGCAATCGCATCGTCAAGGCGTTCAGCATGGAAGGCCGCGAGATCGCCCGCTTCCGTGACGCCGCCCGGCGCCTGTTGCGCATCAACCTGCGCTACGTGCTGCAGCAAGGCATCAGCTCGCCGCTCATGGAAGTCATGGGCGTGCTCACCGCCATCCTGGTGCTGCTCTATGCCCGCGGTGCGGTGAACCGCGGCGTCATGACCACCGGCATGGTGGTCACCTTCTTTTACGCGCTCATCAAGCTCTACCAGCCGCTGCGCCGCATGGCCGGCATCTACAACAGCTTCCAGACCGCGGCCGGCTGCTCCGAGCGCGTTTTCGAGTTTCTCGACCAGCCCAACGAAGTCCGTGACCGCCCCGGCGCGCGTCCGTTGCCGCCCTTCCGCGAGGCCATCCGCTTCCGGCAGGTGGAGTTCGCCTACGAGCCCGGCGAGCCGCTGCTCAAGGCGCTCGACTTCGAGGTGCGGCAGGGCGAACTGGTGGCGCTGGTCGGCTCCAGCGGCGCCGGCAAGACCACCCTGGTCAACCTGATCCCGCGCTTCTTCGACGTCACCGGCGGGGCCGTGCTGGTGGATGGCAGGGACGTGC
The DNA here is from genome assembly GCA_027451805.1 of Acidobacteriota bacterium. Classification (GTDB taxonomy): domain Bacteria; phylum Acidobacteriota; class Terriglobia; order Terriglobales; family SCQP01; genus SCQP01. The sequence goes on from DAIDIF010000071.1 coordinate 9,928, forward strand.
GGGACGCCACCCTCGCCTCGCTGCGCGGCCAGATCGCCTACGTCACCCAGGACACCATCCTGTTTAACGATACCGTCGCCAATAATATCGCCTATGGCGCCCCCGGCGCCTCCCCCGCGGCCGTCCGCCAGGCCGCGCAGGCGGCGCTGGCCGCCGACTTCATCGAGGCCACCCCCGACGGCTATGACACCATGCTCGGCGAGCGTGGCCTGCGCCTCTCCGGCGGCCAGCGCCAGCGCATCGCCATCGCCCGCGCGCTGCTCAAGGACGCCCCCATCCTCATCCTCGACGAAGCCACCAGCGCGCTCGACAATGAAAGCGAGCTGCTGGTGCAGCGCGCCCTCGCCAACTTGATGTTGCGCCGCACCGCCATCGTCATTGCCCATCGCCTCTCCACCGTGCGCAACGCCGACCGCATCCTGGCGCTCGAAGGCGGGACCATCGTCGAGGCCGGCAGCCATGCCCAACTGCATGCCGCCGGCGGCCTCTACCGCCGCCTCTACGACCTGCAGTTCGCCGACGTGGACGTTCCCAGTCCGGTTCCGGAATCGGCCTGACCCGCGCCGTGCGCTTTCCCGCTACACTGGAACTCGCCATGGCCATGCGTACCGTCCGGTTGAACGAGGAAGAAGAGGCGATTCTGCGCCAGATTCGCGAGAGCACCGGCCTGCCCATCTCCGAGGCGCTGAAACGCGGCCTGCGCGTGCTGCAGGAGAGCGTCCTCAGCCAGGCGCGGCCCCACCCGTATGCGATCTTTCAGAAGCTGGATCTGGGGCCGGGCGGCTATGCCGCCGCCGCGCGCGCCAAACGCGCCAACTGAGGCGGTATGATTCTGGTGGATCCCGGACCGCTGGTGGCCCTGTTCGATCCCGCCGACGCCCAGCATGCGCGCTGTGTCGGCCGGCTGGAAGCTGCCGACGAACCGCTGGCGACCACGGTGCCGGTGCTCACCCGGGCGTTCTCCCTGCTCGGCCCCTCCAGCCTCGGCTCCGACCGTCTGCGCGACTTCATTCTGCAGGGCGGATTGTCGGTCTGGTTCTTCGACGCACCCGCGATGGTGCGCACCTTCGATCTGATGGAAGCCTATGCCGATCAGGGCATGGATCTGGCCGACGCCAGCCTGATGGTCGCCGCCGAACGCCTGGGGTCGCGCAAGGTCTTCACCCTCGGCGGCCGCGACTTCAACATCTATCGCGTGAAGATCGGCCCCTGGTACCACCCGCTCGAAGCCTGGTAGCCGGGCGGCTCAGTGCATGCCCACCTGGCCGCGCACCTCCGCGATCAGCTTGGCCGAGTCGTACGGCTGGCCCGCCTTGTAGACGGTAAGCACGTTCTCGACGTCCGCGATGCGCCGCCCGGGATCGCCGCGCACCACCACCAGATCCGCCTGCTTGCCCACCGCGATCGTGCCCACGCGGTCGGCGATGCCCAGGTAGGTCGCCCCGTTGAGCGTGTAAATTTTGATCGCCTGCTCCGGCGTGAAGCCCGCCTCCACCAGCAGCTCCAGCTCGCGCTCGTCGCCGAAGCCCGCCACCACGCCGCCGCCGCCGGTCGGGTCGAGACCCGCCAGCAGCAGCCCGCCATCGTTGTAAAAGTCGCGCTCGAACTCCATCTCCTTGGGAAACAGCCTCGGCCAGGGGGAGCGCGCCGCCCCCGCGGCGATGCGGATCCGGAAACGCAGGTAGTTCACGCGCGCGTCGGGCGAGAGCACGTCGAGCACCCGCTGTTGCAGCGGCGGCCGGTTGGGAACGAACGTCTCGAACACCGGCAGCGTCGAGGTCAGCGCCACGTGGTCGGCGATCAGCGTGTGGATGGTGCGCTGCACCTCCGGGCTGGCGATGGAGAGCTTGGCGTTGGTGGCGAACGTCACCGCCTGGTTGGGACACTGATCCGGCTTTTTGCCCGGCACGAACTCGGTGTCGATGACGAAGCCATGCTCCAGGTCGTCCATCCCCATCGCCGCCGCCTCGCGGAAGCCGATCGAGCACAGGTGGCCGGTGATCTTCTGGTGCAACGCGTGCGCGGTGGCGATCGCCGCCTCGAGCTCCGCCCGCGTGATGTGCATGTAGGCCTTCCAATTGTTGTCGCCCACGCTCGCCCAGTAGCGCACGAAGCGGCGCGCCTCGGCCGCGTTCTTGAGCGAGTGCAACTGCGGCCCGATGCTGGGAAAGCCTTCGAGATACGGCCCGGTGGGAACGATCTCCGGCCCCGGCATCTTCCCCGCGTCAATCGCCTGCTTGATGTCCAGATCGGTGTAGGGCTCGACCGCGCCGGTGGTCCGCATCGTGGTCACGCCCGCGGCCAGATAGAGCCGCGGAAAGCTGAACGCCTGTTCGTTGTAGGTGTTGCCGCCGGCGGGGTAGAACATGTGCTCGTGCATTCCCACCAGCCCCGGATAGATGGTGTCGCCGTGCAAATCCTCAACCGCCGCCCCCGCCGGCGCCTGGACCGCGTCCGCCGGGCCGTAGGCGGCGATCTTGCCGTTCGCGATGACGATCGTCTGGTCCGCTTGCTCCGGGCCGCCGGTGCCGTCGATCACATGGACATGAGTGAGGGCGATGGCCGGCGACTGCGCCCATGCCGCCAGGGCGAGGGCGAGAGCGACGAAGCAGGTGCGCATGGCGCGCAGTGTAGGCGACGGCGGCGCCCGGCCGCAAGGGGTAAAATGCGGCCGCCCCAAGCCAACAGGCGCGCGGCCATGCCGGCCGCCGGGCTCAGCGCCTGGCCGGCGATGCCATAATGCGGAAATGCGCCTCGCTCCCGGAACCAAGCTCGGCCCGTACGAGATTGCCGGGCCAGTGGGCGCGGGCGGCATGGGCGAGGTGTACCGCGCGCGCGACACCCGCCTGCAGCGCGACGTCGCGGTCAAGCTGCTGCCCGCCGCGCTCGCCGGCGACGCTGCCGCGCTGCGCCGCCTGGAGCAGGAAGCGCGCACGCTGGCGGCGCTCAACCACCCCAGCCTGCTCACGATTTTCGACACCGGCGCGCTGCCCGACGGCGCGCCCTACCTGGTCTGCGAGCTGCTGGAAGGCGAGACCCTACGCGCCCGCCTGCAGCAGGGCCCGTTGCCGGTGCGCCAGGCGCTGGGGTTCGGCGCCGAGGTGGCGCAGGGTCTGGCGGCGGCGCACGGCAAAGGGATTGTGCATCGCGATTTGAAGCCGGAGAATCTCTTTTGCACTGCCGACGGCCGGATCAAGATTCTCGACTTCGGCTTGGCGAAGCTGACCGAGGCGGCGAGCGCGGAAGCGGGTACGCTGGCCGGCTCCGCGGGCGGCACCGCCGCCGGATTGGTGCTGGGCACGGTGGGCTACATGGCCCCCGAGCAGGCGCGCGGCCAGGCCGCCGACGCCCGCAGCGACATTTTCGCCCTGGGCGCGGTGCTGTATGAAATGCTCAGCGGCCGGCGCGCGTTTGCCGGCGACAGCGCGGCCGACGTGATCAGCGCCATTCTGCGCGAGGAGCCGGCCGAACTCGAGCTGGCGAATCCGGCGCTGGCGGCGCCGCTCGAGCGCATCGTGCGCCACTGCCTGGAAAAAGCGCCGGCGCGCCGCTTTCAATCGGCCGACGATCTCGCCTTCGCGCTGGACAGCGTCACCCAGTCCCGCTCGACCACCTCGCTCCAGGCGGCCGCCGCGCCCGCGGCGCCCCACCGCCGCCGGATGGCGTTGGCCGGCGCGGGGACGCTGGGCCTGGCGGCGGCGGTCGCCCTCACCTGGTGGTTCGCCGGCGGCCGCGCGCCGGCCGCGGCGCCGCGGTTCCATCGCCTGACCTACCGGGAGGGCGTGCTGCTGCAAGGCCGCTTTTTGCCGGACGGGCAAACCGTCATGGATACCGGCGTGTTTGCCGCCGGCTCACCCGTCGAGGCTTTCACGCTGCGTCTCGACAGCCCCGGGATGCAGCCGCTGGGCCAGCAGTTCGATGAAGTGCTGGCGGTCAATGCGCATGGCGCGTTGGTGCTGCAGCAGGGGCACAAAGTCGTCGGATACCTCAATACGGGCACGCTGGCGCTGATGCCGCTCGGCGGCAGCGCGCCGCGGGCGCTGATGAACAACATCGAAGATGCCGCCTGGGCGCCGGGCGGCAGCAGCGCGGCCGGCGTGGCGATCGTGCGCTACGACCCGCGCCGCCTGGTTACGACGCTGGAGTATCCTGCCGGCAAGGTGCTGGCGCGCACCGGCGGCTGGTTCCAGAATCCGCGTTTTTCGCGCGACGGCACGCGCATCGCCTTCATCGACCACACCATGCCCGGCGACGATCAGGGCGAGGTCGAGGCGGTGGATCTGAATGGCCGGGTGGTGGTGCGGGGGCCGCATTTCGCGAGCGTGCAAGGTCTCGCCTGGTCTCCCGGTGGACGGGAGATTTGGTTTGGCGGCTCGCGGGAGACGAACCTGCGCAGCCTCTTCGCCCTCACCCTCGCCGGCAAGGTGCGGCGCTTGCTGTCCACCCCCAATGCGCTGTACCTCGACGATGTCCTGGCCAACGGAGCGGCGCTGGTGCGGAGCGAGACGCAGCGCTTTACCGCCATGGGCGTGACCGCCGCGCAACCGGCGGCGCGCGATATTTCGGTGTTGGATTGGCCCAATGAGATCAGCATGTCGGCGGACGGGAAGTGGTTCCTGGTGGGCGACGAGGACGCCGGCGCACGCTACGGCGCCTATCTGGAAGACGCCGCCGGGACATCGCCGCCGGTGCGGCTGGGCGACGGCGACCCGCAGGACATCTCCAGCGACGACCGATGGGCGCTGAGCCACGTGCCGCCAGCCGGCGGCGAGGCCGGCGCGCCGGCGCAGCTCTGGCTGCTGCCCACCGGCGCCGGCGCCGCGCGCCAGCTTACCCACGGCGACGTGATCTGGCACCACGCGGCGTTCGTTCCCGGCCGGCGCCTGGTGATTGCCATCGGCAACGCCCCCGGCCAGCCCGAGCGCACGTATCTGATCCGGTGGGACGGGAGCGAGACGCCGATCCTGCCCGCCGGCGTGGCCGGAACCGCGGTGACACCGGACGGCAAAGCGGTACTGGCTCATGGCCCCAGCGGTTGGGCGCTCTATCCGCTGGCGGGCGGGGCCCCACGGCCGGTGGAAGGCATCCCGGCGGGCGCTGCCGTCGCGCGCATTTCGGCGGATGGAACGGCGGCGTTTGCGGTCGGGTGCGGCAGGGCGCAAGCGCAGTTGACGCGCGTCACGCTGGCCAGCGGCGCCCGGAAGACGCTGGCGACCGTCAACCTGACGGGCAGGCCCGGCGTCGCGGGGGTGTGCTTCACGGCGGTGTCGGCGGACGGCAAGAGTTACGCCTACAACTACGTCACCACCCGCGACCGCCTCAACCTGGTCACCGGGCTGCACTAGCGACGCTGCTTTGTACAATAAGGCGTGAGCGCAAAACTACTCGATGGCGCCTCGGCGGGCGCGGCGATTCGTGCTGAGCTGCAGTCCCGGGTGCGGGCGCTGCCGCGGCCGCCCGGTTTGGCGGTGATTCTCGCGGGCGACAACGCCGGCAGCGAGTCCTACGTGCGCGCCAAGATCAAGGCCGCGGGCGAGCTCGGGCTGCTCTCCGAGCTGATCCGCCTGCCCGCCAAGCTCACCACGCCGGACGTGCTCGCGCACATCGCCGATCTCAACCACCGGCCAGAGATCGACGGCATCCTGGTGCAGCTCCCGCTGCCGCCGCAGGTGGACGCCGCGGCCGCGCTGCTCGCGGTGGATCCGGCCAAGGACGTGGACGGCTTCCATCCGCTCAACCTCGGCAACCTAGTCAGCCACCGCCCCGGGCCGCTGCCCTGCACGCCGGCCGGCATTATGGAGCTGCTGCGCCGCAATGAGATCGCGGTGGAGGGCAGGGAAGCGGTGGTGGTCGGCCGCAGCGATATCGTGGGCAAGCCGCTGGCGCTGCTGCTGCTGCGCGCGCACGCCACCGTCACCATCTGCCACTCGCGCACCCCCAACCTGCCCGAGGTCTGCCGCCGCGCCGAGCTGCTGTTTGCCGCCATCGGACGCCCGGCGCTGCTCGATGAGCGCCACATCCGGCCGGGCGCGGTCGTGGTGGACGTGGGCGTCAACGCGCTCACCCGCCGTGAAGACGTCGAACGCTACTTTCCCGGCGATGCGAAACGCCTGGCCGAGTTCGAGCGCCGCGGACGCACCCTGATCGGCGACGTGGACCCGCGCGCCGCCGCCGCACTCGCCTCCGCCGCCACGCCGGTGCCCGGCGGCGTCGGGCCGCTCACCGTCGCCATGCTCATGGCCAACACCGTGGCCGCGGCCGAGCGCCGCTTCTGAGCCGCCCCACATGCTGCGCCTGGCGATCACCGGGGGGTTGTGCAGCGGCAAGAGCACGGTGTCGAATTTCTTTCGCGCCCACGGCTGCCCGGTCGCCGACGCCGACGCCCTCGGCCGGCAGATTCTGCAGGGCGACGCCCGGCCCGAGGTTCTCACCGCCCTGGGCGCCGGCATCGCCCGGGCGGACGGCGCCCTCGACCCGGCGCGGGTGGCCGAGATTGTGTTCGCGCCCGGCGGCGAGGCCGCGCTCGCCCGGCTCAACGCCATCCTTCACCCCCGCATCATGGCCGCCGCCGATACCCAGCTCCGCGCCTGGGAGCGGGAAGGGAACTGGCTCGCCGGCGTCGAGGCCGCGCTGCTGATCGAGGCCGGCCTGCTCGCCGGCTTCGATCATGTCCTGCTGGTCGTCGCCGAGCCGGAGTTGCGCATCGCCCGCTTTATCGCCCGCACCGGGGGTACGCGCGCCCAAGCGCAGGCGCGCATGGCACGGCAGTGGCCGGATGAGCGAAAGCGGAGCTGCGCCGATCTCGTGATCGCCAATAATGGAAGTGTGGCCGATTTGGAGGCCCAGCTCGACGCGGTTCTGGCGCGCTTGCGCGCGGAGGTGACGCAGTGAAAATCCGATCCGTCCTGGCTCTGGCCCTGATCCTCGCCGGCGCGTTCTGGCTCTACGCCGCCCTGCGCTCCGGCCGCTACTATCCGCCCGGCCTCGCCGGCCTGCTGCCGCACGCGCGGGCCGGACGAGTCGCCCTCGCCGAAGCGCCGCCGCAGACGCAATACGAGCCCGACGAGCTGCGCGACATCGACATTTACCGCCGCCTCCACCCCTCGGTGGTCAACGTCACCTCGCAGATCATCCAGTACAACCTGCTCTGGGGTCCGGTGCCCGCCTCCGGCCAGGGCTCCGGCTTCTTCATCAGCCGCGACGGCTACATCCTCACCAACTATCACGTCATCGCCGGCGCCCGCCGCCTCACCGTCACCTGGACGCCGCAGCCGCACCAGTCCCATCAGTTCCCCGCCTCGGTGGTCGGCATCGCGCCCCAGCTCGACCTGGCCGTGATCAAGATCCCGGCCACCAACGTCCCCCCGGTTACGCTCGGCGACAGCGGTAACCTCGAGGTTGGCCAGCATGTGCTCGCCATCGGCAACCCCTACGGCCTGCCCGGCACCATGACCCAGGGCATCATCAGCTCCATCCGCACCGTGCAGGAGGGCCGCCAGGACAACGGCGAGCCCGGCGCCGACATCGAGAACGCCATCCAAACCGACGCTCCCATCAACCCCGGCAATAGCGGCGGCCCGCTGCTCAACTCGCTGGGCGAGGTGATCGGCATCGACACCCTGATCTACTCCCAGACCGGCTCCAACATCGGCATCGGCTTCGCCATTCCCATCAACAGCGCCAAGGCGGTGCTCAACGAGCTGCTCACCACCGGCCACGTGCAGACGGTTTCCATCGGCGTCCAGACCCTGCCCATCACGCCCGATGTGGCGCAGCAGCTGGGCCTGAACGTGGATCACGGCCTGCTGGTGCTGGGCGTGCGCGCCGGCAGCCTGGCGGAGCGCGCCGGGCTGCGCGTCGGCAACCAGCCCGGCTACATCGGCAACACCCCGGTGCACTTCGGCGGCGACATCATCCTGGCCGCCAACGGGGAAGACTTGAAGGACCGCTCGCAGTTGGGCGACATCCTGCTGCTGCAAAAGCCGGGCAGCACGGTCACGCTGAGTGTCCTGCGCCGCGGCCGCCGCATCGAGGTGCCCATCCGCCTTGGCACCGAGCGCTAGCCGCAGCCGCTCAGGGAGCCCAACGGCGTACGGCAATCTGCGGCTCCAGCCGCCGCACGTCGTCGGCATGCACCGCCGCGCACTCCTGGGTGAGCACGTTGGCGGCGCCGCAGGCGGCCGCCAGCCGCAGTGTGGCGGCGATGTCCCAGCCGCGCGCCAAGCCCGCTGCCAGCCCCGCCACCGCCGCATCGCCCGAGCCCACCGAGTTCACCGCCTTGAGGCGTGGCGGCTGCGCGTGCCAGACCGCGCTCTCGGCCAGCGCATAGATGCCGGCGGCGCCGTCCGAGATCACCGGCGTCCGGACCCCGCTGGCCGCCAGCTCGCGCAGCGCCTCCGCCATCGCTTCCGGCGTCGCCAGCGTTCGCCCCAGCGCCGCCTCCGCCTCGCGCCGGTTGGGCTTGATCATCGCCGGCGCCGCGCCGCCCCCGGCGCGGTGCAGCAGCGCCAGCAGCGGCGCGCGGCTGGTGTCAAGAATCGCCGGCCGGCCGCCGCAGTCGGCCAGCAGCTTCACGTAAATGTCGCTGGGGCAGCCCGGCGGCACGCTGCCGGATAGCACCACCACCGCCGCACGCGCCGCCGCCGCCCGCACCTGGGCCCGCAGTTGCGCGATCTCGTCTGCCGTCACCGCCCCGCCGGGTTCGACCACCTCGGTCTCGCTCCCGTCGTCCTCCACCAGCACGAAGGCGGTGCGGGTCTGCGACTGGATCCGCACCGGAGCGGCGCGGATGCCCTCCGCCTCGATCGCCTGCAGCAGGTAGTCGCCGATTACGCCGCCGAAAAAGCCCACCAGCTCCACCTCTTCTTCCAGCACCCGCAGCACGCCGGCCACGTTCACCGCCTTGCCGCCCGCCGAGGCGACCACCTCCGTCGCCTCCAGGTGCCCGCCGCGTTCGATCCGCGCCACGCGCAGATACTTGTCCAGCGCCGGGTTCAGCGAAACCGCGCAGATCATGGCGTCTATAATAAATGGGAACCGTCATGGGCCACCCTCCGAATCCCGCGCCCTCCGTGCCCACCCAAGCCCTGCCCGGCGTGGATCGCATCGTCGCCATCGGCAGCGGCAAAGGCGGCGTCGGCAAAACCACCGTGGCCGTGAATCTGGCGGTGGCGCTTGCCGAGCTCGGCTACGTCGTCGGCCTGCTCGACGCCGACGTCTACGGCCCCAACGTCCCGCTGATGATGGGCCGCAGCGAAATGCCGCGCGTCCAGGGCGACAACCTGATCCAGCCGCTGCGCCAGCACGGCGTGCGCTTCATGTCCATGGGCCTGCTCAACCCCGGCGACAAGCCGGTGATCTGGCGCGGCCCCATGCTGCACAGCGCGATGCAGCAGTTCCTGCGCCAGGTGGAATGGGGTTCGCTGGATTATCTGCTCATTGATCTGCCCCCCGGCACCGGCGACATCTCTCTCAGCCTGGCGCAAAGCGTGCCGCTCACCGGCGCCATCGTGGTCACCACCCCCTCCGACGTGTCTCTGCAGGACGGCCGCAAGGCGCTGAATATGTTCCAGCAGTTGCGCGTCGCCGTGCTCGGCGTGATCGAGAACATGAGCACCTTCACCTGTCCGCACTGCCACCAGGATGTGGACATCTTCAGCCACGGCGGCGGCGAGCGCACGGCGGAAAAATTCGGCGTGCCCTTCCTGGGCGCGCTGCCGCTGCTGCCGGAGGTGCGCCAGGGCGGCGATAGCGGCCGCCCGGTGGCTGCCGAGGGCCGGGATGCGCCCGCCGCCCGCCCGTTCTTCGAGGTGGCTCAGCGCGTCGCCGCCGCCGCCCCGGCCCAGGATGGCGCCGGTGACGTACTCCACGTGCGGGCCTGAAGGGGGCCGGAACCGCGAATGGAAGAACGTGATTTCTTCAACGAGACCAACGAGGCGAAAAAGGCGCGCCTGCTGTGCCCTCATTGCCGTACGGAGGCCGAGTATGGCGTGGTGTGGGTGGTGCGGCGCAAGAAGGCCGGCCTGCCGCCCCGCGCCGACGAGCGCGACCGCGCCCGTTTCGCCAAGTTCACCAGCTATATGGTGCGTCGCGACGACAAGATCGCCTGTGCCAACCCCCGCTGCCGCAAGATGTTCGAGATCACCGGCCTGCAGTCGGTGGTGTCGCTCTAGCCGTCAGCGCGGTTTCAATCGCCTTCCGCAGCTCCGCCTGCCCCAGCGGCGTGACCGCGGAAAAGGCTAGCGGCGCGGTCCCCAACGCCGCCTCCAGCCGGCGCAGCGCCTGCCCCCGCTGGTTGCCGCTCAGCCGGTCGCACTTGGTCGCCACCACCTGCAGCGCCACCCCGCGCTGGCGCAGCCAAGCGCAGGCCTCGCCATCGAGCGCCTGCGGCGGCACGTTTGCGTCCACCAGCAGCACCGCCAGCCGCAGGTTGGCGCGTTGCGCCAGGTAAGTCTCGATCAGTTCGCCCCAGCGCTCGCGTTCCTGCTTGCCGGCGCGGGCATAGCCATAGCCGGGGCAGTCGACCAGCCGCAGGCGCCGCTGCGCCGCGTACTGCACCTCGAACAGATTCAGCAGGCGTGTCCGCCCCGGAGTGCGGCTGGTGCGCGCCAGCTTCGCCTGGCCCGCGATCGCATTCAGGAGGCTGCTCTTGCCCGCGTTGGAGCGCCCCAGCAGCGCCGCTTCCGGCATGCCGTCGCCGGGAAAATCACCCAGGCTGCCGCAGCTCTTGACGAACTCGACCCGCCAGCCCCCGCCGCCCGCCACCTACTGGTGCAGCGGTTCGCCCGCCGCTTCGCTGCCCGCCGCCGGCGCTTCCACCGCCAGCTTGGGGATCGGGTGCTCCAGCGCCTGCTCCAGCACCTGGTCCATGGTTTCGACGGTGTGAATCTGCAGCAGCGCGCGCACGTTCTCGGGCACGTCCGCCAGGTCCTTTTCATTGTCCCGCGGCAGGATGATGGTGGTGATGCCGTGCCGGTGCGCCGCCATCAGCTTTTCCTTCACCCCGCCGATCGGCAGCACCTTGCCCCGCAGCGTGATCTCGCCCGTCATCGCCACGTCGCTGCGCACCGCGATGCGGGTGAGCGCGCTGGTGATCGCCGTGGCCATGGTGATGCCGGCCGAGGGGCCGTCCTTGGGAATCGCGCCCTCGGGCACGTGGATGTGGATGTCGAGGTTGCGGTAGAAGTCCTTGGGCAGGCCCAGCAGGTGCGCCCGGCTGCGGATGTAGCTCATCGCGGCTTGCGCCGATTCCTGCATCACGTCGCCCAGTTTGCCGGTCAGCATCAGCTTGCCTTTGCCGTCCATCAGCGTGACCTCGGCGGCCAGCATCTGCCCGCCCACTTCCGTCCACGCCAAGCCGGTGGCCAGCCCCACTTCGCCTTTCTCCACGCTGTGCGGGTCGCGGTACTTGAGGATGCCGAGGTACTCGCCCAGGTTCTCCGGGGTCAGCGCCACGCTCACCTGCCGGCCTTCCTTCACCAGCCGCCGCGCCACCTTGCGGCACACGTTGCCGATTTCGCGCTCCAGGCTGCGCACCCCCGCCTCGCGGGTGTATCCGTTGATCAGCGCCCGCAGCCCTTCCGGCGTAACCTCCAGGTTCTTGGGCGTCAGCCCCGCCGCCTTGAGCTGCTTGGGGATCAGGAAGCGGCGCGCGATCTCGATCTTCTCCAGCTCGGTGTAGCCCGACAGCCGGATCACCTCCATCCGGTCCTGCAGCGCCTGCGGGATGGTGTGCAGCACGTTGGCGGTGGTCAGAAACATCACCTGCGACAGGTCGTAATCCACATCCAGGTAATGGTCGTTGAACGCCGTGTTCTGCTCCGGGTCGAGCACTTCCAGCAGCGCCGCCGACGGATCGCCGCGGAAATCCACGCTCATCTTGTCCACTTCGTCCAGCAGGAACACCGGGTTCACCGTGCCCGCCTTCTTCATCATCTGCAGGATCTGCCCCGGCAGCGCCCCGATATAGGTGCGGCGGTGGCCGCGGATCTCGGCCTCGTCGCGCACCCCGCCCAGCGACAGGCGCACGAACTTGCGCCCGGTGGCGCGCGCGATCGACATGCCGAGCGAGGTCTTGCCCACTCCCGGCGGCCCCACGAAGCACAGGATCGAGCCCTTGGGGTTCTTCACCAGTTGCCGCACCGCCAGAAACTCGAGGATGCGCTCCTTGATCTTCTCCAGCCCGTAGTGGTCGTGGTTGAGCGTCTTCTCCGCCCGCGTCAGGTTGCGGATCTCCTTCGACCGCTGCTTCCAGGGCACCGCGATCATCCACTCCAGGTAGGTGCGCGAAACGGTGGACTCGGCCGACATCGGCGGCATCAGCTCCAGCCGCTTCAGCTCCTGCAGCGCCTTCTCCTTCACCGCCTTGGGCATGCCGGCGGCCTCGATCTTCTTCTTCAGCTCGTCGAACTCGCTTTTCTCCCCTCGCCCCAGCTCCTTCTGGATCGCCTTGATCTTCTCGCCCAGGTAGTACTCGCGCTGGGCGCGCTCCATCTGCCGCTTCACCCGCGTCTGGATGGCGCGGTCCACGTTGAGCTTCTCGATCTCCAGCTCCAGCACCTCGCCCAGGCGCAGCAGCCGCTCGGTCGGGTCGAACATCTCCAGCAGGGGCTGCTTTTCGCCCGCCGGCAGGGTGAGGTGGGCGGCGATGGTGTCGCTCATCTGCCCCGGGTCGTCGGCGCGCACCGCGTTGAGCATCGCCTCGTAGTTCAGCGACTGGTTCTGTTTCACGAACTGCTCGAACAGCCCGGTCACCTTCTGCATCAACTGTTCCAGCTGCGGCGTCACCGCCGCCGGCCGCGGCGCCGGCGCCCGCAATTGGGCGCGGAAGAAGCCGTCGCTGTCGTCCACGGCCAGCAGCCGGGCCCGCTCCAGCCCCTCCACCAGCACCCGCACGTTGCCGTCCGGCAGGCGCACGCTCTGCACGATGTTGGCGATGGTGCCGACCTCGTGGATCTGCGACGGCCGCGGCTCGTCCACGGTGGCGTCATGCTGCATCGCCAGGAAGATCTTCTTGTCCTCCACCAGCGCCGCCTCCAGCGCGCGCACCGAGGAGGGGCGGCCGACCACGAACGGGGTCATCTGGTGGGGGAAGATGACCATCTCGCGGATCGGCATCATGGGCAGCGGCCGTGCGCCGGCGGGAGGGGATTGTTTGTCGCGCGCCATCGGATAGTACCTGCTTGTTCGGAACCGGTTCGGATTGCCGCGGGGCGGGCCCTAGCCTGCCTTCTCGAGCGTGGGCAGCACGACTTCGCGCCGTTCCACCATTTCCTTCGATACCAAGAACTCACGCACCCGCTTCTGCGTGGGCAGGTGGTACATCAGATCCAGCATGAGCTCTTCCAGGATCATGCGCAGCCCGCGCGCGCCCACCTTGCGTGCCAGCGCCTCGCTGGCGATCTGCTCCAGCGCCGATTCCTCGAAGCGCAGTTTCACGTTCTCGAACTCGAACAGCTTCTGGTACTGCCGCACCAGCGCGTTGCGCGGCTTGGTCAGGATCTGGATCAGGGCCGCGCGGTCGAGGTCGTCCAGCACCCCGATCACCGGCAGCCGCCCGACAAACTCCGGGATCAGCCCGAACTTGATCAGGTCCCCGGGCTGCACCTGCGCCAGCAGCGCCGTATCGCGCAGCCGCGTCGCCTGCGGCGACGCCGTGTCGGTCTCCGAACGGAAGCCCATGCTGCGCTTGCCCACGCGCCGGGCGATGATCTTCTCCAGCCCCACGAAGGCGCCGCCGCAGATGAACAGGATGTTGCTCGTGTCCACCGGGGTGAACTCCTGGTGCGGGTGCTTGCGGCCGCCCTGCGGCGGCACGTGCGCCACCGTGCCCTCCAGAATCTTGAGCAGCGCCTGCTGCACTCCCTCGCCGCTCACGTCGCGGGTGATCGAGGGGTTTTCGTCGCGGCGCGAAATCTTGTCAATCTCGTCGATGTAGATGATGCCGTGCTGCGCCCGCGCCACGTCCCCCTCGGCCGCCTGCAGCAGCTTGAGGATGATGTTCTCCACGTCCTCGCCCACGTAGCCCGCCTCCGTCAACGTGGTCGCGTCGGCGATGGCGAAGGGCACGTCCAGCACCTTGGCCAGCGTCTGCGCCAGCAGTGTCTTGCCGGTGCCGGTGGGTCCGACCAGCAGGATGTTGGCCTTCTGCAGTTCCACTTCGCTGCTGGTGCGGGTGCGGTTCATGTGCAGCCGCTTGTAATGGTTGTAGACCGCCACCGCCAGGCGCTTCTTGGTGGCATCCTGCCCGATGACGTACTCGTCCAGGAACTGCTTCACTTCGTGCGGTTTGGGCAGCGTTTGCACCGCCCGCGTCTGCGGCTCCGCCCGGTCGTCTTCCAGAATCGAATTGCACACCGCCACGCACTCGTCGCAAATATAGGCGCGCGGATATTCGCTCGGACTGGAAATCAGCTTAGCTACTGTCTCCTGGCTTTTATGACAGAACGAGCAGCGCAGCGACTCTTGGGTTCCGTTCCGGGGTTTCACGATGGCATCATCTCCTGCCGGTCGGAGCCGGCATTATGGCGAGCCTTGCGAGCCAGCCGCGCACCCGCGCGGCGGCCGATCCACACGGTCTGATCTTGCCTCAACTGCCTGCCTTCCACAATCCATCCTGTCACTTGTGCTTGTAGATGATATCGTCCACGATGCCGTATTCCTTAGCCTGCGGGGCGGTCATAATGAAGTCCCGCTCCACGTCCTTCTCAATGCGGCTGATTTCCTGGCCGGTGTGCTTGGCCAGGATCTCGTTGGTAATTGCCCGCAGGCGTAGGATCTCGCGCGCGTGAATGTCAATGTCGGTCGCCTGGCCGCTCAGCCCCCCCATCGAGGGTTGGTGGATCAGCACCCGCGAGGTGGGCAGCGCGAAGCGCTTGCCTTTCGCCCCCGCCGCCAGCAGGGTGGCCGCCATGCTCGCCGCCTGCCCAATGCAGATCGTGGTCACGTCCGGGCGGATGAACTGCATGGTGTCGTAGATCGCCAGTCCGGCGGTGATCGAGCCGCCCGGGCTGTTGATGTACAGCGAAATGTCCTTCTCCGGGTCTTCCGCCTCCAGAAACAGCAGTTGCGCGGTCACCAGGTTGGCGACGTTATCGTCAATCGGCGTGCCGATGAAGATGATGTTGTCGCGCAGCAGCCGGCTGTAAATGTCGTAGGCGCGCTCCCCGCGCGGCGTCTGCTCGACCACCATCGGAACCAGGCTCATTTCGGCTCCTTTGCTGCCGCGCTTGTCCCCGTGCCCGCGCCGGCGTTCGCCCCGCCCGACGACTCCAGCAAAAACTGCATCACCCGATCCTGCCGCAGCCGATTCTTGATCCGCTCCAGGCCCCCATTATCCGCCAACCGCGCCCGCAGCGCCTCAGGCGTTTGCTTGAGGTCGCGCGCCGCCGCGGCGATTTCCTCCTCCAGCGCCGCCGCCGGTGCCTCGATGTTCTCCCGTGCCGCGATCTTTTCCAGCACCAGTGCCGCCCGCACCTCGCGCTCCGCCGCCGGCTCGTGGCGGCTGCGCAGTTTGGCCCAGTCCGGCTTCAATTTCCGCAGATCCACGCCCTGCTCCGCCAGCCCGCGCAGGTTGCCTTCGATGCGGGCCTCGATGCGGCGCTCCACCAGCGTCTGCGGCACCGGAAACGGGTTCTGCTCCAGCAGTTGATCCACCAACTGCTCCTCCGCCGCGTGCCGCGCCTCGTGCTCGCGCTCCGCCCGCAGCGCGGCTTCGATCCGCTGCCGCAGCTCCGCCACCGTCTCCACCCCGGTGGCTCCCTTGGCGAACTCGTCGTTCAGCTCCGGCAGCACTTTCTGTTCCAGCCGCAGCAGGCGCAACTGGTAGCGCCGCGACTGCCCCGCCAGCGCCTTCGCCGGATACTCCGCCGGGTAGTTCACCTCCAGCTCCCGTTCCTCCTCCGGCTTCATCCCGCGCAGCGCCGCGCTGAACTCCGGCAGCGTGTCCGCCCCGCCCACTTCCACCGCAATCTCCTGCGCCGCCTCTGGCGATGCCGCCGTCGCGCCCTCGCCCACCGTCTTGGCCTCGGCGATGGCAATCAGGCCATCCACCGCTGCTTCCGCCGTCGCCGCCTCGTGCCGGCTGTGCCGCTCCCGCAGCCGCTCCAACTCCGCCTCCACGTCCGCCGCGTTCACGCTCACGGGCGCTGAGCTGATGCGCAACGCATGATAGTCGCTCAGCTCGAACGTCGGCATGATCTCGAAGCTGGCGCTGAACTTCAGCGCCGCCCCCGGCTGGTAATCCAGCGGCCCCAACTGCGGCTGCGACACCGGATCCAGGTTCTCGCGCTCGAACGCCGCCCGTAAGTGCGCCGGAATCAGCGTTTCCAGCGTCTCCTCGCGGATCTTCGCCTCGAAATGCTGCCGCACCAGGCTCAGCGGCGCCTTCCCAGGCCGGAACCCGGGTATGCGCGCCCGCTTTTGGAATCCTTGGGCAATCCGTAGGGATTCCCGCTCCACTTCCCCTGCGGGAACTTCCACTTCGACACTGCGAATGAGTTCGCTGCTGGCCGCCATCTCAGAAGTGATTATAACAGTCCGCCGTGGCTGGCTTCCGCTACCGGCATCACGGCGCACGCCTTCGGGCGACGCGCCACAACCCTGCTAGGCTGGGCATGTGCAAGCACTACGCATCCACGCGCATGGCGGCCCGGAGGTGCTGGTCGCCGAGGCCGTTCCCGATCCGGTGCCCGCGCCGGATGAGGTTCTGGTGCGCATCCGCGCCTGCGCCCTGAACCATCTCGATCTGACCCTCCGCGCCGGCTTTCCCACCCTCAAGATGGAACTGCCGCGGATCCTGGGCAGCGATATCGCCGGCGAGCTCGCCGCCACCGGCGAAGCCGTCCTGCTGGCGCCCGGCGTCGGGTGCGGCCTCTGCCACGCCTGCCTCGCCGGTCGCGACAACGAGTGCCGCCGCTACCAGATGCTCGGCTACCAGCGTGATGGTGGCTATACCGAGCTGATTGCCGTCCCCCGCCGCTCCGTCCTGCCGCTGCCTTCCGGCCTGGACCTCACCACCGCCGCTTCCATGCCGCTCGTCTTTCTCACCGCCTGGAACATGCTGGTGCGCCGCGCCCGCGTCCGTCCCGGGCAAACCGTCTTGGTCTGGGCCGCCGCCAGCGGGGTGGGCATCGCCGCGGTGCAGGTCGCCAAGCTTTGGGGTTGCCGCGTGTTCGCCACCGCCCGCAAAGAGCAGCTCGAGCGCGCGCGCGGTTTGGGCGCCGACGCCGTGATCGACCACTACGATTCGAACCTGCCGGTCGCGCGCGCGGTCAAGCAGCTCGCGCCGGAAGGCGTGGACGTGGTCGTCGAGCACGTCGGCCAGGCAAGCTGGGAGCAGAGCCTGCGCGCGCTCGCCCCCAACGGCGTTCTGGTCACCTGCGGCGCCACCACCGGCTACGATGCGCGAGTGGATCTGCGCTTCCTGTTTTCCCGCCAGTTGCGCCTGAAGGGCTCGTACATGGGCCGCCGCGCCGACCTCGACGAGGTGCTCGACGCCGTCGCCGCCGGCAAACTGCGGCCGGTCGTGGACCGCGTCTTCCCGCTGGCGCAGGCCGCCGCCGCCCACCGCTATCTGGCGGAATCCCATCCCTTCGGCAAGGTTGTCCTGGCTATTTAGGCGGCTGGGTGAGCGCCGGCATCGCGCGCCGGCCGTTGAGCGCCTGCGCCGAATGCTGCAGGTACATCCGATCCGTGCGCTGGAAGCCGGGGGAGGCGTTCAGCCACAGCCCGACAAAGAGGATCGGGATCAGGGCCAGCGCCGCCTGCAGCCGCCCCCGCCGCGTGGTCTTCTGCTCCTTTTCCCAGCGGAACAGCGCCACCCCCAGCCCCAGGCAGGACGCCGTGATCAGCGCCAGGCCGATGATCACATGCAGGTTCTGCAGCACCCCCTGCCCGCCCAGCATGATGCCGGCGCTGCCCAGGATCATCAGCGTGGGCGGCATGAACAGCGCCGCTTGCTGGAGGAGGTGGGAGAGCGAGACCAGCGGCAGCGTGGTGCCGGTGAGGAACAGCAGCGCGAAGAACAAAATCTGGTTCCACACCGTCGCTTCCTGCACCGTGTCCACGATGCCGGCTACCACCAGCCCGATCGAGCCCAGTGCCAAATAGCCCAGCGTGAACACCAGCCAGAGCGCGAACAGCGAGCCCTCGACCGGCATCTTGTACATCCATACCGCCAGCGCATATTGCAGCACCACCACCGGCAGGAACAGCAGGTAATTGCTCAGCAGCCGGCTGCCCACCATCTCCACCGGCCGCAGCGGCGCCAGGTGGTAGCGCCGCAGCATGTCGCGCTCGCGCATGGTCACCAGTTGCACCGAGAGCCCGAACAGGGCGTTGCTGATCACGTTGAAGCTGATCAGCGGCCCCATCAGCGCTTCCACCGCGAACGGATTGCCCTTGGCGAAGAGCGAGAAGTAGATGAAGAAAAACATCATCGGAAAGATGAAGGTGAAGAAGAACGCGATCCGCACGCGGTAGCTCAGCAGCACGTTCATCCAGGCCATGCGCAGCAGTCGGCTCATTCCCCCATCCTCCGTCCGGTGAGACTCAGGTAGACATCCTCCAGCGAGGTGTGCGCGATGCGCGCCTCGATCAGTTCGTTGTTCAGCTTGTCGGCGTACACCGCCAGCGACGCCAGCATCTTGCCGCCGCTGCGCCCGCGCAGGAAGTAGCTGGCGCTCCCATTGTCGGACGGCGTTCTTTGCGCCGCCTCCACCCCCGCCAGCGCCTTCAGCTCGTCCAGGCCGATGGGTGCGCTCAGCGTCACCTCCAGCCGGTCGCCCGCGCCCTCTTCCTCGATCAATTGGCGCGGCGGCCCGATCGCGTGCAGCTTGCCCTGGTCGATGATCCCGACCTGGTCGCACAGCCGCTCGGCTTCCTCGATGTAGTGGGTCGAGATCAGGATGCTCTTGCCCTGGTCGCGCAGCCGCAGGATCAGCTCGTGCAGTTCGCGCCGGATCTTGGCGTCCAGCCCGGTGGTGGGCTCGTCCAGGAACAGCATCTTCGGATTGCCCACCAGCGCCAGCCCCAGCGCCACCCGCTGCTTCTCCCCGCCCGAGAGGTATTGAAAAAAGGTCGCGCTCTTGGCCTGCAGCCCCACCCAGCCCAGCAGCTCGTCCACGTCGGCGGGGTTGGCGTAAAAGCTGGCGAACAGCTCGAAGGCCTCGCGCACCCGGATCTTGTCCGGCAGCGACGTGGTCTGCAGCTGCGCCCCCAGCAGTTCCCGCACCCGCATCGCGTCCTCGATCGGGCGTAACCCGCACACGTGCACGCTGCCGCCGTCAGGCACCCGCAGGCCCTCGATCATCTCGATGATGCTGGTTTTACCCGCGCCGTTCGGTCCCAGCAGGCCGAAGATGGTGCGTTCCGGGATGGAGAAGCTCACCCCGCGCACCGCCTCCAGCTTGCCGTAGCTCTTGCGCAGGTCGCGCACCTCCACCATGGCGGCGGAGGCGGGATTGGTTGCCGTGCCCATAACCATCCAGCCTACCGCATCTGGCGCAGGTTGGGGCGCCCAGAGCCCGGGCGGCCGCCGGAATGTATCTCTCCGAGTTACAACCAGGGCGCAGATGCCGCCGCTGCCTCCCGCCGCGCCGGAGGCGGCCGCCGCCGGCGAACGCCTCAACCGCGAAAAGCACCAGGCCGGCTGCGCGCGCCGCCCCGGGCTCACTCGCAGCGCAGCGCCGCGACCGGGTCCTGCCGCATGGCGCGCCGCGCCGGCGCCAGGCCGGCCAGCAGCGCCACCGCCGCGAGCAGCAGCGTCGCCGCGGCGTAGGTCAGCGGGTCGTGGGGGCGTACGCCCATCAGCAGGCTGCCGAGCGCGCCCGCGAGCAGCGCCGCGAGCGCGAGGCCCAGCCCCAGCCCGGCGGCGGTGATCCTCAGCCCCTGGCGCAGCACCATGCGCAGGATGCTGGCGCGGGAGGCGCCGAGGGCGAGGCGCACGCCGATCTCCTGCGTGCGCTGGCTGGCGGCGTAGGCGATCACGCCGTAGACGCCGATCACCGCCATGGCCAGTCCCAGCAGTCCCATCGCGGCCGCCAGTCCGGCGCCGAGCTGGTACATGAGCAGCCCGTTCAACCCGTGCATCGCCGCCGTCATGGTCTGGCCGTCGTACACCGCCAGCGCCGGCTGCAGCCGCCGCGCCGCGGCCCGCGCCTCGCCCAGCACCGTGGCCGCGTCCGCGCCCGCGAGCTTGATCTGCAGCGTTGCCGGCGCCAAATAATGCTGGGCGAAGGGGACGTAGTAGTAGGCGCCGGGGGTCTCGCCGAGGCTGCCGGTGACGCTGTTGCCCACGATGCCGACCACCTGAATCGGGCGGCGGCGGCGGTCGCGGCTGCGATAGAATTGGCGCCCGATCGGGTTCTGCCCGGGCCAGAACCGCTCCGCCATCGCCTGGTTGATCACCGCCACGCGCGGCGCCGCGGCGTCGTCGCCGGGGAGGAAGCCGCGCCCGCGCAAGCGGGGGATGCCGAGGGTGGCGAAGTAGCCCGGCGTCACCGCGTTGTAGTCCACCGCCGGGGAGTGCCCGGGCGCGGTGGGGTGGCCCGGCACGGTGATCCTGCCGCCGTAGCTGACCAGGCCCGTGGGAATGGCCGCGGCGACGCTGGCCGACGCCACCCCCGGCACGGCGCGCATGTGGCGTAGCAGCGCATCGGCGAACGCGGCGCCGCGGGCTTCGCCGTAGCCCGCGGTGTGCGGATCGAAGCTCAGGTTCACCACCGGGTTCGGGTCAAAGCCGAGGTGGGCGTGCTGTGCCATCGTCAAGCTGCGGGTAAACAGCCCGGCCACGATCAGCAACGCCAGCGAGCCGGCGATCTCCAGCGTCACCAGCGTGGAGCGCAACCGCGTGCGCGCGCCGGTGAGGCCGCGGCCACCCGCGCGCAGCACCGCATCCGGCGCCAGCCGCGCCGCCTGCCAGGCCGGCACGATGCCGGTCGCCAGCCCGGTGAGCAGCGCGATCCCCAGTGCGTAGAGGAAGACGCGCCCGTTGAGGGCGAAGCTGAGGGTGATGGGCACGCCGGCGCCGAGCGGCAGCGCGTCCAGCGCGTGGCAGGCGAGCGCGGCCACCAGCAGCCCGGCCGTGCCGCCCAAAAGCGCCAGCAACAGGCTCTCGGTCAGCATCTGGCGCAGCAGCCGCCACCGGCCGGCGCCCAGCGCCGCCCGCACCGCCATCTCCCGCGCCCGCACGGCGGAGCGCGCCAGCAGCAGATTGGCGATGTTCACGCAGGCCAGCAGCAGCACCATCGCCGCCAACGCCAGAAACAGCCCCGCCACCAGGTGCAGCGGATCGCTCGCGCCCGCCGCCGCCGCTCCGGGCGGCTCCGACGTCAGCGGCAGCGCGCGCAGCGCCCGCCAGGGATCCTGCTTGGGGTAGGCGGCCGCCAGCCGCCGCCCGACCACCGCCAGCGCCGGCTGCGCCAGCGCCAGCGGAACGCCGGGGCGCCGCCGCCCCACCACAATCAGGCCGGCGCCGCCGGCCCGGTCGTGCAGCGGATCGGTGCTTCCGCCCATCTCTCCGGCGACGAAGCGGATCGGCACATAGGCGTCGGTGTTGAGCACCGGGAGGACGCCATGAAAGCGGCGCGGCGTCACCCCCACGATGGTGAACGGGCGGCCGTTGACCTTCACCGTCGCGCCGACGACATCGCGCCGTTCGCCAAAGTGCGACGCCCAGTACGCGTAGCTGAGGACGAGTTCCGCCGGCGTTCTGGCGTCGTCGCCGCCGGGGGGACGGAAGAAGCGGCCCAGGGCGGGATGGATACCGAGCAGTCCGAACAGATCGCCGGCCACGTAGCCGGTCCAGAGCGTGCTGGTCGCGCCGCCGCTGGTGATGCCGTCCAACTGGAAGGGCTCGACGCCGGCCATGCCCGAAAAGACCGCGCCGGTTTGCGCCCGAATATCGCGGAAGTTCGGATAGGACAGGCCGTTGCTGTGGCCGCCGCTGGCGGTGTCGGCGACCAGGTAGCTGAGCTGGCCCGGCTGGGCCACCGACAACGGCCGCAGCAGCAGCCAGTCCACCATGCTGTAGATGGCGGCGTTGGCACCGATACCCAGGGCAAGCAGCAGCACCGCCGTTAGCGTGAAGCCGGGCGAGCGGCGCAGCAGCCGCGCCGCGTAGCGCGCATCCTGCGCCAGCGTCGCCAGCGCGTGCGTGCCCGCCGCCTCGCGTGCCTGCTCGGTGTACTTCTCCGGGCTGCCGAACTCCAGCCGCGCCCGCCGCCGCGCCTCCTGCGCCGGCAGCCCGCGCCGCTCCAACTCCTCCGCCCGCTCCGCCAGGTGGTTCGCCACCTCGCCCGCAATCTCGGCTTCGAGCTGCTTGCGCCGCCACAGCCAGTCGAGCCGTTTCATCGTCTCGCCCTCACGCTTCTTCCGCCGTCGCCTGCAACGCCGTCGCGATCCCCGCCGCCAGCCGGTTCCAGCCCTCGGTCTCCGCGCCCATCCGTTTGCGCCCCGCCGCCGTGAGCTCGTAGAACTTGGCCTTGCGCCGGTTCTCCGATACCCCCCAGTGCGCCTTCAACAGCCCCTTGCGCAGCAGCCGGAACAGCGCCGGGTAGAGCGCCCCCTGTTCGACCAGCAGCGCCCCGCCCGAGATCTGCTGAATGCGCAGCAGCACGCCGTAGCCGTGCTGCGGGCCCAACGACACCGCTTTCAGAATCAGCAGGTCGACCGTGCCGGGCAGGATTTGCGTCTCTCGATCCATGGTCGCCCCCCTCCTAAGAAGATAAGGGGAGACTACGCCGCTTCTCCTAAGCTGTCAAGGAGTCCCCGCACCGCCTGAGCTGGTTCAGAATGATGCGTGACACTCGAGGGTAGAGTGAACGCATGCAAACCCAATGGGTCCCCGAGGCGCGCCGGCTGGCGCGCCTCGGGGAGAAACGCGAACTGAGCCGGGCGGCGCGGGTGCGGCTGGA
>DAIDIF010000072.1 GCA_027451805.1 Acidobacteriota bacterium
CCTGCCGGCGATGCTCGACCAACCGGCCGAGAGCGACTGGCGCGAGCGCACCGCCGCGCAGGAGCCGAAGCTGGCCGCGGTCGCGGTGGCCACGACCAAGGTGGAAGCGCCGCCGCCGACGCATCCGCAAGGCAAGCAGACAGTGGCCGAATTCCGGGCGGCATTCGCGGCGGGGCGCGAGCGCCTGCTGGCGCTGGTGCCGCGGCGGGCGGAGCTGGAGCAGCGCGTCCGGATGCACCCGGCGCTGGGCGAGCTCAACGCATGGCAGTGGCTGCGCCTGGTCGGCTACCACTCGGAGCGCCACCTGGCGCAGATGAAGGCCGCCGGCGGAGGCACCGCGGCCGCCCGCGACTGATATAATCAACTCCTTGTCGGGGCGTGGCTCAGCCTGGTAGAGCACCTGGTTCGGGACCAGGGGGTCGGAGGTTCAAATCCTCTCGCCCCGACCAACATTTTCAAGGGGTTGCAGCGTTCTGCTGCCCTACCCTAAAATTCCGCTGTAGATGATTTTGTAGACGAACTTGCACTGGAGACTTCCTTGGCATGATGCCAAGCGCAGGGCTTCGACCACTTCCGCAGATACCCGAAGGGCTCAGAGACGCCTCTTTAATGAAAACGCTCGTGCCTTTCGTTGGCGCGGGCGCCTCGTGCCTAGCGGGCTGCCCGGATTGGTCGGAGCTCGCCAACCGCGTGTTGGAGAAGCTGCGAAGCATGGCCCTGCTCACTCCGGCCCAGATCGATCAGATTGCGCGCCAGCCACCACGGACGAAGCTTTCTATTGCGTGGAACTTGGCCGGAGGTTCTCTCGATTTCGACAAAATATTGCACCCAGGAGGCTGGGACAAAGCGGTCATTCCTGCCCAAGGCCTGACCTGCCCCGCGAAACTGTGACGGTCGAAGCTAGAGAGCGACGGCTTGGGCATGGCGGAAATGGCCGATTTTGCTGGCCAGAATGAGTCTCCAGAGACTCAATTGAGAACCTCCAGTATGGGCCTGGGAATTCCCATGGAGCCGGCCTCCGGCGCGAGCTTGGCGAGCGCCGGAGGCCGGCTCCAATCGGCGGCGAAATCGGCCGGCGCCCGGTCGCCCAAAGCGCTGTGCGGCCGATGCCGGTTGTAATCCTGCAGCCACTCCTCTAGCCGCGCCCGTGCGTCGGCCAGGCTGAGGAAGACGTGGGCGTTGAGGCACTCGTCCCGGAGCCGCCCGTTGAAGCTTTCGATGAAGCCATTCTCGGCTGGCTTGCCCGGCCGGATGAACTGCAGGTGGACGCCATAGCGATACGCCCAATGGTCCAGGGCGCGGCTGGCGAACTCGCTGCCATTGTCCACCGTGATCGACGCTGGCGCCCCGCGCCTGGCTACGATGGCATCGAGACGGCGCGCGACCTTGTCGCCGGTCAGGGAGCCCTCGGCCCACAGCGCCAAACATTCCCGCGTGAACTGATCGATGACGGTCAGGACGCGGAAGCTTCTCCCGTCCGCCAGGCGATCATGGACAAAATCCATGCTCCACCGCTCATTCGGCCTTACCGCGGCCGCCAACGGCCGCCGCTGCCGTCCTGCCGCCTTCGCCCGTTGCCGCGTCCGCACCGCCAGCCCGTCCTCGCGGTATAGCCGGTAGATGCGCTTGGCGTTCACCAGCCAGCCCTCCCGCCGCAATAGGACCGTCAGACGCCGATAGCCGAACCGGACCCGCACCGACGCCAGTTCCCGCAGCCGGTGCAACAACGGCGCCTGACTGGCACGCCGCGATTGATACCGGAGCGTCCCCAAAGCCACCCCCACTAGCCTCGCCGCACGGCGTTCGCTCACTTGAAAGCAAGCTTGCGCCCATCGGGCCAGCTCCCTCAGCTGGCGAGGCCTTAGACCTTTTTTCGTAGGGCCTCCTGCAGGATATGGCGGTCAAGCGACAGATCCGCCACCAGCCCCTTCAGCTTGCCGTTTTCCTCTCTTAGCTGCCGTAGCTCGCGCAGCTCACTCAGCCCAAGTCCCGCGTATCGCCGCTTCCAAACGTAAAACGTCGCCGAGCTGATGCCGTGCTCCCGACAGATCTCAGTCGTCCGCCGGCCAGCTTCCGACTCCCGCAGCGCCCGCAGGATCTCCTCTTCGCTGTGTCCCTTTCGTGGCAACCCTCTTCCTCCTCTGCTGCCACGCCCAGCCTACCTCTCTACTTTCCCCTGTGCCAGTTTTTGGGTTTTGGGTCAACTGGTAGCACGGCCTTGCGCTGGTGCTTGCAAGCCGGAGTGCGGGGTTGGGCGGTGGCGACGCCCTGGGGCGGGGCTCACGCCGCGGCAGGCCCGGCAGCTGGGCGGCGCGGCGCGCCGGGGTGGACGAACCAGGCGAGCACGGCGACGCAGGCCAGGCCGGCGGCCGCCAGGCCGGTCGCGACCACGAAGACGGCCTCGGGGCCGCCGGCGGTCATCATCGCGCCCAGCCAGGGCGTGGCCAAGAGCCCAGCCTCGGCCAGGATGATCGTCCCGGCGGCGGCGCCGACGCTGACGCCGCGCATCGGCAGAGTGTCGGCGACGGCGGCGTACAGGAGCGTGGACCATGCCTGGAAAGCCCCCACGACCAGGGCCGACAGCAGCCAGACGCTGTCGCTGCGGGAGGCGCCCCAGAGGCCCGCGATCAACAGCAGCACGCCACACAGCGTGAGCAGCGCCGCGCGGGCCCGCCACGAGCTCGCGCCGGCGCGCATCGCCGCCCACGCCGCCACCCCGGCGATCAACGCCCCGGCGGCGCCGGCGCCGATCGCAACCGCCGGGAACCCCGCCAGGCCGGCGCCCGTCCGCTGCGCCAGCATCGGAGCCCAAGTCTGAACAAAGATCAGCAGCGGGGCGCAGAACAGGACGCCCGCGCCCAGCATGACGGTCGAGACGATGCCTGCGGCGGAGACGCTGAGGGGACGGGCGGGGCGCGCGGGCCGCCGCCAGATGAACCAACACAGCGCCGCGACGACGAGCGAGGGCGCGCCCGTATAGGTCATCGCCGTCCGCCAGTCCATGGCCGCCGCAATCCGCGGGCCAAGCGGCAACGCCAGCAGCGCGGCCAGGGGGCTTGAGGCGATGAAGATGCCGATCGCGAGCGGCCGCTTGGACGAAGGGAAGTATTCGCGCAAAGACTGAATGGCGGCCGGGAGCAGACCGCCCGCGAAGAAGCCGGAGCAGGCGCGGGCGGCAATCAAGCCGGATTGGCCGGAGACCAGCGTCCAGCCGGCCGAGGCCAGCGACATTCCGACCAGGGCCGCCGCCAGCCCCCAGCGCGTGCCGCACAGGCAGGTGACGATGGTCATCAGAACGCAGCCGGCGATCAGACCGAAGGTGTAGGAGGAAAAGACGACGCCCAAGTCCGGCAGCGTAAGCCCGAACTGATGTTGCAACGGCCGGGAGAACCAGGTCAGCGCGATGGCCTGAACTTGCTGGGCTGCCGCCGCGAGCATGAGGATCAACAGCGCCAGCCAGGCTTGGCCCAGGTGCGAGCCTTCCGCAACCTCGGCCGGCTTGCGGCCCCAGCCCGCTTCCAGCGCGGCCGCGCCCCGCCGCAGCGTCCTGGAATAGCCGGAGATTGTGACCCAAAACACAATCAAGCAGACCAGGCACGCGATTCCCACCGTGGCATCCATGGCCCCCGTGAAGGGGAGGATCGCCGCAGCGCGCGCGGCCGCTTCGTCACCGGGCATAACGGCGGCAACCGGGGCAACGAAGGCGATGAGGGACGCCGCGAGCGCGGTCGCGGCCAAAATGCCGTACGTCAGGCCAATCGCCCGGCCGTAGTCGCCCGATGGAGCGCCGCGCGACTCAAATTCGCGGCGCAGAGAACTGGCGACGCGGCTGACCACGACAAAGATCCATGCCGCATTGAACACGGGGATGAGGCAGAGCCAGACTTTACCCGGCGCCAGGGTGCGGTTCCCCGGGGAGCAGCGATCGAGAGCACGCTGCAGGCTCAGGAGGAAAACAATCCCCATGACCATCGCGCCCAGCGTGAGGATCGCGCCGCAGATGAAAGCAATCGGACCCAATAGGCTGCTGATGTCCGCAATCATGGCTTGAACCCCCCTCCAGGCCAAACACCGACACATGCCGGTTGCGCCTGTGTCCTCGACTCCTCGAGCAGTTTTAGGTCATCGCGCCGAAGTGTATCAGGATTCCGATACAAAGGGGCGGGGGATGGCCGCAACCTTGCTAGAGCGTAACCTCGAGGCTCGATCCGTGGAAGGTCAGCCGATGTTGCTTGTGGCTTCCGGCCAACTGGGCGATGAGCGCGCGGCCGGCGGGGCGCAGCATCCGGGCGCCGGGCGCAAGCTCGAGGCGGAGGCGGCGAGTGCGGTCCTGCCAGGTGAGGTTGATGCGCATAAACTCGCCGCGGCGGAAGTTGAAGGTGTCGCCGTCGTCCTCGTAGACCTGCGCCGCGCCGTCGGCGCCGGGGTAGACGTGCAGGCGCAGCGGCTCGCTCGAGGGCTCGCCGGTGTACTGCCGCACCGGGCCGAGCGGCAGGACCGCGCCGGCGCGCACATAGAGGGGCATGGTCGCCAAGTCGACCGGCCGCGCGATGGTGCGGCCGCCGGCGATGCGTTCGTTGGTCCACCAGTCGTACCAGTCGCCGGGCGGGAGATAGACGGCCCGCGAAGTCGCGCCCGGCACGTATACCGGCGCCACCAGGAGGTCGCGCCCAAACAAGTACTCGTCGCCGCACTGCGCGGCCGCGGCGTCGCCGGGATCATGCAGCCACAGGGCGCGCATCACCGGCACACCCGTCTCACACCCCTCGCGCACGGCGGCGTAGAGGTAGGGCAGCAGGCGGTAGCGCAATTCGAGGTAGCGGCGGCAGACGGGCTCGATGGCCGGGTTGTGCAGCTCGGCCGCGGAGGGATGGTAGTTGGGCGCCTCCGGAACGCCGAGCGTGCCGGTGTTCCAGCCCCAGGGCAGGTGCAGACGCCAGTCGCGTCCATGGGAGCGGAAGAGCGGGCAAAAGGCGCCGAACTGGAACCAGCGCGCGTAGAGCTCGCCGGTGTACTCGGCGGTGGGGACGAATCCGCCGATGTCGGTGCCCCAGAGCGGAATCCCGCTCAGGCCGGCGTTGATGCCGTTGGCGATCTGGGTCTTCAAGGTCAGCCAGGTGGAATAGACGTCGCCCGACCAGAGGAAGGCGGCGAAGCGCTGCATGCCGGCGTAGCCGTTGCGGTGCAGCGCGAACACGCGCCGGTTGGGGCGATCGAGCTGCGCGCCCTCGAAGTACATGCGATTGCGGTTCAGGCGGGAGGGCGCGTCGAAACCGTCGCCCTCGTCCGCCCACCAGCCGTCGACGCCAACCTCGAAGAGCGGGCGGTGAAAGGGCCAGTAGCAGCCGACCGCGCGGTCGGGAATCTGCGGCAGCGGCGGGGCCGGATGCGTGCAGGCGTCGGCGACCGTGCCGGTGAGCCGGCGCCCGTCGAGGACGATGTGCACCGCGACCTTGAAGTGGTCGCGGTGGAGCGCGGCCAGCGCGGCGGGCGGATCGGGGAAGGCGCGCGCGTTCCAGGTGAAGGAGCCGTTGGCGGTGTTCCACCCATTGGGGCAAAATCCGGTGCCGAGATAGATCATCGCGTCGCACGGCAGGCGCTTCTCGCGGAACATCCGCGCCTCGGCGAGGATGTCTTCCGGCGCGCCCAGGGTGCGATGCGATTGCAGGTAGCCCAGCGCCCAGAGCGGCGGCATTTCCGGATGGCCGGTGATGGCGGCGTACTCGCCCATCAACTCGACCGGCGTGCCCAAGGAGAGGAAGAGGTCGGCGGCCAGCGGCGAGGACGCGGCGGATGGCGCGGGAGTGTGGATTCCCTCCGCTCCGCGCAGATCGAAAGGCCCGAGAGGCTGATGCACGAACATCCCCCAGGCCTGGTCCTTGCCAGAGCCGTGGCCCAGACCGCCCATCAGCCATTGCACCGGCACCTTGCTGCCGTTGGTGGCGAGGCGGTAGCCGCGCGAGCCGCTGACCATGCGATCGAGCTCGCCGCGGCGGCTGAACTGC
>DAIDIF010000073.1 GCA_027451805.1 Acidobacteriota bacterium
GGGCGCGCGGCGCGGTGCTATGCTGGCCGCTGGGCAACATGCCTGGCCACCGCCCCAGCCGCGCCGCCTGCCGCCTGGCCGCCGTGGCCGCCGCGCTCTACGCGCTGGCCCCGCTGGCCGCCGCGCAGTCGCATCACCCCAGGGATTTGGCCGTGGGCCAGCTGCTCGTGTCCCGCGCCCCGGTGCCCGACGGCCGCTTCCGGCATGCCGTGGTGCTGCTGGTCGGCCTCTCCGGCAAAGGCGCCGCCGGCCTAGTGATCAACCAGCCGGGCAAGACGCCGCTCGCGCGTTTGTTCCCCAAGACGCCTTCCGCGCAGGAGCGCACCGACACCGCCTACCACGGCGGCCCGGTCGCTCCCGCCCGCCTCTTCTGCCTGCTCCAGATCGCCGGCCCGCTGCATGAAGCGCAAGCCGTCCTGCCCGGCCTCTACGCCAGCGACAACCGCAACCTCATGGACCTGGCGCTCAACGCGATCGAACCGTCGTCCGCCTTCCGCGTCTACCAGGGCTACACCGGCTGGAAGCCCGGCCAGCTCCAACACGAAATCGCCGCCGGCTACTGGACCATCCTCGCGGCGACGCCCGAACTCGTCTTCGATCCCGACCCGGCCACCCTGTGGGCGCGGCTGAGCGCGCCGCCGGCAAGTACAGCGCGGCGGGGCGGGGTTGAGCGTACACCGGGCTTTTGGTCGGGACGGCGAGATTTGAACTCGCGACCCCTTGCACCCCAAGCAAGTGCGCTACCGGGCTGCGCTACGTCCCGAAATCGGAGGGAAGGGAACTGCGGGGTAAGGCCAGTCTAGCACGGGCGCGCTAGCACGGGCGCCGCGCCAGCATCGCCGCGATTGCGGCCAGCTCCGCCCGCGCCAGATCGAGCAGCTCGCGGTCGCGCCCGCCGGAGAGCGGCAGCGCCGCCTGCGCCTTGCGCCCCTCGTGCTCCGCCTTCAGCTTCTTCTTCGCCCCGGCGATGGTGAAGCCCTGCTCATGCAGCAGCGCCTTGATGCGCAGCGCCAGCTCCACCTCGCGCCGGCGATACATCCGCTGCCCGGTGGGGCTCTTGCCCGGCTTCAGCGCCGGGAACTCGCTCTCCCAAAACCGCAGCACGTAGGGCTCGACCCCGGCCAGCCGGGCCACTTCGCCGATCTTGAAATACAGCTTGTCGGGGATCGCTACCGGCCCAACCATGGCCCCATGGTAGCGCAGCTTACGTCCGGTAGCTGCCGTTGATGCGGATGTAGCCCTCGGTCAAATCGCACGTCCACATCCAGGCTTGCGCGCGCCCGGCGCCGAGGTGGATGCGCACCTCGACCTCGGGCAGCTCCAGCCGCCGCTTGGCTTCCGCCTCGTCGAAGTCGATCGCGCGCCCGCGGCGGTAGACCGGCACGCCCGCGAACCAGATCTGTGCCCGCTCGGGATCGAAGCGCGCGCCGCTGCGCCCGGCGGCGGCCAGCACCCGCCCCCAGTTGGCGTCGGCGCCGGCGAGCGCGGTCTTCACCAGCGGCGAGTGCGCGATGGTGCGGGCGGCGAGGTCGGCGTCGGCGGCGGTGCGCGCGCCCTCGACCTTCACCGTGACGAAGTGCGTCGCCCCTTCGCCGTCCACCACGATCTGCCGCGCCAGCGCCTGCGCCACCTGGCGCAGCCCCGCCTGAAAGCGCTGCCGTCCCTGCGCCGAGAGCTTGCCCGCGCCCGAGGCGAACAGCGCCGCGGTGTCGTTGGTCGAGGTGTCGCCGTCCACCGTGATGCGGTGGAAGGACTCCTCCACCGCGGCGCGCAACGCCTTGGCCGCCGCCGCCGGCGTCAGCGGCGCGTCGGTGAAGACAAAGGCCAGCATGGTCGCCATGTTGGGATGGATCATGCCCGAGCCCTTGGCGAAGCCGGCGATGCGGTACGTCTTGCCGCCGTCGTGAAAGCTCGCGGCGGCGAGCTTGGCGCAGGTGTCGGTGGTCAGGATCGCCTGCGCCGCCGCCGCCGGCCCGTCGTCGCGCCGCGCCCACTGCGGCAGCGCCGCCAGGATCTTCTCCACCGGCAGCCGCCGCCCGATGACGCCGGTCGAGCACACCAGCACCTGCTCCGGCCGGCAGCCGGCCAGCTTGGCGGCGGCGCGCGCCGTGGCGAGCGCGGCGCGCATCCCCTCCGGTCCGGTGGAGCAGTTGGCGTTGCCGCTGTTCACCACCAGCGCCCGCATCCGCCCGCCGGCGGCCGCCAGGTGCGCGCGCGAGAGCCGCACCGGCGGCGCCTGCAGCCGGTTGGTGGTGAACACCGCGGCGCAGCTCGCCGGCTCTGGCGCGGTGACCAGCAGCAGGTCGGGCGACTTGCGCTTGAGGCCGCAGTGGCCGGCGGCGAAACGAAAGCCCGCGGGCCAGGCGGATTCGTGAATCTCGGCCTCGACTTTCATGCGGGTGGCAAGCGTGGGTGTGGCCATCGTGGGTTATCCGGTAATGGTTGTGCCGGCGTGCAGCCGGCCGGCGATCAGTTCGGGCAGGCGCAAGGCCGCCGCCGCCCCTACAATGCGCACCGCGCCGACGCCCGCGCCCAGCGCGGCGCGGCAGGCGTCGGCTTTGGGCAGCATGCCGCCGTGCAGCGTGCCCGCGTGCGTGAGCTGCGTCAGCGCGGCGAGCGAGGCCGTCGCCAGCGGCTGGCCCGCGCCGTCGAGCACGCCCTCCACGTCGGTGACGAACAGCAGCCGCGCCGCGGTGAGCGCGCCCGCGGCCGCGGCGGCAAACTGGTCGGCGTTGACGTTGAGCAGCCCGCCGCGCCCGTCGCCGGCGAGCGAGGCCACCACCGGCACGCAGCCCAGCGCCAGCAATCCCTGCCACAGCCGCGCCTCGGTGTGCACCACCGCCCCCACCGCGCCCAGCTCGGGATCCTCCACCTGCGCCCGCACCGCCGCCGCGTCCACGCCGGTCAACCCCACCGCCGGCACGCCCGCGGCGTTGAGCGCCGCCACCAGCTGGGTGTTCACCGCGCCCGCCAGCGCCATCACCGCCGCCTCCAGCGTCGCCGGCGTGGTCACCCGCAGCCCGCGGCGGAACTCGGTCGCCACCCCGAGCCGCGCCAGCAGCGCGGTCAGCGCCTTGCCGCCGCCGTGCACCAGCACCAGCCGCTCGCCCGCCGCGCGCGCCGCCGCAATCGCCGCCATCATCGCCGGCTGCGGCTCCGGCTCCAGGATGCTGCCGCCCAGCTTGAGCACCGTGGTCATGCCAGCGCCGTCGCCTCCGGCCAGCCCGCCATGAGGTTGAAGTTCTGCACCGCCTGCCCCGCCGCGCCCTTCACCAGGTTGTCCAGGCAGCTCACGATCACCGCCTGGCGCCCGTCGGCGCGCACCTTCCAGCCCAGGTCGCAATAATTGGTGAAGTTCACATCGTTGAGTTCGGGCAGCGCGCCGCCGCGCAGCCGCACGAAGGGCTCCTTGCCGTACGCCGCCGCATACACCGCCGCCAGGTCCGCGCCCGCCGCCGGCCGCACGTAGTGCGTCGCCAGGAGGCCGCGCGTGGTCGGCAGCAGGTGCGGCGTGAAGGCGAAGCTGGCCAGCTCGATCCCCGACTGCGCCGCGATCTCCGGCGCGTGCCGGTGCTCGTAGACGTGGTAGGCCTTGCAGTTGGCCTCGAGCTCGCAGAAGTGCAGGTCCTGCCGCAGCCCGCGCCCCGCCCCCGAGGCCCCCGACTTGGCGTCGCAGACGATCTCCGCCGGCGCGATCGCCCCGGCTTGCACCAGCGGCCAGAGCGCGGTGTTGGCGGCGGTGGCGTAGCAGCCTGGGTTGGCCACCAGCGCCGCATTCCGGATCGCCGCGCGGTGCTTCTCCGGCCAGCCGTACACCGCCGCCGGATCGTCGCGGAAGGCCGGGCTCAGATCAATCACCCGCGGCGGCCGCGCCGTCTGCCGCAGCGCCGCCACCCACGTCCGCGACACCTCCGGCGGCGTCGCCAGGAAGACGAACTCCGCTCCCGCCGCCGCCGCCGGCGCTGCGTGCGAGTCCAGCCCCGCCGCCACCGTCGCGCCGGGATGGCGCGCCAGCAGCCGCAGCAGCTCGCGCCCGGCGTAGCCGGTCGCCCCCGCCACCGCAATGGAATAATTATTCATCATAAGAATAATTATTCATTCGGCGGGCGCTGTCAAGCCTTTTCCGCCCGGCGGCTAAAATGAACCGATGGCCACCTTCCACCTGCGCAGCTTCGGCTGCCGCGCCAACCAGGCCGAGGGCGCGGCGCTGGCGGCGGCGCTGGCGGCGGACGGGCACGCCGCCGCGCCGGCGGCCGCCGCCGACTGGCTGGTGCTCAACACCTGCACCGTCACCGCCGCCGCCGCGGCGCGCCGC
>DAIDIF010000074.1 GCA_027451805.1 Acidobacteriota bacterium
CCTGCGCCCGGCTCGGCGCGTCGCGGTTCCACCCGCAACCGGGCCACCTCCTCCGCCAGCTCCCCCTCCTCCGGCGGGGAGGGCATCCGCACCGCGCTCGCCGCCGCCGCCACCGGCAGCGGTTCCCACTCCGCCCGCGCCGCCCCGGTCGCCGCCTCGGCCCGCGCCGCCAGGGTCGCTGGTACCGGCGGCACCGGGTCGGCCAGCGCTTCGCCCAGCGTGTCCGGCTCCGCGCGCGGTCGCCGCAGTGGCCGTGCCTCCGGCGGGAACTCCAGCACCCGCGCGCCCAATTGGCTGCGCCGGCGGGCGCGGTAGGCGTCCACGCGGTGCTGCAGTTCCCGCCGCCACTCCGGCGGCGGCGGCAGCAGGCTCGCCTGGCAGCCGCAGGCCGAGGCGTCACGTTGGCATTTCGGGCAAGTCACCGGAACAATTCGCTAAGCTACAAACACGGACGAAGTGGGCGTTCGGACAACCACGCACCATGCGCCTCAAGCCCAGACTTTTGATTATCACTGCGCTCGCCGCTTGTCATGGGCTTTCCGGACAGGCCGCCGCGCCGCGCGGTAACCAGAAGGGTACGCCGCCCGCCACGCCCCAGCGCGCCATCCGCACCTTGCCCCTGCGCAGCCTGCATCCCGGCCAAACCATCACCATCCAGGCCGATCGCCTCAACGCCACCATCACGCCCGCCCGCAAGCTGTACCGCGCCACCGGCCACGTGCTGATCACCGCCCGCGGCTTGCGCCTCAGCGCCGACCGCATCACCTACAACAGCCAGACTGGCGAGGCCATCGCCGCCGGCCACGTCGCCTTCGACAGCCCCGCCGAGCAGACTCATATCGAAGGCCCGCGCGCCGACTATAATTTCCTCACCTCTACGGGCGAGTTTGACGACTTCCAGGGTGTCAGCGGCCTTCGCATGCGCGGCCGCCGGCCGGCCTCCATCTCCCGCAACCCGCTCATTTTTTCCGGCCGCCGGCTGCTCCGCCTCGGCCCCAGGCACTACCGCCTGGAAGACGGCACCGTCACCTCCTGCACCCTTCCCAACCCCATCTGGCAGATGAGCGCCGCCGATGTGGATATCGAGCTCGGCCAGAACGCGACCCTGCACCACGCCGTCTTCCGCCTGTTCAACGTGCCCATCTTCTACGCCCCCTTTCTCACCCACTCCACCGTCCGTGCCGGTCGCCACAGCGGCCTGCTCTTGCCCGAGGTCAGCAAAAGCAACATCAAGGGCTATACCCTCGGCGACTCCTTCTACTGGGCGGCAGCGCGCAATCTCAGCGTCACGCTGGGCGGCCAATACTTCAGCGCCCGCGGCTGGGCCGATCAACTGGCGATTGACAGCCGGCCCACCCGCAACTCTGCCCTCGCCGTCCAGCTCAACGGCGTGGTGGATCGCGGCCTGGCGCTCGCCAACGGCGCCCGCCTTAAGCAGGGCGGCCAGGAACTGCGCGTCACCGGCGATCACGAAACCCCGGGCGGCTTCCGCACCGTGCTCGATGCCGACTATCTCTCGTCCTACCTCTATCGTTTGGTCTTCAACAACACCTTCGCCGGCGCGATCAACTCCGAGGCGATCTCCACCGGCTTCACCGAAAAGCAGTTCGACGGCGAAGACTTCGCCGTCATTGCCCACCGCTATCAGAACTTTCTCGGCACCAGTCCCCACGCCAACCTCTCCCTCGCCCAACTTCCCAGCCTCGACTGGAACGCCTACGCGCAGGCCTTGAGCCGCAAGCTGCCGCTCTACTTCTCCTGGGACGCCAACGCCGGCCTGCTCGACCGCAGCGAGCCCGGTTTCGCCACCGGCGTCATGGAGCGCGTCGATCTTTCTCCCGAGCTCACCCTGCCGCTGGCCACGCCGGCGGGCGTGTTCACCGGCGGCGTCTCCGTCGATTCCACCTATTACTCACAGCGTCAAATCGCGTCCGATCTGCTCGCCAATTCCGCCGCCCCGCAGTTGGGTGTCGGCGCCCTCTGGCGCGACTCCGCCAGCGCCGATCTCGAGTGGCGGCCGCCGGCGCTGGAAAAGGTCTATGACAGCTTTGGCGGCGTCCTCGGTGACCGCCTGGAGCACGTCTTCCAGCCCCAGCTTGGCTTCCACTACACCACCGGCGTCAACAACGCCAACGACATCATTCGCTTCGACGCCCGCGATATCCTCACCGACACGCGCGAAATCGAGTACGGCTTCACCAACCGCCTGCTCGCCGCCGGCAAGACCCCTGGCCAGTCGCGCGAGCTCATCTCCTGGACCCTGCTGCAGAAGTACTTCTTCGATCCCACCTTCGGCGGCGCCCTCATCCCTGGCGCGCGCAACGCGTTCCTCACCACCGAGCTGCTGTCGCCCTTCGACATCGAAGCCCTGCCGCTGCACTTTTCCCCCCTCAGCTCCGTGGTGCGCGTGTCGCCCTTCGCCGACTTCGATGGCGAATGGCGCGTGGATTACGACAGCCACAGCCACCAGATCAGCGCCAGCGCTTTCACCGGCAACTTCCATTTCGGCAACGCCTTCTTCTCGGGCAGCCACTACCTGCTGCGCCCGCCGCTGGGCTTGGTGGGTGCCGGCTTGCCGCCGCGCTTCGACCAGTTGCGCCTCGCCTCCGGCTACGGCAACGCCGAAGCGCCCGGTACCAGCATCGCCGGCTCGGTCGCCTACGACGCCCTGACCGGCCAGTTGCAATACACCACGCTGCAGGTGACCCACAACTGGGACTGCTTCGGCCTCTCGATGGAATACCGCCGTTTCTCGCTCGCCACGGTACGCCGCGAAAATCAGCTCCTGATCAGCATCTCGCTCTCCAACGTCGGCACCTTCGGCAACCTCAAGCGCCAGGACCAGCTCTTCTGAGGATCCAACTTATAATCAAATTTCGCGGCGAACCCCCGCAAGAGCCGAATGGTGGAGGTCTTTAACCTAATTTGGGCCCGGGTGGCGCTGGGCTGCTACCTCGGCGGCTTGGCGGCGGTAATCACCGCCGCGCTGTTCCAGGATACGCGCCAGCAGAATGCCGCCTTTCGCTTGGCGCGCGCCGCCGTCGCCGCCGGCTACCTGTTCCAGTTTGTCAGCCTGGTCGAGATGGCATCGGGCCCGGCGTTGCAGCCCGCCAGCTTTTACCGCCTGGCCACCGGCCTGCTGGCGTTCGTGATCGCGGCGTTCTTCCTCATGGTCTATCGCGCCTACTCGCCCCGGGCGCTCAGCCTGCTCGTGATGCCGCTGGTCAGTCTGCTGGCCTTCGCCGCCACCTTCACTCCCTACGGCGTGCATGGCGCGCCTTCGGCGGCGTCCCAGGCACTGCTGCACAACGGCTGGATCTACGTCCATATCGTGCTTATCCTCGTCGGCTATGCCGGCTTGGTGGTGGCCATGGCCAGCGGCATGCTGTACGTGATCTCCGAACGCTCGCTCAAGGCCAAGCAGATGGCGATGGGGGCGGCGCCGCGCCTGCCCGCCTTGGAAACGCTCGATCTGGTCAGCTACCGCGCCCTGCTCGTCGGCTTTCCCCTGCTCACCGCCGGGTTGGCGATCGGCGCCTACTGGGCGGACGCGCTGTTCGGCGGCATCTCCTTTCGCGATCCCACCGTATTTCTCGCGCTGCTCGCCTGGCTGGTCTACCTGGTGTTGCTGTTCGCCCGCTGGTCGGCGGGTTGGCGCGGCCGGCGCAGCGCCTATCTCACCCTGATCTGCTTCGGTTTGGCGCTGGCGGGTTGGCTGGCAAACGGCCTTAGCAGCATGCACTCCCTGCTGCAGCCATGAGATGGAGTTGACCGAAGGATGAGCCTCGTTCTGCTGGGCATCAGCCATCGCACCGCGCCCATCGAGCAGCGCGAGCGTCTGGCCCTGCCCGAGGCCGCGCTCCCGCAGGCGCTGGCGCTGCTCGCCGCCCAGCCCGGCGTGCGCGAAGGCTTGATCCTCTCCACTTGCAACCGGGTGGAGATCCTCGTCGCCCCGCGCGACGGCGAGATGCCCGATCTGCTGCACTTTCTGGCCCTCGCCACCGGCCAGTCCAGCCTGCCGCCCGCCAACTGCTTCTACCGCCATGTGGATGCCGAGGCCGCGCGCCACGTCTTCCGTGTCGCCTCCAGCCTCGACTCGCTGGTCGTGGGCGAGCCGCAGATTCTGGGCCAGCTCAAGCAGGCGTTCGCCGCCGCGCAAGCCGCCGGCTTGGTCGGCCCCGAGATCGAAGCCGTCGCCACCCGCGCCTTTCACGCCGCCAAGCGCGTGCGCACCGAAACCGCCATCGCCAGCCAGCCGGTCAGCGTCAGCCAGATGGGCGTGGATCTGGCCCGCCAGATCTTCGGCACTCTGGCCAACAAGACCATCCTGCTGGTCGGCGCTGGGGCCATGGGCCAGGAAGTGGCGCGCCATCTCCTGCGCCAGGGCGCGCATCGCCTGCTGGTGGCCAATCGCACGCTGGCGCGGGCGCAGGCCCTGGCGGCGAAATTCGGCGGCGAGTCCATTCGCCTCGACGATCTGCCGCACCACGGCGAGCACGCCGATGTGGTCATCACCTGCGCCGGCGCCCCCGAGCCGCTCATCTCGCGGGCCGAGGCGGCCCATTTTCTGTCCCGCCGCCGCGGCCGACCCATGCTGTTTCTCGATCTCGCCGTGCCGCGTGATGTCGCGCCTGCCGTCCATCAGCTCGAAAATGCGTTCGTCTACAACGTGGACGATCTCGATCAGGTGGTGCAGGCACATCTCGACGGCCGCCGCCAGGAGGCCGATCAGGGCGAAACGATCATCCACGCCGAGCTGGAGCTCTTCCTGCACCGCCAGGGCGCGCGCGACGTGGTGCCGACGCTGCGCGCGCTGCAGTCCCACGCCGAGAGCCTGCGCGTCGCCGAATGGGAGCGGATGCGCCGCCGCCTCGGCGCGCTCACCGCCGAGCAGGAAGCCGCCATCGAGATGCTCACCCGCAGCCTGATGCAGAAGTGGCTGCACCGCCCCCTGGTGGAACTGAAGGACGCCGCCAGCCCGGACGATCGCCAGTTGCTGACCGAGGTCATCCATCGCCTCTTCGGCCTGCCCGGCAACAGCAACGGCGAAAGCTGACCCGCTGCCATACTACTAGGCATGGCTTCCCGGACGCCTTGGCGATTGGGCTCGCGCGGCTCCGCGCTGGCGCGCTGGCAGGCGGGGGAGGTGCGGCGCCGCCTACAGGCGCTGGGCGAAGCCGCCACCGTCGAAATCATCAGCACCCGCGGCGATGAGCGCCAGGACGTCCGCCTCGCCGAAATCGGCGGCAAGGGCCTGTTCACCCAGGCGCTGGAAGCCGCGCTGGCCGAAGGCCGCATTGACCTGGCTGTCCATAGCCTCAAGGACGTGCCCTCCCAGCTCGATGCGGGCTTCGCCCTCGCCGCCATCCTGGAACGCGACGATCCCCGCGATGTTTTGGTCGCCCCTCCCGGCGCCACCCTCGCGACCCTGCCGCATGCCGCCCGTGTCGCCACCGGCAGCCTCCGTCGCCAGGCGCAGGCCTTGGCGCTGCGCCCCGATCTGCGCATCGAGCCCATCCGCGGCAACGTGGACACCCGCCTGCGCCGCTGGCGCGCCGGCGACTTCGATGCGCTCATGCTCGCCGTCGCCGGGCTCAAGCGCCTGGGATTGGCCGACGCGGTGAGCGAGTGGCTCGATCCCGCCGCCGTCTGCCCCTCGGCCGGCCAGGGCGCGCTGGCGCTGGAAGCGTTCACCGCCAACCCGGCCGCCATGGCCCTCGCCGCCCGGCTGCACCATGCCGAAAGCGGCGCCGCCGTCGCCGCCGAACGCGCGCTGCTGCGCCGCCTGGAGTGCGGCTGCCTCGCGCCGGTGGGTGCGTTCGCCCGCTGTGAACAGGGCGAGCTGCGCCTGGCCGCCGTGGTCGCCTCGCCGGACGGAACGCGCCTGGCGCGCGCCCAGGCGCGCGGCCCGCTGGCCGCAGCCGAAGCCCTCGGCCGCGAAGCGGCCGAAACCCTCCTCGCCGCCGGCGCCGCCGCGATCCTGCGCGCCGCCGCTCTGGCCTAGCCGTGCCGCCCCGCCCTCTCGCCGGCCGCCGCATCGTCCTCACCCGCGCCGCCGGCCAAAGCGGCGCGCTGATCGCCGCGCTCGAAGCCCTTGGCGCCGAGACCATCCACCTGCCTACCATCGCCATCGCGCCGCCCGCCGAGTTCGCGCTCCTCGACCGCGCCCTGCGCGCCATCGCTGCCTACCAGGGCTATGTCTTCACCAGCGCCAACGCCGTCCGCGCCTGCTTTGCCCGTGCTCGCGCATTGGGCATCCGGCTCGCCCCCGCCGCCGGCGCCTGGATTTGCGCCGTCGGCGCGGCCACCGCGGTCGCCCTCGGGCAGGAAGGCTGGCACGCCACGATCGTGCCCGTGGCCGCCGGCAGCGAGGGCGTGGTCGCCGCGCTGGCGCCCCTGCCGCTCGCCGGCCTCCGCGTCTTTTTCCCCCGCGCCGCCGCCGGGCGCGAGCTGATTCCGCGCGAGCTCGCGCGGCGCGGCGCGCGCCTCGATCTGGTCGAGGCCTATCGCACCGTCCTGCCGGCGGAGAGCGCCGAGCGCGCCCGCACGCTGTTTCCCGCAGGCGCGGCCGCGGTGGCGGCCGTGGTCTTCACCAGTCCATCCAGCGCCCGCAACCTGGCCGCGCTGCTGGGCGGGGATTACCGCGAGCGCCTGCGCGGTGTGGCACTCGCCGCCATCGGCCCCGCCACCCGGGCGGAGCTCGACGCCCTCGGGTTGCCCACTGCGGCGGAAGCCGGCGAGGCCAGCGCGGCCGGGCTCGCCGCCGCGCTCGCGGAGCATTGGAATGCCGGAGCTGCCTGAGGTCGAAACCGTCGCCCGCGGCCTGCGCGCCGGCATCCTCGCTCGCCGTCTGCGCACCGTGGATCTGCTGCGGCCTTCGATCTTCCACGCCGATCCGGCCCTGCTGGCCGCACTGCCAGGGGCCGAGTGTGTCGCCATACACCGCGGTGGCAAGTACCTCGTGCTTGAGCTCCAGGCCTCCGGCGGCGCGCGCTGGCACCTGCTGGCGCACCTCGGCATGAGCGGCCGCCTCTGCCTGCATCCCTCCGGTGCCGCGCGCGTCCCCCACACCCACGCCGTCTTCACCTGGGACGACGGCCGCGAGCTGCACTTCTCCGATCCCCGCCGCTTCGGCCGCCTGGCGCTCGCGCCCGCTCCGGCGTCGGGCTTTGCCCCCGCCCTGGCCGTCGCCCCCGGCGCCGAGCCGCTCGAGGTGTCGGAGGCCGAATTTATCCGCCGCTTCCGCGCCCGCAACGCACCCATCAAGAACGCGCTGATGAACCAGAAGCTGCTGCGGGGCTTGGGCAACATCTACGCCGATGAGAGCCTGTTCCGCGCCGGCCTCGATCCCCGCGCCCGCCGCGTCTCGCGTCCGCGGTTGGCCCGCCTCCGCCTCGCCATCCGCGCCGTCCTGCGCCAGGCCATCGCCGCCGGCGGCTCCTCCATCTCCGATTATGTGGATAGCGACGGCCAGCCGGGCTGGTTCCACCTCCGCCATCGCGTCTATGGCCGCACCGGCCAGCCCTGCCGCCGCTGCGCCACCCCCATCCGCCGCATCGTCCTCGCTGGCCGCAGCGCCCACTTCTGCCCCCAGTGCCAGCGCCGCTAGTGTCCTGAGTCGCAATTCACCGCCGGGTTGAATCGCCTCTCCGCCTATATACTTCTCCTCATGGCGGCGCAGCAGAACCCAGCGGATGAGTTCACCATCGGGATCGACCTGGGCGGCACCAATCTGCGCATCGCCGCGGTGGACGCCCAAGGCCGCATCCTCGAGCGCATCACGCTCGACACCGAGGTCAAGGAAGGCCGCGAACGCGTCGTCGCCGACATGTGCGCTGCCATTGCCGAGATTGAGTCCCGCCTGCCCCAGGCCAACATGCTCGGCATCGGCATTGGCGTGCCCGGGATCATCAACCTCGCCAACGGCCGCGTGCGCCAGTCGCCCAACCTGCCCGGCTGGAGCGAGTTTCCCGTGCGCGACGACATCGAGCGCCGGCTGCGCACCCACGTGATCCTTGAAAACGACGCCAACGCCGCCGCCGTGGGCGAAAAGTGGGTCGGCGCCGGCCGTAACGTCAGCGGCCTTTGCATGATGACCGTCGGCACTGGCATCGGCGGCGGCCTGATCCTCAACGGCCGCATCTGGCACGGCATGGACGGCATGGCCGGCGAGCTCGGCCACATGACCATTGATCCCAACGGCGCCCTCTGCGGCTGCGGCAACCTCGGCTGCATCGAGGCCTATGCCTCCGCGGGCGCCATTACCCACATGGCCATGGCCGCGATCCGCGTCGGCCGCTCGCCCGAACTGGCCCGTGCCGCCGAAGACCTCGGCGAATTGACCGCCGAAATTGTCTACATTAAGGCGAAGCAGGGCGACGTCGTCGCCCGCGAAATCTTCGAGATGGTTGGCCGGTCGCTGGGCGTTGGCCTGGCCAATATGATCAACGTTTTCAATCTGCCGCTGTACGTCATCGGCGGCGGCGTGGCCCGCGGCTGGGATGCCTTTGCGCCCAGCCTGATGGCGGAAGTGCGCAAGCGCTCGCTGGTGGCGCGCTCCACGCCCACCCGCATCGTGCCCAGCGCGCTGGGCGCCGAGGCCGGGCTGCTGGGTGCGGCCTACCTGCCGCGCATGTATGAGGAGGGCGAACATGGGAAAAACCGGCGGCTTTGAGGTCAGCCTGCAGCGGCTGGAGGCGATCGTAGCCGAACTGGAACGCGCCGAGTTGCCGCTCGATCAGTCGCTCACGCTGTTTGAGGAGGGCATGCTGCTGGTCGAAGACTGCCGCAAGCAGCTCGACGCCGCCGAAGGCAAAGTCGAGATGCTCGTCAAAAGGGCCGGCGCCCTGCTCCCCGAAGCCTTTTCACCCGCCGGCGAGCCTCCCGAAGAGTAACCCGCAAAGCCTTACTTGGCGGCATCACCCCGCCCGATTGAGCTCCCGCCAGAACAGGGGCCGGTCTTTGCCGCGCTGTTTGGCCTGGTACAGCGCCAAGTCCGCCGCCCGCAAGAGCTGCCGGCCGCTGCGCTCATCGCTGGGGCAGAGCGCGATGCCGATGCTGAGGCCGAGCTGGACCTGCAAGTCTGTCTCCGGGATCCGGAACGGATGCCGCCGCACGGCATCGCGTATCCGGTGCGCCACCAGCCGCACGCCGGTTTCGGTCGTATCCGGCAGAATCACGCCGAACTCATCGCCGCCGTAGCGCGCCGCCGTGTCCACGTCGCGCAAGTCGTGCGTGAGAATGCGCGCGAATTGGCGCAGCACCTCGTCGCCGGCGTGGTGGCCGTGGCGGTCGTTGACCGCCTTGAAATCGTCCAGATCAATCAGCAGCAGGCCGCACAAACTCGACTGCCGCAGGGCGCGGTGCGTCTCCTGCTCCAGCGCCTCTTCAAAGTAGCCGCGGGCGCGCAGCCCGGTGAGATAGTCGGTGTAGGCCACATGCGCGAGCTGGGCCATGGATTGAATGCGGGCAAGCTGGTTCTCCGCCAAAAGGCTCAGAAACCACAGCAGGCGCCCTTCGATGACATCGAACGGCTCGCCTTGAGCGCGAAATAACTGCAGCGAGCCCCACCAGTCATGCTTCAGGAACAGCGGCACCGTGATGGCAAACCGCGCCTGCAGCCGCGCCAGAAATAGGTCCATCGCCGCATCCAGCCCGGCCGCCACCCGCAGCGGCTTGCCCGACTGCCCCACCCAGGCGTGGAGCAGGTTCTCCTCCGGCGGCGGCGCGGCCCCGATGCCGCGCTGGACTTGCATCGGCGTCCCGGGCTCGCTGGGGTTCGAATAGATCACCAATTCGCGGTCGGCGGTGACGACGGTTTGCGCCACATCCAGCAGCAAGTGGAGCGATGTGGGCAGCGTCATCTCCACCCCGGACAGCAGCGCCATCCGCAGCAGTCCGGTGAGCCCGTGGAGGTGATGGGCAAAAAGCTCGGCGCTGGGCTCGCTGACGACCTCGATCACCGCTTGCGGCGGCACACCCTGCGGCTGAAGTTGGTTGGCCATAACCATCGCCCAAGATCACCTGCCCTTCGAGTGAGATGGCGCATGCAGTCGGCGCGTAACACGCGTCCGCTTGGCCCGG
Organism: Acidobacteriota bacterium; assembly: GCA_027451805.1. Lineage (GTDB taxonomy): Bacteria > Acidobacteriota > Terriglobia > Terriglobales > SCQP01 > SCQP01. The sequence continues at coordinate 10,084 of DAIDIF010000074.1, forward strand.
TACGCCTTCGCGGCTCCGATGTGGCAACTTGCTCCACACCCGTTGGGGGGATTCTTTTTAGGCCCGCGGCTGCGATACCGTGGCGGCGTGGAGTCTCGCGCTCTCATCGTCGCCCCTGACGCCGGCCGTGGCCCGATGCCGCTGCTGGGCCAATCGCCCGGCATCGCCGCCATTCGCCGTACGCTCGAGCAGGTGGCGGACACCAACCTCACCGTCTTGCTCCAGGGCGAAAGTGGCACCGGCAAGGAGGTAGTCGCCCGCCTGCTGGCCGCACGCCGCGGCCGGGCCGCCTCCTTCGTCAAGATCAACTGCGCCGCCATCCCCCAGGAGCTTTGGGAAAGCGAGCTCTTCGGCTACGAACCCGGCGCCTTCACCGGCGCCAACCGCCAGAAGTCGGGGAAGTTCGAGCTGGCCGAGGACGGCACCATCTTCCTGGACGAAATCAGCGAGATGCCGCTGCAGCTTCAGGCCAAGCTGCTGCAAGTGCTGCAGGACGGTGAGTTCAGCCGCCTCGGCGGCTGCCGCTCGCTGAGCGTGGATGTGCGCGTCGTCGCCGCCACGAATCTGGATCTCCAGCAGGCGGTGCGCGCCGGCGAGTTCCGCCGGGATTTGTTTTACCGCCTCAACGTCATCAGCCTCGTGCTGCCGCCGCTGCGCCAGCGTTGCGAGGATGTGCCCCTGCTGGCGAACCATTTCCTGGAGCAGTACGCCGTCCGTTATGAGCGCCGCCCACCGCCTTTCGGGCCGGAGCTGCTGCGCCGGATGGCCGCCTACGCCTGGCCCGGCAACGTGCGCGAGCTCGAAAACCTGGTTAAGCGCTACGTCGTGCTGGGCGATGCCGAGGCGCGGGTGGCGGAGCTGCTCACGCCCGTGCCGCCGCCGCATCCGCCGCTGGCCGCCGGGGCGCCGCTCGCGCCCGCCCTGCCGGGGCCCGAGCCGGCCGGCGGCTCGCTGCTCACCATCAGCCGCCGCGCCGCCTGGCAGGCCGAGCGCGCCGCCATTCTGGCTGCTCTCGGCGAGACCCATTGGAACCGCCGCCTCGCCGCCCGCAAGCTGCAGATCAGCTACAAGAGCCTGCAGAACAAGCTCCGCGCCCTCCTCGCCGAAGGCGCCGCCTGAGCGCGCCCGCCTACGGCGCGCTCGGCCGGATATGTTCCCGCGCCGGGTCGGTCTGGTGCACGGCGACGAAGTTCGCCCCCATCGCCCACACCGCGTACCCGGCCGTCTCCAGCCAGTGCTGCAGCACGTTCCGATCGCCCTTGAGCGCCTCCACCACCAGCATCGGTCGGCAGCGGGCGAGGGTCGCGCCCGCGCCGCGCAGCACCTCCAGCTCCATCCCCTCGACGTCGAGCTTGACGAAGTCCAGCCGCGGCAGCGCCAAGGAATCAATGCTGACGCAGGCCCGTTCCTCGGTCGCCGCTTCGGCGTAGTCAATCGCCTGCCCGATGTACTCGTTGTCGGGGCGCGGGCGCAACTCCAGGCTGCCGAAGCTCGAGGGGCGCTCATAGTCGGGCAGCGGAATGCGCATCGAGCCGCACGTTTCCCCGAGCGCCGCCAACCTGGCCTTTGCATTGCCGCAGTTGTTCAGCGCCAGGTTTCCGGCGAGCGCGTAGAAGAGGCGCTCCTGCGCTTCGAACGCGGTGAGCGTGCCCCATCCGGTCATCGCCCGGGCCCAGGCGACGCTGTGGAGTCCGATATTGGCGCCGCCGTCCAGCGCGACGACGCCAGCGCCGCGAAACGCGCGCGCCAACTCCAGCAGTCCGACCTCGGCCGCGATCTCGTCGGGATCGCACGCCCCGGTGGCGAGCACGTGGTGGCCGATGCCGATCATCTCGCCGCCGGGCAGTTGATGATGGTCGAAGCGATTCAGGATGATGGGGCCGTAATCGCTGGCGGCCAGCACGAAGGCAGCGGGGCGCGGGTGGAGCTTCATGCCACCGCCTCCTCGGGCGCGCGCTGGATCAGTGCGGCGATGCGCGCGCGGTACTGCGCGGTTACGCTGGGCCAGCCCAGCCCGGCGCGCGCCGCTTGCAGCCCGGTCGCGCCGCGCCGCCGCCGTTCCTCGCCGGAGGCGGCGGCCGCGCGCAGCGCCTCCGCCAGCCCCTCCGCCGACGGTTCGAACCAGGTCATCGTGCCACTCATCGGCTCCGGCGGCTGGAGGTGGCGAGGCACCTCCACTTCGTGCGCCGCCACGAACCAACCCGCATCGCGGGGGCAGAACTCCGGCGCGGGGCCGGCGTCAGTGGCGATCACCGGCTTGGCGCACGCCATCGCCTCGGCCAAGGGCATGCCGAAACCTTCGCCGCGGTAAGGGAGCGCCAGCACGTCGCAGCCGCGGAACAGCCGCGGCAGTTCCGCTTCCGGCCACTCCTCGCCCAGGTAAATGAGGGGCGCGGCCCCGGGGTCGCGCGCCGCCGCGTCGATGTCAGGCCGCAAGCTGAGATGGCGGTAGAAGCTGTTCGCGCCCAGGTCTTTAATGACCAAGCTGACGTCGTCCGCCGGCCCGAACGCCAGCCGCCACGCCCGCAGCAGCACGTCCAGCCCCTTGCGCTGGATGGCGCCGCCCACAAACAGGAAGGTCACGCCGCGCGTTCCCGGCGGCCGCAGGCGTTCGCCCTCCGGTGCATAGAGCTCCAGGTCGACGCCGTTGGGGATCACCTGGATGCGTTCCTCCGCCACGCCGGCGCGCACGAGCACGTCGCGCACGAAGCGCGACGGCACCCAGAGCTCGTCCACCCGCTTCTGGTCGCGCGCCCACGCGCGCGGCGCCGCGCCGAACTCCCAGGGAAGAATCAGCGCCAGCTTGCCCGCCCCCGGCCGGGTGAAGTCCGGCGGCCAACCGTGATGGATGGTCAGGTCGAGCCGGCGCGGCAGCCGCCGCAGGCCCGCGGCCCAGCCGCCGGGATGGGAGATGGCGGCTTCCTGCTCCTCCGCCGGCAGCGTCGGCTCCAGCGCCACCTCCAGCTCCGGGTCCGCCTCCAAGGCGGCGGCGAGGTAGCGATTGATGCGCGCCGTGCTGGCGTACATGGCGAACGGCCCGCGCAGCGCAACCCCGGCGCGCTCGCCGGCCAGCGGCGCGCGCGTCGAGCGATACAGCGGCGCCAGGGCCTCCAGCCGCGCGCGCAACGCCTCTTCCCGTTCCCCGGGCATCGGCCAGAGGCGCAACGCCGCGCCCGCGCCGGCGAAGTCGCGGTGCAGCAGCAGGAATTGGAAGATCGCGTCCTGATACTCCGGCTCGCGCCGCCCCAGCCGGGTCAGCTCCTGCGCCGCCGCCGGCCACATCGCGCGCGGCATCCGCTGGCGCAGCAGGCCGGCGACCGCCGGCGGGTGCGCCGGCACCGCGCGCACGCCGCTGAGAAAATGATGGATCGTCACCTCCTGCCGTCCGGTGGATTCGGCCAGCAGCGCCAGCAGGCAATGCGCGCGGTATCCGCCTTCGCCGCCGCTGCCGACGAAGAGCCGCTCCTCGCCCGCGGCCGTCTGCGTCGCCTGCTTCAGGCTGCCCACCGCCGCGCCGCCCCTCCCCGTCCCGATCAACAGGCGCGCGTGCAGATACTCCAACTCGCGGTAGTCGGGATAGGCTTGCTTGGCCTGCTGCAGCAGGGTTTCGGCTTGCCCCCAGGCCTGGCCGCGCAACAGCGCCACCGCCAGATTGCGCAGGCAAAGCGAGTGCAAGAGATAATGCAGGCCGGGGAACTGCGCCAGCCGCGCCAGGGCGCCGACGCCCGCACCCGGCTGCGCCGTCTCCTGCCGCAACGCGGCGCTCAGCCGCTGCCAGGGCTCGCCGGTGTCCGGCGGCGGCGTGGCCGCGGGGCTCGCGCCCAGGCGGATGCGCGCCTCCACCGCGTCCTCGCGCTTCTGCCCGCCCTCGGCCGCGCTATACCAGCGCGGCTCCAGGCCGATCAGCTCCCATTCCGGACCATAAGGAAAGTGCAGCGGCAGAAAGTACCGCCGCGCCGGCACCCGGAAGGCGCCGCGGATCTGCATCGCCCGGCCCTGCAGCCACCGCTCGCCCGCCTGCCAGAGCAGCCACGCTCCGGCGGCCTCCGCGCGCGGAGGCCGATCCGGCTCCCACTGCAGCTCATCCGCCGCCGCCAACACCGGCGCCGGTATGCGCTCGCGCACGCTCTCCGAACTGCGCAGCACAATCCATGGGCTGCGCGCTGTCACCGAGCGCACGCCCAAGCTGGTGGTGTCAATCGAGGTAACCGGCATCGAAATAAGAGCGGGCCAACCTGGCCCGCCCAGGAATATGCACGTCGCTCGCCATCGCCGGCGGTGGCGGCGAAGTCCGCCCGCGCGGGGCGAAGGGCGGGCACGCCGTCGCCGCGCGGTCGCGCCGCGCGTCCCGCTTGTGCTCGCCGGTCAAGTGGCGAAAAGGTCCACGGCGTGCAAAGCCCTATCGTCAAAGGCTGAGACGAGCATGAGAAAAAACCGTCAAACCCAGAGAACTTTAATCTGCGTTTAATCGAATTCTTAAGACTGCTTCGTAGCATCAGCTTCTGTTGTGCCAGGAGTCGCCACTTGTCGCAAACGTACGCGCCCACTCGCAAGCCCCCAAATTCCTTGCCCGCCGCGGCCTTCATGGTCGCCAGCGGTGACGTTGGTTTCCGTAAGCAGGTGCTGGCGGCGCTGGCCGCCGCCCGCCACGACGGCGTGGAAGCCGAAGGTGGCGCGGACGCGCTGCTGAAACTGGAGCTGGGCCGCTACGCCGGCCTGGTGCTCGATCGCCAGTTGCCCGACCTCGATGCCGAGGAACTCGCGGGCCTGGTGGCGTCGCAGTATCCACAGCTCCCGGTCGAGGTGCTCGACTCCGCCGTGCCCGTCGCCGCCGGCCTGCGCGCCGGCGTCGCGCCCACCGATTTCCGCGCCCTGATTCAGGCGCTGCGCTCCTCCCGCCCCGCGGCCGGCGCGCCGGCCGTGCTGGGTGAAGCCCTGCTCGCACATTACCTTGCGCATGAGCTGGGCGAGCCTGTGCCGCGTCTCGAAGATCCGCGCCATGGAAG
>DAIDIF010000075.1 GCA_027451805.1 Acidobacteriota bacterium
GGCACGTTCCAGCAGGGCGAAGTCCCGCTCCGGCGCGCGTGGGTAGCGGTCGAAGTCCTCGTTGGGGCCGAACTGAGTCGGGTTGACGAAGACGCTGGCGACGGTGACCGCGTCACGCCGGCGCGAGGCCTCGACCAGGGAAAGGTGGCCGGCGTGGAGCGCGCCCATGGTGGGCACGAACCCCAGTTCCGCGCGTAAGTCGAGCTGGGCGCGCCAAGCCCGCAGCGCGGAAGTGTCGCGCACGATTTCCACTACCGGGCCGCGGGCAGCGTCACGGACGCCGCCTTCGGCAGATGGTAACTCTCGCCGTCGGCGGGAAACGTCCCGCCCTCGACCTCCATCCGGAACGCCTCCGCCGCGCCCCGCACCTGCTGCGCCAATTCGGCGTAGGCGCGCACGAACTTCGGCTGCGGCCGGAAGCTCAGTCCCAGCAGGTCGTGCATCACCAGTACTTGTCCATCGCACTCCGGACCGGCGCCGATGCCGATGGCGGGAATCGCCAGCCGCCGCGTAATCGCCGCCGCCAGCTCCCGCGGCACGCCCTCCAGCACCACGCTGAACGCTCCCGCCGCTTGCACCGCGTCCGCATCGCGCAGCAGTTGGTCCGCCGCCGCCTGCGTCACCCCCTGCACGTGATACCCGCTCTGCCGGTGTACCGACTGCGGCGTGAGCCCGATGTGCGCCATCACCGGCACCTCCGCGCCGACGATCGAGGCGATGACTGCGGCGCGGCTCTCGCCGCCCTCGAGCTTCACCGCCTCCGCTCCGGCTTCCTTCACCAGCCGGATGGCGTTCTCGACCGCCGGCGCCGCGCCCACGTGATAGGAGCCGAACGGCATGTCGGCCACCACCAGCGCGCGGCGCGCGCCCCGCCGCACCGCCCGCGCGGCGATCAGCATCTCCTCCATCGTGACCGCCAGCGTGTTCTCGAGCCCGGCCGAAGCCATGCCCCAGGAATCGCCCACCAGCAGGATGTCCACGCCGGCCTCGTCAAAGAGGCGCGCGAAGGGATAGTCGTAGGCGGTGAGGCAGGAGATCTTCTCGCCGCGTTCTTTTTTGGCACGGCAGCTGGCCAGCGTCACCTTGAGGGCGCGGTCCACCGTTTCGGAAGGATAGAGGCTCATACGCTTGGGTGCCCGTCCCGCGGCGCGGGATCAAGCCCTCCTGCTGATCGAGATTGTGGGCCGGGAGCCAGGTCGAGCGTGCCTGCCCTGCGATATCCGCTCCCGCGGGAGTCGGATTCCGGGCGCCTGCCCTGCCACGGCTTTAGTCTAGCGCGAATCCGTTTAGCGTGAACCCGGGCCCTCGCCCAGCGGCAGGTAATATTGCGTGCCCGAGATCGGCTCCTCCAGCCGCCGCATCAGCGCCTGCAGGTCCTCGGAGCGCTCAATGAAGTCAATCTCGCTGGTGTTGATCACCAGCAGGTCGCTCTGGCTGTAGCGGAAAAAGAAGTGGTCATAGGCCTTCACCACCTCGCCCAGGTACTCGTCCGATACGGCCGCTTCGCCGGGCTGGTTCTTGCGCAGCAGCCGCTGGCGCAGCACCGCCGGCGTCGCCTGCAGGTAGATCACCAGGTCGGGCAGCGCGATCTGCGGCCGGAGCAGTTCGTAATAGGGGTTGTAGACCTCGAGCTCGGCGTCGCTCAGGTTGATGTAGGCGAAGATCTTGTCTTTTTCGAACAGGTAGTCGGCGATCACCGTCTCATAGGGCCGTCCCGGCCCCAGCGGCGACAACTGCTGGTAGCGCTGCAGCAGAAAGTGCATCTGCGCCCGGAACGCCGCCCCCGGCTGTCCGGTGTAGAAATCGCGCAGGTGGCGGTGATCCTCCGGTTCCAGCAGCAGCCGCCCGCCCACGCGCTCCGCCAGGATGCGCGCCAAGCTCGACTTGCCGACGCGAATCGGCCCTTCAACGGCAATGTAGCGTGGCGGGGTCTCCGGCATGCCCGCAGTCTACTTCTTCAGCACCAGCTTGGCGATGGTCTGCAGCTGCAGGTTCGACGTGCCCTCGTAGATCTTCCCGATCTTCGCGTCGCGGTAGAACTTCTCCACCGGGTAGTCCTTCACGAACCCGTAGCCGCCGTAAATCTCCACCGCCAGCGAGGCCACGTGCTCGGCCGTCTGCGAAGCGAAATACTTCGCCATCGCCGCCTCCTTCACAAAGCTCGCCCCGGCGTCCTTCAGCCGCGCGGCGTTATAGACCAGCAGCCGCGCTGCCTCCAACTCGATGTGCATCTGCGCCAACTGGAACTGCACCCCTTGAAACTCCGCGATCGCCTTGCCGAACTGCTTCCGCTCCTGCGCGTAGTTGGTGGCGCAATCCAGCGCGCCCTGGGCCAGCCCCAGCATCTGCGCCGCGATTCCGATGCGCCCCTCGTTCAGCGTCTCAATCGCGATCTTGTAGCCCTTGCCCACTTCGCCCAGCACGTTCTCCGCCGGCACCAGGCAGTCTTCCAGAATCAGCTCGCAGGTGCTCGAGGCCCGGATGCCCAGCTTGTCTTCCTTTTTCCCCACCTGAAACCCCGGGAAGTCCCGCTCCACGATGAAGCCGGTGATCCCGCGGTAGCCGGCCGCCGGGTCGGCGTTGGCGAACAGGACAAACAACCCCGCTTCCAGCGCGTTGGTGATCCACAACTTGCGCCCGTTCAGCCGCCACCCGTGGGCGGTTTTTTCCGCCCGCGCCTGCATTGCAAACGCGTCGCTCCCGCTGGCCGGCTCCGAAAGCGCGTACGCCCCCAGGCAGTCCCGCACCATGCGTGGCAAGTACTTTGTTTTCTGCGCCTCGTTGGCCCAGCGGATCAGGGCATTGTTGACCAGCGTGTTTTGTACATCCACCACCACGCCTGCCGACGGGTCTACCCGCGATAGCTCCTCCACCACTAAAACCGCATCAAAAAACGTACCCCCGCTGCCGCCATAGCCTTCGGGAATCTGAATCGCCATCCATCCCTGCCGAAAGCACTCTTGCAGCAAATCGGCATCAAAATGGCCGCTTTCATCCATTTCGCGCACCAGCGGCCGGACCCGGCTGTCGGCCCATTCCCGTACCGACTGGCGCAAGAGCTGTTCTTCGGAGGTCAACTCGGTCAACGCGGAGGAGGTCATAACGGGATCAATTGTAAACCGCGGTGCCCGCTCGGGCTTCCGCTCCTGACCGAACGGTCAGCTAGGGCGTTGATGCGCAAAGTTGCCTTTTCTGGCCAGAACGCGTATATTCTTTGGCTCAAGCAGTTGCCTCCAGTTGCCGATTGGAAGGGGTTGGAGGTGTTGGTTTCCCGGGTTCACCCTCGCAATTTATTTTTCTTTGCGGCAGCCTGCGAGCTGAAACTTTTGGTGGGCAAACGGCGTCCAATCGCCAGTTGCAAGAAACGGACTCAATCATCGTTCTAGCGGATAGGGAGGTGGCAGAATGCCAGCCATCATGGAAGGATTGAAAGCCAAAGTTCACTGCCCCATGTGCACGCGCACGGTCGAGGGGCTGGCCATTCCCGAGGTGCGGTTGGGGCGCTCGCGGCTGCGGGTCATGCCCGGGCAGAAGTGCAGCCGGTGTTCGGCTTCGCTGGATGCCGGGTATGTACTCGAGCTGTTGCCGGAGACCGAGCAGCCCGTCGCCGCCGCCAAGGGCCGTCATCGCGCGGCCTGAGCGCGCGCCGACTGCGCCCGGCCAAGTTCGAGTTTGGAGCGAAACCACGCGCCAGTTGTTGCCCGATTCCCCGGGCTTCAACTGGCGCGTGGTGTTTCCGACGGACGCATGCCCGAAATTTGCACGCTGATCTTTGATCTGGGGAAGACCCTGATTCCGTTTAGCCTCGATCCCCTCCAGGCCCGGCTCGAGGGCTGCCGCGAGGCGGCGCTGGACATGGTTCGCCGCTTTGAGGCCGGCGCACTGGCTCCCGAGTCATTCCAGGCCGGCATGTGCGAACTCACCGGCCTTTCCGCCGCCGCATTCGCACCCTGGTGGAACTCCATCTTCGAGCCCCGCTGGCTGGTCGAGCCCGCCCGCCTGCGCCGCCTGATGCGGCGCTACCGCACCGGCCTGCTCTCCAACACCAACGCCCTGCATTACGCCTTCCTGGCCGAACAGCAGCCGCTGCTGGGGGAGTTCGCCTTCCGCATTCTCTCCCATGAGGTCGGCGCTACCAAGCCCGACGCCCGCATCTACGCCGCCGCTGAAGCCGCCGCCAACTGCGACCCGGCGGAGATTCTATATTTCGACGACATTCCCGAGTTCGTGGCCGCCGCCCGCCGCCGCGGCTGGCAGGCCGAGGTCTTCGCCGGGCCGGAAACCATCGCGGCCGCGCTCTCGGCGCGCGCGGCCGAGCTTTACCGACGAGTGTAGGCCCGCGCACCGCGGGGCTAGGCGGCGCGTGCGGCCGCCGCTTCCCGCAGGAACTCCAGCCGCGTCGCCTGGCCGTCGTGGTCCACCACGAGGCGCTCCGCCCCGCCCACTTGCCGGGTGGCGATCAGGCTGGCCAGCGGGGCCACCAGCAGCCGCTCCAGCGCGCGCTTGAGATGCCGCGCGCCGTACTTCGCGTCCGCGCCTTCGCGCAGCAGGTGGGCCCGCGCCGCCGCGGTGCAGCGGAACTCCACCGCGCGATTGCCTTCGCCCGCGCTCGCCGCCAGCCGCGACCGGATCGCGTTCAGCTCCAGATCGAGCACCTGCTCCAGCTGCGCCGCCTCCAGCGGCCGGAACACCACCACGTGGTCCAGGCGGTTGAAGAACTCCGGCGAAAAGCGCCGCCGCGCCGCCCCCAGCGCGGCGGCGTCCAGCCGCCGCTGCGTGCCCTGCCGCGCCGCCGGCGCGAAGCCGAAGCCCGGCTGCAGCAGGCTCTGCATCTCGCCCGCGCCCAGGTTGCTAGTGAGAAAGATGAGGCAACGTGAAAAGTCGACCCGCCGGTTGTCGCCCAGCGTCAGCGCCGCCTTGTCGAGAATGCCGAGGAGCAACTGCCAGAGCGCGTCCGACGCCTTTTCGATCTCGTCAAACAGCACCAGCGTCAGCGCCAGCTCGGGCGTGTGGCAGCGGTCCAGCGCCTCCTGCGTCAGCACCGGATGCGTCTCGCGGTGGCCCAGGTAACCGGGCGGCGAGCCCACCAGCTTGGCGATCTCATGGCTGTGCTGGAATTCGGCGCAGTCCACCCGCAGCAAGGCGCCCTTGTCGTGGAACAGCTCCTCGGCCAGTGTCTCCACCACGTGGGTCTTGCCGGTCCCGGTAGGCCCCAGGAAGAGGAAATTGGCCAGCGGCCGTTGGCGCGAATTCAGCCCGGCCAGCAGCGTCTGGTAGGCGTCCACGATGCACTCCAGCGCCTCCTGCTGCCCGACCACGTTTGTGCGCAACCCGCGCAGCAACGCCTCAGCCTTCTCGCCCCGGCGCTGCGGATTGAGCACCACTTTGGCTGCGGTTGCCATACTGCTCGTCCTTACGTGAACGGATGATCCGGAACCGGACGGCGATGCAAAAACCGCCCCTGGCAGCCGGGTACGGCCCACCATCCTAGCGCCGGGTCTTAGCGAATCCCAACCTGCCCGCGCACCGATTCCACCAACTTGGCCGGGTCGTATCCCACGCCGTCCTGGAAGACGATTTCCACGTTTTCGATGTCCGCGATCTTCTCCGCCGGATTGCCGCGCACCACCACGAGGTCCGCCCGCTTTCCCGCGGCGACCGATCCGATGCTGTCTTCCTGGCCGAGGAACCGGGCGCCGTTGTGGGTGGCGATCGCAATCGCTTCGAGCGGCGTGAATCCCGCCTCGACCAGCAATTCCACGCCGCGCTGATCGCCAAAGCCGGGCAGGACGCCGCCCATGCCGGTCGGGTCCGGCCCGGTCATCAACAATCCCCCGGCTGCGGCGAAGGCGCGCTCGAACTCCATTTCCTTCCGGAACAGCGATTCCCAAGGCGCCGGCTGGGGGATGCCCATGAACACGCCGTGCGCCCGCAAGGTCAGATAGCTGGTGCGCGATTCCGCGCACATGGCGTCCAGCACGCGCGGCTGCAACACCGGCCGGCCCGGCAGGCTCAACTCAAACACCGCCAGCGTGGACGTGATCGCGACCCCGCGCTGCACCAGGTCGTCCATCATTTCCCGCACCGGCGCGCTTGCAATGTCGGTCTTCTCCCAGAAATCCACCACCGACCGGATCGGCGGGCAAACGTCGGGCTGCTTGTCCGGGACGAATTCGGCGTCGGTATAGATGGGGCCGTGCTCGAGGTTATCTATCCCCAGCGCGGCCGCTTCGCGATACCCGATCGAGCCCAGATGCCCGGTCACCTTGAGCCCGCGCGCGTGCGCCGCCTCGATCGCCGCCGCCAACTCCGCCCGCGTGATGCTCATGTAGGCCTTGAACGAGGTGGCGCCCTCGTCGGCCCAGTAGTTCACCATCCGTCGCGCGTCGTCCGGCCCGCGCAAGGCGCGCATCTGCGGAAACGGGCCCGCCCCGTTCAAGAAAGGGCCGGTCACATCCATTTTCGGCCCCGGCATCCGCCCCGCCTCCACCTGCTTCTTGAGGTTGAGATCCGCGTAGGGCTCGATGCTGCCGGTGGTCCGCATCGTGGTCACCCCGCAGCCCAGATACAGGCGCGGCGCGCTGTAGGAAATCTGGTTGACCAGGGCGCCGGGCGGCGCCACCCGGCCCTGCGCATCCCGGTTGGGGCAGCCGGTATAGAACAGGTGGTTGTGCATCCCCACCAGCCCCGGCATCACCGTCTGGCCGGTCAGGTCCAGCACCAGCGCTTCCGCCGGCAGGCCCGCGGACGCGGCATCGCCGGCGAATTCGATCCGGTCTCCGCGCACCAGGACGGTTTGGTCCTCGCGCGCCCGCGCGCCCGTGCCGTCGATCACCCGCGCATGCGTGAGCGCCAGCAGCGGCGCGTTCACCTTCACATACTCGAGCACTTCCGCCGAGAGCTTCGGATGCGCGCTGCCCGCGCCCGCGTTGTTGTTAGGCATCGCCGGCCCTGCGTGCGTGATACCCCAGGCCCACACAGGGCGCGCGCCCGGGCCGGCGGCCGGCGGCGGCGCGCCGGATCACAGTCCGGCGGCGGCGGCCGCCACCTTGCGCAGTCCCTCCGCCCACGCCCGCACCAGCCCCTCCGGCTGGCAGTAGAGCGGATGCGCATCGCTGCCCAGGCAGAAGGAGTTGGCGAACATGGCGACGGTCGCCGGGTAGTCGTCCGCCCGGTCGCGCGGCGTGCGCGCCTGAATCATCGGGTGCGCGCACAAGGGCGCCGAACCCCACAGGTCGCAGTCCACCCCCTCGGCGCGCAGCGCCTGCAGGAAGGCGTCGCGCAGCAGCGCGCCCCGCAGCCGCGTGTCCAGTTCTTCCGGCGCCAGCGTGATGCGGTACTTGTGGTAGACCGAGACCGAGCCTTCGGGCACGTACGGCGGCCGGAGCCCGGGCACGCCCTGCAGCAGCTCGCCCAGCAGCCTCGCATTGCGCTGCCCGGTGGCGTTCACCGCCCGCAGCCGCGCCAGTTGCGCCCGACCCAGCGCGCAGGGCAGCTCCTGGGTGCGGTAGTTCCAGGCCAGCAGGTGCTTGTAGGCCATGGTCCGGTCGCTCTCCGGCAGCTCTTCGCCCACCTGCTTGAGCCAGTTGCCGCGGGCGCGGACCTCATCGTCGTTGGTCACCATGAAGCCGCCTTCGCCCACGGCGAAGTTCTTGGTGCCGTTGACGCTAAAGCCGGCCGCGGCGCCAAACGTCCCCGCCGCCCGTCCCTTGTAGGTCGCCCCCGGGGCCTGGCAGGCGTCTTCGGTCACGATCAGGTCGTGCTTGCGCGCCAGCTCCAGGATCGGGTCCCAGTCGGCGCACAGCCCGTGAATGTCCACCACCATCAGCGCCCGCGTGCGCGGCGTGATCTTGCGCTCGATCTCCGCCGGCGCGAGGTTGAAGGTGCGCGGATCAATGTCGGCGAACACCGGCGTGGCGCCGGCGTGAAGGATCGCCGCCGGGGTGGCCAGGAAGGAGAAGGCCGAGGTGATCACCTCGTCGCCCGGTTCCACGCCCGCCGCCGTCAGCGCCATGTGCAGCCCGGCCGTGCCGCCGTTGACCGCCAGCGCGTGCTTGACGCCCACGAAGGCGGCGAACTCCTGTTCCAGCGCGAACTGCTCGGGCGCGTACAGCCCCTCCGGGCGGGTCTGGGCCCACAGGATCTTGCGGTCCACCACGCGCAGCACCGCCTCCCGGTCGGCGTCAGTCAGGATCGGCCATTCGACTTTGGGTTCGGTCGCGGCGACCGCCGGACGGCCGCCGCGCAACGCCAAATCACTGGTGAGGGTTTTGCTGTTCATCAGGGTCTCCTAGTCGTTCCACGACCGCGTGCGGGCGTCAATCAGCCGGCGCAGCTTGCGTCCGCCGGCCAGGCTGTGCGGCTCGTGGAACTGAAAATCGAACTCGAAAAATTTCTTGGTGTAGTACCGCCAGCAGTCGGGGAAGCGCTCCTGGATGTTGGCGAACACGTGGTTCTGCACGTCGGCGGCGCTTTCCCCCGGCCGCAGCTCCAGATGCATCTCGATGCGGTCGTCGCGGTCGCCGCGCCGCACCACCACCTGCCAGTCGTCGGTCACCTGCGGGATGTCGCGCAGGATCTCCTCGAACCAGTAGGGGCTGATGTTACCCATCGAGCAGTTGATCAGCTCGTCGCTCCGGCCCACGATCTTGGCCAGCCGGGGGGTGAACTTGAGCAGGCAGTTGCAGGGCCCGTCGGTGGCCCAGCGGGTGATGTCGGCGGAGCGATAGCGCAGCATCGGCATGACGGTGCGGTTGAGCGTGGAGTACACCATCTCGCCGTAGCCTTCTTCGTCCGGCTGGTCAATGTCGGTCACCAGGCTGAGGTCGCTGACGTGGTAGCCGCCCTTGTCCGGGCACTCGATGCCGTTGGCGCCGAAGGCTTCGGTCTGCCCATAACTCAAATACACCTTCGCCTTCCACACCGATTCGATGTAGCGCCGGGTGCGCTCGCTCAGGTTCTCGCCCCCCAGCAGCAGGAACTTCACCGGCCACACGCCGTCCTGTTCCGCCACCTCGGTCACCCGCACCATGTGGGTCGGCACGCCCATGATCACCGTCGGCTTGTACACCCGGACGCGTTCGTAGAACTCGCGCGGCTCCACGAAGGCGCCGATGACGTGGAACGCGCGCATCGCCTGGATGGTGTAAAACGCGGTGAAGGGCGCATTCCAGAACGAGTAATCGAAGCCGTCGGCAACCACGTCGTCGGGCCGCAGGCCGAGGTTCCAGAGGCCCACCGCGCCATCGCGACCGTACTCCACCATTTCGGAGTAGGAAAAATACACCCGCTTGTTCACGCCCATACTGGTGCCGGTGGTCTCAAACCCGAACTCCGGCCGTCCGCAGAGGAAATCCTCGATCGGCCGCTGCCGCAGGTCGTCGGAGGTGGTGAAGAAACCGCCCAGATCGGCGTGGCAGCGAACCTTGTTCGGCTGGATGCCGTGCTCGCGGAACTTCTCCCGGTAGAAGCGGGAGTGCCGCCCCAGGTGCCGCACCAGAATCTGGAACTTGGAGCGTTGCAGGCGCTGCACCATGCCGGACTTGAGATGGCGGGCGACGCGCACCCGGCTCGCGGTCGTGCGCAGCAGGTGATGGTCGAAGTAGCCGAAGAGAGTGTCGAGGTTCATGCGGTGGGCTCGGGGCGGCGCAGGATCAGGCTCGAGTTCTGTCCGCCGAACCCGAAGCCGTTCGACATCGCCGCGGCGATCGGGGCGCGCTGCCCGGCGCGAGTGACCAGGTTCAGGTCGCACTCCGGATCGGGATGCGCGTAGTTCAAGTTGGGGGGCAGCACGCCCTGCTCCAGCGTCAAGAGCGTGATCACCGCCTCGACGGCCGAGGCCGCGGTCAGCAGGTGACCGGTCATCGCCTTGGTCGAGCTCACCGGCAGCGCCGCCGTGGCCGCGCCCCAGACCGCGCGGATCGCCGCCGCCTCCGCCTGGTCGTTGAGCACGGTGCCGGTGCCGTGCGCGTTCAGGTAGCCGATGGCCGCCGGCTCCAGCCCGGCGTCCGCCAGCGCGGCGCGAATCGCCAGCACCGCGCCCCGGCCCTGGGGATGGCACTTGGTCAGGCCGTAGGCGTCCATGGAGGCGCCGTAGCCCGCCAGCACCGCGCGCGCACGCGCGCCGCGCCGCCGCGCCGCCTGGGCTTCCTCCAGAATCACCACCGCCGCTCCCTCGCCCACCACGAAACCGGTGCGCTGCTGGTCGAACGGCCGGCAGGCGCGCTCCGCCGGCTCGTGCGAGAGCGCCGACAGCAGCTCGAACTCGAGCAGGCTGAGCGGATGCACCTGCGCGTCGGTCGCACCCGCCACCACCAGGTCGGCGTCGCCGCGTTCGATCAGCCGCAGCCCCAACCCGATGGCGTCGTTGCCGGAGGCGCAGGCGGTATAGCTCGAATACAGCGGGCCGCCCGCCGCGCTGGCGCGCGCCACCCGCTCCAGCACCAGGCTGGGATCGTAGGCTCCGCGCAAGGTCTCCAGTTCGCTCCGGCTGGCGCCGCGGGCCATCTCCGCCAGCGGCACCGTCGGCTTGCCGGTGGCGAACGACACCGCCCGGCGCGGATCCGGCAGCGCGCCGCCGGCGGCGGGCAGGGGCAGCCCGGCGTCGGCGAAGGCCTCCGTCAACGCGCGCTCGGCCATCGCCCAGGGCCGGCTGAGATCCGCCGGTAGCCCGGTCTCGGCCACCTCGCCGGCGCAGCGCACGGGCAGTCCTTCGGTGGCAAAGGCGCGGATCGGCGCGATGCCACTGCGTCCCGCCGCCAGCGCCGCCCGCGTCGCCGTCTGCCCGCTGCCGATCGGCGACAGGATGCCCGCGCCGGTGATCACGCACGTCCGCCGCCCGCTCACGCCGGCATCTCCCGCATCCACGCCGGCGCCAGGGCCTGCGCCAAGCTCAGCCGCGTCGGCGGGCCCGGCCGC
>DAIDIF010000076.1 GCA_027451805.1 Acidobacteriota bacterium
GGGCGCGGCGCCGGGGCCGCCGGCGAGCTGGCCGTTGCTGGTGTCGGCGGACAACGAGGTGCCGCCGGCGGCCGGCAACGGGGGCGCGACCACTGCGGCGGTGAGCGGCAACGGGCAGTACGTCGCCATCACCGACGGGACTGTTTATGGGCTGCAGGCGAACCTGCCCGGACCTTCGGGCCCCAACGTCACCGGCGCCGGCCTGTACCTGCGCAACACCTGCGCCGGGGCGGCCGCGGGGTGCACGCAGTCCACGCAGTACATCGCCTACGGCCCGACCAGCGGATCGTTCTCCAACGGAGGCGCGGCCTGCGACACGCAGCAGACCACGATCACCATGGGCGCGACCAATCCCCAGATCAGCGGCGACGGGCGCTTTGTCGCCTTCAACGACGACGCCTGCCCGCTCACCCCCAATCCGACCGGCGCGCAACTGATTCCCGGTCCGGTCTATCTGCGCGACCTGCAAGCCAACGGCGGCGCGGGCGCGACCACGGTGGTCACTGACGCCGGCGGCAACGCCCTCGAATCCGCGTTCGCGATGAGCGACGACGCGCGCTTCTTTGCTTACCTGACGAATCCAACCGGCGGCGGGCAGCCGGAGATCACCGAAACCGACACCTGCCAGAGCGACGGCGCGGCGGCGTGCACGACGCCGCAGGATGTGCTGGTGTCGCAAAGCAACAACGGCACGCCCGACAGCAGCCCGAGCTACCTGCTCACGCGGCCGGCGCTGAGCCCGGATGGGCGCTACGCCGCCTTCGCCTCCGACTGGGACGACGTCAACGGCGTGGCCGGCAAAGGCGTCATGCAGGTCTATTTGCGCGACACCTGCCTGGGCGCGCCGTCGGGCACGGCGTGCACGCCGAAGACGATCCTGGTATCCCAGGATGCGGGCGGCAATCCGGGGACGGGCGGCAACAGCGGGTATCCCTACTTTGTCGGGGGCAGCCCCATCAGCGGGATCGCGGTCTCGAAGGGCGGCCGGTACGTGGTGTTCACTTCGGACGCGACCAACCTGCCGCAACCGGTGAACGGCAACGGCACCTATCCGCAGGAGCTCTATCTGCGCGATACGCTGCTCGGAACGACGACGCTGCTCTCGACCACCGTGGACGGCTCGACGCCGGCGGGCGACGCGCTGCAGCCGCATATCTCCGCCGACGGCCGAATCATTACCTTCGTGGACAACGGCGCGCTGGTCGCCGGGGCGCCGGCGACCGGCTACCAGGGCGCGGTGTACAGTTACGACACCTGCACTTCCAACGGAACGGCGGTGAGCGGGTGCACGCCGGGCCTGAAGGCGATCGTTTCGGAACAGACCGGGACGAGCGGGACCGAAAACGTGATGGTCAGCGACGCGGAGCTGTCCGCCGACGGCAGCGCGGCGGCCTACACCGGGCCGCCCTACAACTGCACCAACTGCACGCAGGTGTGGCTGAATGAACTTAGCGCCGCGGCGCCGATCCCGCAGGGAGCGGTGGTCACGCTGGCATCGCTGACGCCCTCCACCACCACGCCGGCCCCGGGCCAGCCGTACTCGTACTCGCTGACGGCGGAGAACAAGGGCGCGACCGGGGCGACCGACGTCACGCTCAGCGATACGCTGCCGAGCGGCGCGGCGTTCGTCAGCGCCAACGGCGGGACCTGCACACCCGCAGGTGGGGTGGTGAACTGCGATCTGGGCCCGCTGTCCGCGGGCGCCAGCGCGACCGTGACGATCACGCTGGATGCACCGAATACGCCGGGGGCTACGCTGACCGACTCCGCCAGCCTGACGACCGGCAGCCAGCAGAATCTGGCGGTGCAGACGTTGCTGACGAGCACGATCACCGAAGCCACGCTGCAGCCGCCGCCCTCGATCATCACCACCAGCCTGCCGCCGGGCTTGGCTGGCGCGGCTTACCCGGCGACGCAGATCGCCACCACCGGAGGCACCGGCGCGGTGACGGTGAGCCAAAGCGGCGGCACGCTGCCGCCCGGACTGGGGCTCAGCGCGAACACGCTGGCGGGGGTGCCGGACACGGCCGGAAGCTACAGTTTCAGCCTGCTGGCTACGGACTCGAATAATGTCGTGAGCGCGCCGCAGCCGTATACGGTGACCATTGCCTGCCCCAACATCGCGGTCGGCGCGGTCTACGTGGCGCAGGTTGCGGGCGCCACTCCATTGTCGGTGCCCACCACGCTGGATCTCACCGCCGGCGCGCTAATCCCGGCAGTACAGTTCGTGGCGACCCTGCCGCTGGGCGACACGCTGCCGCTGGTTTTCTCCGAGAGCGGACCGCTCGACGGCTTGGCGTTCAACCCGGCGACGGCGCAGCTCAGTGGCACGCCCGCCTTGGCGGGCACGTTTACCTTCACCGTGAGCGTCAGCGGCGGCGGCTGCACTGCGAGCTCAGCGACGTACACTCTGGTGGTGGCGGCGCCGGCGGCGATCTCGCTGCCGGTCATCAACGAAGCGATTCATACGACCGACACGATCGGCACGCCCAACACGCTGATCTCGGCGGTGGTGCTGCCGGCCGTGCAGGAGACGGTGCACACCAGCGACGCGATCGGGTCGCCCAACACGTTGATCTCGGCCGAGGTGCTGCCGGCGATCCAGGAAGCGGTGCATGCCAGCGACACCATCGGCGCGCCCAACACGCTGATCTCGGCGGTGGTGCTGCCGGCGGTGCAGGAGAGCGTGCACGCGACCGACGCGCTGGCGCCGGCGCCGGAGGCGTGCGCGCTGCCGGCGGGCGTGAGCCTCACGCTGGGCGGGTACGTGCGGCGGTTCGGCAGCACGATCTACAGCCAAGTGGTGACGCTGACCAACACCAGCGGCAGCCCGATCGCCGGACCGATTTACTACCTGCTCGGCAACCTGACCGGCGCGGCGGCCTATGCGGCTTCGGGCGTCACCGATAGCTGCGCGCCGCCGGCGGGCACACCGTACTTCGCCACCGCCGGTCCGCTGGCCGCGGGCGCCTCGGTGCAGGTCGTCGTACACTTCACCAATGTGACCGGAATCCACTACGCGCCGTCGGTGTTGACCGGCGGCACACCGTAACCGACAAACCAAGGAGAGCCTCCCCCCATGAAGAACCTTGCAATTCTGCTCAAAGCGGCGGCGCCGGCGGCCGGGCTGGCGCTGCTGCTCACTCTGGCCGTGCGGCCGGCGCGCGCCGATTCGATCACCGCCAACGTCACGGTCAACACCAGCGGCTTCGTAGGATCGGCGGACACATTCGAGCTGTTCTTCCAGCTCAACGACGGCAGCGGCAGCGGCGATGGCAATAACACCGTGAGCCTGAGCAACTTCGCCTTTGGCGCCGGCGGTAGCGGCGGGGCGGTGGACGCGGTCAACTCCTATGGCGCCTACAGCGGGACGCTGGCCTCCGGACTGAGCATGACCGACTCGCAGGCGTTCAACGCCGTGGCGGCGTTCTTCACGCCGGGTGCGCAGCTCACGTTCCAGCTGCAGGATACCTTCACCAGCATCGACAGCCCGACGCCCGATGAGTTCGCCTTCGCCATCATCGACAACGGCGTGCCGCTCAACACCAGCGATCCCAGCGGTTCGGGCAGTATGTTCGACGTCAACTTCACCTCGGCGTCGCCCACGCCGGACATCTACACCGACGCCACCGACAGCATCACGCCGACCCTCGCCGTGGCGGGAGCCAACACCGTGCCCGAACCCTCGACTTGGGCGCTGTTGAGCTCGGGCCTGGCGCTGCTGGCGGGGCTGGCCGAGAAACGGCGGCGCACCAGCCGCTGAACGACCAGACACGGCAGGCTTTGGGGCCGGCGGGCGTTGAACAACGCGGCCCCGGTGGCGTCGGCGCTACCAGACGCGGCAGGCTTTGGGGCCGGCGGTCATCGGAGCGCCGGGGCCGCAGTGGAAGGCCTGGGCGAACTGGGGCAGGTTCTGGACCACGCCGTTGACGCGGAAGCGGCCGGGCGAGTGGGGATCGACGGTGGCCAGCAGGCGCGCGGTCTGCGGGCGGACGTTCTGGCACCAGACTTGGCCGTAGGCGATGAAAAAGCGCTGGGCGCGGTCAAAGCCATCAATCTTGGCGTCGGGCTGGCCGGCGAGGGCGGCCTCCATGGCCATATAGGCGATGCGCGCGCCGCCGTTGTCGGCGGTGTTTTCGCCCAGCGTCAGCCGGCCATTGAGGTGCACGCCGGGCAGCGGGCTGAAGCCGGCGTATTCATTCACCAGACAGGCGGTGCGCTCTTCAAACGCCTTGGCGTCGGCCGGCGTCCACCAGTCGCGCAGGTTGCCGTGCGGGCCGAACTGGCGGCCCTCGTCGTCGAAACCGTGGGTGAGCTCGTGGCCCATGACGACGCCCACCGCGCCGTAGTTGCTGGCGTCGTCACGGTGGGGATTGAAAAACGGCGGTTGCAGGATGCCGGCGGGGAAGACGATTTCGTTCTGCAGCGGGTTGTAATAGGCATTCACCGTGGGCGGCGTCATGCCCCACTCGCCGCGGTCCACCGGCCGGCCGATCTTGGCCAGCTCGCGGCGTGATTCGAACGCCTGGGCGCGGGTGTAATTGCCGAAGAAATCACCCGGCCGCAGCACCACCGCGCTGTAATCGCGCCATTGATCGGGATAGGCCACCTTGTTGGCGATGGCGTGGAGCTTGATCAAGGCCTGTTTTTTTGTGGCCGGCGTCATCCAGGCCAGGCTGGAGATGTCCTGGCCCAAGGCGGTCTCAAGATGGCCGACCATAGCCTCCATGTGCGCCTTGGCCTGGGGCGAGAAGGCGGCTTTGACGTAGAGCTGGCCCAGCGCCTCGCCCAGGTTCTGGTCGGTGGACTCGACGCAGCGTTTCCAGCGCGGGGTGGGCGCCTTCTCGCCTTCGAGGATGGCGCCATAGAAGGCGAAGTTGGCGTTGACGAAGGCGGGCGAGAGCTGGGCGGCGGCGTCGTGCGCCAGGTGCCAGCGCAAATAGGTCTTCCAGTCGGCGAGCGGGACCTGGGTCCATTCGGCGTTCAGCCCGCGGAAGAAGCCGGGCACCGCGACGTTGATCGCGGCAAAGCGGGGCGCGCCCAAGGCGGCAAAGTAGGCCCGCCAGTCGAAGGCCGGCGCCAGCGACTCAAACTGGGGCACCGACATCTTGTGGTAGACCGCCTGCGGGTTGCGGCGGGCGACGTTGGTGATCGAATCGCGCGCCAGCGCGGTTTCGATCGACAACACCACGTTGGCCTCGGCTTGCGCCGCGGCAGGCGCGTCGCCGAGCAGGGCGAACATGGTTTGCACGTGGGCGAGGTACTGGTGACGCAGGATGCGCGAGCGCGCGTCGGTTTTCAAATAGTAGGAGCGGTCGGGCAGGCCCAGGCCGCCCTGGTCGGCGACGGCGATTTCCCGGGTGGCATGCTTGAAGTCCTGCTCCGGGCCGAAGACGAAGAGCGCATCGGTGCCGTCCAACTGCATCCGTGCCAGCACGGCGGCGGCCTGGCGCTTGCTGGCGATGGCGGCGATGCGGGCGAGAGCGGCGGCGAGCGGCTGGGCGCCGGCGGCGGCGACCGCGGAGCGGTCCATGCAGGCCGCGTAGTAAGTGCCCACCTCGCGCGTCACCGGGGTGCTGCCCGGGCCGCTGCCCCGGTGGGCGGCGGCGCGGGCCACCTGCCGCAGCACGGCGAGGTTCTTCTCCTGCAGTTGCGAGGCGGTGCCCCAGATCGCCTGGTCGTTGGGAATGGGATGGGTGGCGTTCCAGCGCCCGCAGGCGTACTGATAAAAGTCCTGGCAGGGGTTGACGCCGGGGTCCATCGCCGCCAGGTCCACGTCGGTGGCCGCCGGCTTGGCGCCGGCGGCGGGCTGGGAGCGGGAGCAGGCGGCGGCGAACACGGCCGCAGCCAGCAGCAGGGCGGTGGGAAGGGAACGGGGCATGAGCGCCTTTCTTACCAGACGCGGCAGGACTTGGCCCCGGCGGTCATCGGATCGCTGGGGCCGCAGTGGAACGCCTGGGCAAACTGGGGCATGTTGCTGACGACGCCGTTGACGCGGAAGCGGCCGGGCGAGTGCGGGTCCACGGTCGCCAGCAGGCGCTCGTACTGCGGCCGTACGTTCTCGCAGAAGGCCTGGGCGAAGCCGAGGAAGAATCGTTGCGCGCGGTCGAAGCCGTTGATCAGGGTGTCGGGCTGGCCGGCGAGCGCCGCCTCCATCGCCATGTAAGCGATGCGCGCGCCGCCGTTGTCGGCGGTGTTTTCGCCCAGCGTGAGCTGGCCGTTGAGGTGCACGCCGGGCAGCGGGCTATAGGCGGCGTACTGCTGGACGATGCAGGCGGCGCGCTCCTGGAAAGCCTTGGCGTCGGCCGGCGTCCACCAGTCGCGCAGATTGCCCTGGGCGTCGAACTGGCGGCCCTCGTCGTCGAAGCCGTGGGTCATCTCGTGGCCGATGACCGTGCCGATGCCGCCGTAGTTGGTGGCGTCGTCGCGGCCGGGATCGTAGAACGGCGGCTGCAGGATGCCGGCGGGAAACACGATTTCGTTGAACTGCGGGTTGTAGTAGGCGTTCACCGTGGGCGGGGTCATCTCCCATTCGCTGCGGTCCACCGGCTTGCCGATTTTCTTCAGCTCCCGGCGCCACTCGAAGGCATTGGTGCGGCGCAGATCGGTCCAGTAGTTGTCGCGGCTGATGACGATGGAGCTGTAGTCGCGCCACTTGTCCGGATAGCCGATCTTGCGCACGATGGCGTGCAGCTTGACCAGCGCCGCGCGCTTGGTGGCGGGCGACATCCAGCTCACCGACTCGATGTCCTGGCCGAGCGCGGTTTCAAGATGCGACACCATATTCTGCATGTGCGCCCGCGCGGCGGGCGAGAAGTCGGCTTTGACGTAGAGTTGGCCCAGCGCCTCGCCCAGATGGGCGTCGGTGGAGGCGACGCAGCGCTGCCAGCGCGGCTTGTTGAGTTTCTGTCCGGCGAGGATCGTGCCGTAGAAATCGAAGTTGGCCTGTACGAAGGGCGCCGAAAGCGCCGGCGCGGCGGTGTGGATGAGCTGCCAGCGGAGATACGTCTTCCAGGCGGCGAGCGGGAAGGCGCGCAATTCGGTGTTGAGGGCGCGGAAGAAGCCGGGCGCGACCACGTTCAGCGTGGCAAAATGGGGCGCGCCGGCGCCGGAGAAGAACGCGGTCCAGTCAAAGTCGGGCGCCAGCGCCTCGAATTGGGCCGACGACATCTTGTGGTAGACGGCCTGGGGGTCGCGGCGCGCGACGTTGGTCATCGAGGCGCGCGCCAGCGCCGTCTCGAGCCGCAGCACGGTGCGCGCCCCGGCGGCGGCTTGGGCGGCGGGATCGCCCATCAGCGCGAACATGCGCGCCACGTGGGCGGCGTATTGGCGGCGCAGCGTGACGGATTTGGCGTCGGTTTTGAGGTAGTAGCTGCGGCTGGGCAGGCCGAGCCCGCCCTGGTCGGCTTCGGCGATCTCCTCGGTGGCGTGCTTTTCGTCCTGATCGCTGCCGAAGCTGAACAGGGCGTTGACGCCGTCCACCTGCAGGCGCGCGATCTCGGCCGCCAACTGCTGCCGGGAGGTGATGCCGTTGATGTTGGCGAGCTCGAGCTGCAGCGGATGGATGCCGCCGGCGTTGGCGGCGGAGCGATCCATGCAGGCGGAGTAGTAGTCGCCGACTTCCTGCGTCACCAGGTCCTTGTGGGCGGGGTTGCGGCGCGCGGCCTGGAGGATCGTGTGCAACGCCTCCTGGTTGCGCTGCGCCAGCGCCTCGAAGCTGCCCCAGGCGGCCTGATCCTTGGGGATGGGGTGGGTCGCGATCCAATTGCCGCAGGCGTACTGGTAGAAGTCCTGGCAGGGTTGGATGCTGGTGTCGAGCGCGGCCAGGTCCACGCCGCGCAGCGGCGGCTTGGCCGGCGCGGAATGGGAACAGGCGAGCAGGCAGGCGGCGAAGGCCAGCAGGAGCAGGCGGGAAACAATAGGTCGCATGAGTCTGAACCGGTTAGCGAGCAGTGTACTCCGGCCGCGCCGGAAAAAGAAACCGCCCGCCGGAAGGCCCGGCGGGCGGCAGTGGTAGTGATGGGACGGCCCGGTTAGTTTTGCAACTGGGTCAGGAACAGCGTGTAGGCGCCGGTGGTGGGCTGGCTGAGGTAGCCGCGCGCGCTCACCGCGGTTCTGGTCACCATGCCGGCCCCGTTCGTCCCGCCCGTGGCCAGCGTGGTCGAGCTGGTGTAGGTGCCGTTCGCGTCGGTGACGTTGACCGAGGTGGCGGTGGTCGCCGCGGCGGTCTCGCTGGCGATGGGCACGAAGGCGGCGTAATTGGTGGTGGGATTGGGCACCAGGGTGAAGGTGGAAACGCCGCTGGTGGCGGTGACCGCGCTCGCGGAAGTGCCAGAGGTGCTGACCGGCGCAGGGCGGATCTCGTCAGCGATCATGCTGGCGACGACCGGCGGCGTGGCGCCGGGGTTGGCGGCGACGTTGGTCCACGCCAGCATCACCGACTGGCCGGCGAAGACCTGCGTCTGGTCAAACGTGGCCAAGCCGGCCGCCGTGGCGGCTGCGGTGTCCTGAATGAGCGTCGTCGAGGCAACCGGGATGGTGATCGCTTCGCCGACGTCGGGCGTGCCGGGCGTGGCGGTGTTGGTGCTCTGGTTGGGAACCACGGTCACGCTGGTGAGCGTGGGCGGCGTGGTGGTGTTGTCCACCGTGGTCTTGGTCACGATGCCGCTCACCACTTCATCGCCCGAGCCGAGCGCGGCGCCGCCATTGGGGGACACCGCCGAGGTGGCGACGAAGGAGCCGTTGGGATTGAACGTGGCCACGGTGGCGAGCACGGTGCCGGGATTGAGCGCAGCCACGGTGAGGTTGTCGTCCAACGCGCCGGAGGCGAAGCTCTCCAGCACCGACACGCCGCTCGCGGTCTTCAGGATGACCGAGTTGCTGCTGGCGGTGACCGATTTGGCCGTGCCATCCAGTTCGAGCTTGGGCAACGTGGCCTCGTTTTCGACCTGCGCCGCGTTGACCGTGGCGTTCGGCGTGAACGTCACCGTGGTGCCGGTAAGGTCGAGCGCGCTCGCCAGATTGAAGTCCAGCCCGACGTCGGTGGCAGTCGAGTCGCCCACCACCAGCGGGGCCGGGCCCTTGGTGTTCGTCAGGGTGACGGTCACGGCGACGGTCGCCGGCACCGCCGGCGCGCCGCCGCCTGCCGGCGTTCCGGGCGTGTAGGTGCAGCTGGTCGTATTGGTGCCGCAGGAGAGCGCGGCGACGACGTTGGGCTGGACCGTGCCCGTTCCGTCGACATAGGTCACGCTGACGCCGCTGATGGTGTAGGAGATGGAGGCGTAACTCGCGGCGCCCAGTGAGCCGACCGCAATCGGCGCCCGCACGCCCGCCAGATGCGAAAGCTCAATCGTGGCCGGCGCCGACAACAGGGAGTTGGCATTGCCGCTGGCATCGGTCGCGGTGATGGCGGAGAAGGTGACTTGCGCCGCCAGCACGTTGGTCATCGGCGCGTCGCCGACCGAGACGTAGGTGGGGCTGGAGATCGGCGGCGGAGAACTTTGGCTGGGAAGCTGGACGGACGTGCTGCTCGAGCCGCCGCAGCCCGCCAGCATGGCGGAAGCGAAACCGGCAGCGACGGCGAAGCACAGTGTGCGGGAGCGGAATGGCATGAGCACTTGACCTCCGGTAAGTCGAATCAGTAGTACGGCCAACTGTCCCGTGTTCCGTGGAAGCGATGATCCGGAGCGCAAGACGTGGACACTTTCACACATTCCGCCAAGGTTGTCAACTCCCATGATGATATCGTGCCGGGAGGCGAAGCACCGACGGGCAGGACCATGGCCCGCGGGGGCGGTGTCCAAAAAGAAGCGGCTCGCCGGCGGAGCCGGCGAGCCGCGGAGACGACCGGATACTTTATCCCGGCCGTTACTCGTTCGGCCCCAGTTCATGCAGATGCTGGCAGAACAGCGTATCGGTGCTGCCGCTCAGCGAGAGGAAGCCGCGCGCCACCAGCGGCGTGCCCACCGCCAGGCTGGCCACGGTGGTGCTGGTCAGGGTCTGGCCGTCAAACACGGTGCTGGCGTTGGTGTCCACGGTCAGCGAGGTCAGACCCGCGAACTGCGCGAAGTTGCTGTTGGCATCGAGCAGCAGCGAAAGGACGTAGCCCCCGCCGCTCGCGGTTTGCACCGCGGCGTTGGTGAGGCCAAAGGGGTTGACCGCGGCGGGCCGGATCTCGGTGGCCAGCACGGTGCCGCTGCTGACCTTGGTGGCCGCCACCCAGACGCCCTGGCCGGGGAAGATCTGAGTCTGATCGAAGGTGGCGAGGCCGGCGTTCTGGGCAATGAGCGTGTCCTTGAACAGCGTGGACGAGTTGACGTCCACGGTCAGGGACTGGCCGACGCTGTCCTCATGCAGGCTGTCGCGGACCACCATGGTGAAGGCGGTGAGGTTGTGGTTGCTGTCGGTGGTAACCGCGGTAACGAGGCCGCCGTCGACGCGGCCGCCGTCATCTTCGCTCTGGCCGTTGTCGGTGGAGCTGACCTCCAGGGCGGTGATGGAGCCGTCCGCGTTGACCTGGTCCACGGTGTGAATCAGGGCGCCGGTTTGCAGCGTGGCCAGCGTGAGGGTGTCGCCGAACTCGGTGGCGGAGGTGACGTTGAGAATCACGCTCAGGCCGGTGTCGCTGCTGGTGACGGTGATGGTGTTCTTGGTGGTGTCGACCGCGGTGACCGTGCCGGTGACGTGGAGCTGCCGGTCAGCGTCGTCTTCGGTATCCACGTGCGCGACTGCCGCGCTCACCGTGGGGGTGAAGGTGACCACGCCGTTGGTGAGATCGAGGGATTTCTGCAGGTCGAAGTCGAAGCGAACGTCGGTGGCGGCGGCGCTGTTGACCACCAGCGGGTTGGTGAGGGTGATGCTGGCGGTGGCGCTGCCGGCGGGAATGGTGGCGGTGGCCTGGACCACCTTTTGCGTGGTGGGATCAATGTAGGTGATCTGCGCCGCGCTGACGGTGATGCTGAGGCTGGAGTAGGTGCCTTGCGGCAGCGAGTCGAGCTCGATCGGGGCCTGGATGCCGCCCAACTGGGTCAGCTCGATGGTGCGCGGCTGCGTGAGCAACTGCACCGTGCCGCTGGCGCTGGTCGCGCCGATCCCGGAGATGGTGACCAGGGCGGAGAGGACGCTGCTCATGGGCGCGTCGCCCACGGTGATCACCGCCGGACTGGCGGAGGCAGAGGTCGAGTTGTTCGCGCCGGTGGTGACTCCGGAGCTGCCGCCGCAGGCGGCGAGGGATACGGCAGAGGCGAGCGCCAGCAGCGCCGCCAGGGTGTGGGTGCGGGATTTCGTTACAGCACGAGTGACCATAAGCTCTCCTGACCTCCAACTGGTTGCTGTCAACCCCGGGGGGAACGTCCCCACTCGCCGGCGGGCAAATTTTTCCGGCGAGCCGGTGGAACCGCTGGGCATCATACAATCCCGAGCACGTGGAGGCCCAGTCGGAAAACCCGCGCCGGATGGGGGTTGCGGCTGCAGGCGGCGCCCAGTCACGGGCAGAAATTACTCTTTTGCGACTGTTTTGCTATACTCACCGGCTCGGAGGTTGGCCATGGCGGAGACACCGATCGGCACGGCGCTGCATGCACGCTGGGACGAGATCGAACTGGAACAACTGAACCCGCTCATCGCGCGCCATTTTGTGGTAGGGGAGCAGGTGATGCTGGCGCGCATCCTATTAAAGAAGGGGGCGCTGGTGCCGCGCCACAGCCACGTGAATGAACAGATCACGTGGGTGCAGGCGGGAGCGCTGCAGTTCGACCTCGGCGGGCGCACCGTGGTGGTGCGGGCGGGCGAGGTGCTGTGCATTCCGCCCAACCTGCCGCACGAGGCGCTGGCGCTGGAAGACACGGTGGACATCGACGTGTTCACGCCGCCGCGCGCCGACTGGATCAACAAGTCGGACGCCTACCTGCGGGGCGGCAGATAGTTTGAATTTGCGCCTGACCTTCATCGGCCCGCCGGGGTGCGGCAAGGGCACGCAGGCGGCGCGCCTGCGCCGGGAGGGGTTCGAGCACGTCTCCAGCGGCGACCTGCTGCGCGCCGAGAGCGCCGCCGGCAGCGCGCTGGGCCGGCGCGTGGCGCCGATCGTGGCGGCGGGCGGGCTGGTGGCGGACGAGGTGATGTTCGAGCTGGTGGCGGGCTACCTCGGGCGGCATCCGGAGGCGGCGCTGGTGCTCGACGGCTACCCCCGCACCGCGGCGCAGGCGCAGCATCTGGCCACGCTGCGGGTGGATGGGGCGGTGTTTTTCGACGTGGCGGACGAACTGCTGCTGCGCCGCGTGCGCAACCGCGTGCTGGGGCCGGACGGGGCGATCTACGACCTGGAGCATGACCCGCCGCCGCCGGGGGTGGCGGTCACGCGCCGTCCGGACGACGACCCGGCGGTGTGGGCGCGGCGGCTGGCGACTTACCGCCAGGACGAGCCGCCGCTGCGGGCGTTTTACCAGGCCCGCGGCCAGGCGCATGCGGTGGATGCCGGGCAACCGGTGGAGCAGGTGCACGCCCAGATTGTGGCGGTGATTCGCGAGTTGCGGCAAGCGCGCCCCTAGGAGCGGGTGCCGTCGGCGGCGGCGGCGGGGCATCTAATGGAGCGGAGGTGTCCATGAACCCGCTCACCCGCTGGAGCCGGATCGCCGCCCTTCCGGCGGTCGCAGTTGGCCTGCTGGCCGCCCATCCCGCGCCGCGCCCCGCCCGGCCGGCGGCGGCCGCGCCGCTTTCCGCCCGTACCCGCGCCAACCTGGACCAGGCCATGCATGGCGAGGCCCTGGCCTACGCCCGCTACATGCTCGACGCCGAGGTGGCGCGCCGCGCCGGCGATCCGGCGCTGGCGCGGCTGTTCCAAGACACCGCCCGGGTCGAGCGCCTCGAACACTTTGCCGAGGAGGCGCGGCTGGCGGGGCTGGTCGGCGATAACCGCAAGAATCTGCGCGATGCCATCCAGGGCGAATCGTACGAGGCGGGCACCATGTACCCCGGCTTCGCGCGCCAGGCGCGCGCCGCCGGCGATACCGCGGCCGCCAAGCTCTTCACCGAGATCAGCCGGGACGAGGCCCGGCACAGCGCCGCGTTTGCGGCGGCGCTGCGGAAGCTGAAGCCCTGAGTGGGGGGTGAGGGGTGGTGCTGGAGGGGGGAATCGAACCGCTGGCCGACATTGACAGCACGCAAGTTGTTGGTTTTTCAATGCTCAAGAATGGCAGCAAACGCCACTTTGCCGGGATGTTGGTACAAAAAGTGGTACAAGGATGTTTGCGAGTAGAGCCGCGAAATTTGGGCGGTGCCGATTTGACTGCAGCATCGTCACGCGGAATCAACTAGCGCTTGCGATACCCGCCTCTCTGGCAATCCGGGATGCGTCGCTCTCCCCAAAGCAGCCCTTCAGGATGTGCATCACGGCGCCATAAATTTCAGGCGGTAAGGAGGTTAGGGAAATATGCTCAGCAATTGCGGCTCGGATGTACGGTTGTTTTTGGGATCTGTCCTGCGCCTTGCCCGTCCCGATCTTAGAGCCTAGGCGTCTAGCGCACTCTAAAGCTGAACCATTTGTCGGCACCCCAACCGCCTCAAGCGGTTCTTTAATGGATTCGGGAACTTGGGCGGCACCATTGAAGAGTGCCCATTCGAGGTCGCAACAAAAAAGGAAGCCGCCCCGAGAGCCGAAAATCCGATTGGCGTCATTCGACGCCAACAGTCCTCGGTTGTTAGCCTCCCATGGAAGGTCGCCAAAACGAACGACGCATTCGCTTTCCGCGGAGCCGAGATGGAATCCGCATTCCTTGTAAAGCCTCAGGATTGGTCTCTCGCCGTTATGGACAGCGGCGTCGCCATCCATAATCCAAAGTGGCGTGAACACCTCGTCTCCCGAGTGGGTATATGCACGCGCCAGCCGGAGCCAAGGAGCAAAAAATGTACAGCCACCAGTCGCTTGAAATATTAGGCCGTCAAACTCGATCCGGTTGGGAGTTGACGCCCGAATCCGTCGAAAAAGGGTTCGAAAAAAAGCACGGTCACCTTCTCCTTCGACAAAGCAAATCGTCCTGGCAAAAAGAATTTCGGCGGTGGCGGACGTCAGGAGTGAAGTGTTGATGCTCGCGCGCTTGCTATCGTCGACAACAGGCTCGAAGTGACGTTGATTGCGGACGACAACCACCTCTTCAAATTTGGCCTCGTCTACGATGATTGGGGAATGCGTGGTCAAAATCGCTGCGGCCATCTGGCTGATCGACTTCCGCAGTTTTGTCATGAAAAATCGCTGAGCGGCCGGATGGAGGAATGCCTCAGGCTCTTCGATAATGAGAACCGTTCGTGCCGCATTTTCGCTTGACAGGATTTCGTCCATCGAGAGGCTTATATCAACGAGGCTTTGAAGCCCATTCCCGACTTCGTACGGCAGAACCTTGAGCTCGTCATGTTTGCCCGTGGACAAATAGACAGTGAGCGCCTTCTCCAGCATGCCAAACACGTCGCCGGGGCGAAGGTCTAGGCGTACCTCGCTTTCCTTGAGCATAGTTGCGAGCAAACCACTGTCGCCGTCGACGAGTGCGGTCGTGTTCGATCGGACAATGGCCTTCATTTTGTCGATAATTTGCTTGGCGTGTCGGTATTCGGTGGTGGTGCCTCCCTGGCGGGTGTGGTCGAGCTTCCGTCGGATCTGCTCCCGTACCTGTTTGGTAGCCTTATCGGCGAACGCGGACGAGCGGCCATCGCGGACCGGCGGTAAAAAAAACAATTGGAATGACGACCTGATTGCTTGGAGTAGTTTGGCTGCCTTTGGATCGTGTTTCTCGCCTCGCCGGGGTGGCCCGACGTTCAGACGACACGCTTGATCGGTCGCGCCGATTGCCATTCGCAGCAAGATCGAGTCGCCATATTTCGCGGCGAATGGCCTTGCAGTCCGCCCATCTAAAAACCTGACTTCGATCCAAAAACGCCGCGCTTTTTTCTGCGTATGGTTTGCGGGGTACCAAAAATCAAATTCTTTGTTGTCGAGGCGACGATCACCCGTCCAGAATTCCTCCGGCGTGCGCATCAGCCAGTCGAGCATTTTGAGAAGCGAACTTTTTCCCTGATTGTTCTCGCCGACAAGAATGGTGAGGGGGCGGAGGTGAAGCGACGTGTTTGAGTAGCCGCGAAGGTTTTCCGCACCGAGCTGAACGAGAGCGAATGGGACCAAGCGACCTCCAAGTGTACAAATCGAACCCGGTGGGCGAACGTTACCTCATGTTGGTTACTACTCCAAAAGTCGGGGCCGGCTTGCGCCGGCCCCGCATACTCAGTTCTGATTGCGCTGCAGGAAATCCTTCAACGCGTTCTCGGCAATCCGCACCGAGCGGTAGATTCTCCGCCGCCGGTGCGCCTGCCGCGGAAGCATCGCCGCCTTCAACTCGCCCCGATAGACGAGGCGCCTGATGGTGTCGCTGCTCCAGCCGGTGATCGCCGATACCTCCTTCACCGAGTACATCTTCTCCCAGGAATCCATGGGATCGCTCCTTAACGTGGATTCCTCTCCCTTTCGGGAGTCAGAAGAAGCGCAGTCCGCAGGACTGGTTACCCCTACCCATAAGGGTAGAGGTAGTGCCAGTATACGCCCGTCAAGCACCCGGAGAGTACCTGGGCCTGTCCACCGCCGGAACTGACTTGACTGCTCAGCGCGTGACCTAACCGAGTGAGCCCATGACGGTTACACCCGATTCCGGTCGCGTTACGTCTCGCCGGGGGACTTCCGTCATTTCGCTTTCTCGCCTTGACTCAGCCGGTGCGGTGCCATAGGCTAGCACCACATCGCGTTGCAGGAGCAAGTCAGCATGAAACACGCGAACATCGATTCCGTTGTCTCCCACTGGCACCAGCCAGTGAACGGTCTCCAAACCTCAACCCAAGAGTTCTACGCCGCCATCCAGCAGGCGCTCGAGCCGCATCACCTGCCCGGCATCAGCTTCGCCAGGGTCGATTGGCAGGAGGGCGGCGTGCTGTCGGCGCGTCGCGAGTACCTTCGCATCCAGCGCGAGAGGCTTTTCCTCGACGTCTGCGCGGCGCCGTTCGGCGAGGATTACTTCTTTTCCTGGTGGATGTGCCAGGCCCGCGGCCAGGGCATTTGGTACTTTGTGGCGGCGTTGGGGGCGATCTTCGTCACCTTCTACCTGCTGCTCGCCATCTTCCAGGGCATGTTCGGCAACGCCGCCG
>DAIDIF010000077.1 GCA_027451805.1 Acidobacteriota bacterium
GCGCGCGCGCGCCAGCCAGAGCGCCAGATCGGGCGATTCGAGCAGGGCCTCGCCCAGAAACTGACTCTGGTCGATGACGATGTCGAGCGCGGCGGCCCAGCCGGGGTCGCGCCCGCGCGCGGCCAAGACGGGCTCGGGCGCGGCGGCCCAGAAACGCTCGACCAGGGCAGTCATCGCTAATCGCTATGACGCGCCACGCGCCGCGGCGGCGGCGCCGATGCTGTGGAGGTGGCAGATGGCCACCGCCAGCGCGTCGCTGGCGTCAAGCGTTTCCGGATCCGACGCCAGATCGAGCAGGGAGCGCACCATGTGCAGGACCTGGATCTTATCGGCATGGCCGTAACCGGTGAGCGCGCTCTTGACCGCGCGGGGGGAGTACTCGGCCACGGGCAGGCCCTGGGCCGCAGCCGCCTGCAGGACGACGCCGCGCACGTGGCCGAGCTTGAGCGCGGAGCGGGCGTTGCGGGCGAAGAAGATATCCTCGACCGCCATGCAGTCGGGGCGATGGGCGAGAATCAGCTCGGTCAGGCCGCCATGAATGCGGTGGAGGCGCTCGGCAAAGGGCATGGCGGGGGTGGAGCGGATGGCGCCGGAGACGAGGGCGCGATGGCGGCGGCCGTCGCTGGCGACCAGACCGAAGCCGGTGCTTTCACTGCCGCAGTCGACGCCGAGAACCAGCATGCGTCATTATGGCGCAGCGAGGTGGCGCGGCCACCTCTCTCCGGAGCCGCCCTCCCGTTGGTCGGGCTGTGGCCGTGCTTCGATCCCCGGCAACGGACGCCCGCTAGCGCTCAGGGCGTCTCCAAGTTGCCGCGTCGGGGGCGCGGACGACCCGGCGGCGAGCAACGCGGCGAGGAGGGCGGTGCGGGGGGCGAGGGCGGAGAGGAGGATGTGCTCGTGAGCGGCGTGGGCGCCGGCGCCTTGGGCGCCGAGGCCGTCGAGGGTGGGGACGCCGCAGGCGGCGGTGAAGTTGCCGTCGGAGCCGCCGCCGGTGCGGGCCAGGGGCAGCTCCAGGCCCAGTTCCCTGCCCAGCGCCTGGGCGCGGGCGGCGAGCGCCTGGCTGGCGGGGGTGGGTTCCATGGGCGGACGGTTGAGGCCGCCGGCAATCTCCAGCGTGACCCGCACGTCGGCGGGGCGCAGGGCGCGCAGGCGCTGGTCGGCGTGGGCGAGCGCCGCCGCGGTCCAGGCGCGGACGTCGAGGTCGGCGCGGGCCTCTTCGGCGACGACGTTGGCGCGGGTGCCTGCGTGGAAGACGCCGGGGTTGAGGGTAAGGCCCGAGGCCGGATCCGACCAGGAGGCGGCCTGAACCACGGCGCGGGCCAACTCGACGAGGGCGCTGGCGCCTTTTTCGAAATCCACGCCAGCGTGGGCGGCGACACCGCGGGCGGCGAGCTGGTAGAGGGCGATGCCCTTGCGGGCGATCTTGAGCCCGCCTTCGGGCTCGGCGCCGGGCTCGAGCACGTAGGCGGCGTAGGCGGCGCGGGCGCGGGCCTCGGTGAGCGGGCGGGAAGCGCGGCTGCCGGTCTCCTCGTCAAACACCAGCAGGAGGGTGAGCGGCGGCAGCGGAACCTTGAGGGCGCGCAGCGCCTCGAGCGCGGCGTGCGCCATGACGAGGCCAGCTTTCATGTCGTAGACGCCGGGGCCGAAGAGGCGGTCCCCGTCCACGCGGCAGGGCATGCGCGCCAGCGTGCCGGCGGCCCAGACGGTGTCGAGATGGCCGAGGAGCAGCACGGGCGCACCACCCTCGCCGGCATAGGTCAGCTCCAGGGCGCCGGGATGCAGCGCGGGCCGCAGGCCGAGCGCGGCGAAGTCAGCGGCGACGACGGCGGCGAGAGCGCGGACGCGCTCGGGCTCGGCGGTGGGGCTTTCGTGCCCGACCCAGGCACGCAGACGTTCGAGTATGGCGGGCTGGCGGGGCTGCAGCCAACGGAGGATCTCGACCGGTGTGGGCACGGCTGTCATTGTAGAATGACAAGGTCTGCGCCATGGATGAACCGCACGCCACCGCCGCGCCGGCCGCCGGCGCCAAACTCAAGTACCCGCTGCCGATGGGCGTAGCCGAGATTGAGCGCCTGCTGCCGCACCGCTACCCCTTCTTGCTGCTCGACCGGATCGTGGAGTTCGAGCCGCGGAAGCGCATTGTCGCCATCAAGAACGTCACCGCCAACGAGCCGTTTTTCCAAGGGCATTTCCCTGGCTTTCCCATCATGCCGGGGGTGCTGGTGCTGGAGGCGCTGGCGCAGGCGGGGGCGCTGATGATCCTGCACGAGGACGCGGCGCCCGGGGAGCGGCTGATTTACTTCACCGGCGTGGACGGCTGCCGCTTCCGCGCGCCGGTGGTGCCGGGCGATCAGCTGCGGCTGGAGGTGGACGTGCTGCGCTTCCGCTCCACCGCGGGACGGATGCAGGGGCGGGCGCTGGTGGAGGGCAGGCTGGCGGCGGAAGCGACTCTGAGCTGCGCGGTGGTGCCGCGCGGGGGCGCGGCGCCGGCGCGGGGCGGCGAACTGCCATGATTTCGCCGCTGGCGACGGTGGACGCGAAGGCCAACGTTCCGCGGTCGTGCATCATCGGGCCGGGCTGCGTCATCGGGCCCGAGGTAGCGCTGGGGGAGGGGTGCCGGCTGGATGCGCATGTGGTGATCGAGGGGCCGTGCCGCATCGGGGCGCGCAATCATTTTCATCCCTTCAACAGCGTGGCGCTGCCGCCGCAGGATTTGAGTTACCGGGGCGAGCCGACGCGGCTGGAAATGGGCGACGACAACGAGGTGCGCGAGTTCTGCACGCTGCACCGCGGGACGGTGAAAGGCGGCGGGGTGACGCGGATCGGCAGCCACAACCTGCTGATGAACTACTGCCACGTGGCGCACGACTGCCAGGTGGGCTCGCACGTCATCATGGCCAACGGCTCGACCCTGGGCGGGCACGTCACGGTGGGCGATTACGCCACGCTGGGCGCGTTTTCGCCGATCCATCAGTTCGTGCGCGTGGGCGCGTACGCGTATCTGGGCGGCGGGACGATCACCACGCAGGATGTGCTGCCGTTCGCGATCACGAGCGAGACGCGCGACAACCACGCCTATGGGCCCAACACGATCGGGCTGAAGCGGCAGGGGTTCAGCGCCGAACGCATCGCGGCGCTCGACCAGGCGTTCAAACTGCTGCTGCACTCGGGGCTGAACACGACGCAGGCGGCGGAGCGGATTCGCGCCGAAGTGCTGAATCCGGACACCGAGCTGCTGCTGGAGTTC
>DAIDIF010000078.1 GCA_027451805.1 Acidobacteriota bacterium
GTGCCAACCGCGACCTCGCAGCGCAGCGTGCCGGTGGGGCTATTGGAGGCGAACCGCCAACTGCTGAACCAGCAGTTGGCGGAGCGCGGCACGAAGTTGTCGCTCACGCCGCTGCTGGGCTGGGCGGTGGTGCGGGCGGCGCAAGACTTCCCTGCCCTCAACAGCGCCTTCGCCCTGGCCGAGGGCCAGCCCGCGCGGATCGCGCGGGCGCACGTCAATCTGGGCCTGGCGGTGGACGTCGAACGCGCGGCCGGGCGGTCGCTGCTGGTGCCGGTAGTGAAGCAGGCCGAGACGATGACGTTTGCCGGATTCGCCGAGGCGTGCGAGCGGCTGATCGGCGCGGCGCGCCGCGGCAAGATCGCGCCCGAGGATTTGCAGGGGGCGACGCTGAGCCTGACCAATCCGGGCACGCTGGGCACGCGCGCGTCGGTGCCGCGGCTGATGGCGGGCCAGTCGGCGATCGTGGCGGCGGGGGCGCTGGGGTATCCGCCCGGGTTTGAGGCGGTGCCCGAGGCGACGCTGCGCGTGCTGGGCGTGGGCAAGAGCGTCACCCTGGCCTGCACCTACGACCACCGCATCGTGCAGGGGGCGGAGTCGGGCGCGTTCCTGGCGCGGATCGAGGCGCTGCTGCGCGGCGCGGACGGGTTTTATGAGCGCCTCTTCACCGACCTGGGCATCGGCGTGAACCCGGTCCGGACGCTGCCCGGCGCGGTGGCGGCGCCGGCGGCGGCCGCGGCCGAACCCGACCTGGACAGCGTGCGCCAGCAGGTCGCGGTCAACCAACTGGTGCATGCCTTCCGCGTGCGCGGCCATCTCCAAGCCGACGTGGACCCGCTGCGCATGAAGGCGGTGGAAGCACATCCGGAACTCGATCCCGCGCATTACGGTCTCACGGCGGACGACCTGGAGCGGGCGTTCCTGTGCCCGCTGGCCGGCCGGCCGGCGGAGGCGGGCGAGACCTGCACCCTCAAGGACATCCTGCACGTGCTGCGCGCCACCTACTGCGGCACGCTGGCGCTGGAGTTCATGCACCTGCAGCGGCTGGAGGAGCGGCAGTGGCTGCAGGCGCAGCTCGAGCCGCGCGCCGGCCGGCGCGACGTGGGCGCGGAGCAGCAGCGCCGGATCCTGCACAAGCTGACCGAGGCGGAGGAGTTCGAGCACCTGCTGCAGGCGCGCTTCGTCGGCCACAAGCGCTTCTCGCTGGAGGGCGCCGAGGCGCTGATTCCCGCGCTCGATGCCTATCTCGAGCGCGCGGCCGAGGCGGGCGCGGAGGAGATCGTGCTGGGCATGTCGCACCGCGGCCGGCTGAACGTGCTGGTGACGATCCTGGGCGTGTCGATGCGGGAGATGTTCTCCAAGTTCGAGGACCTCGATCCCGACAGCGTCGACGGCTCGGGCGACGTGAAGTATCACCTCGGCGCGCTGGGCCGGCACACCACCGCCTCGGGGCGGGAGTTGGCGATCGAGATGATCAACAACCCCAGCCACCTGGAGGCGGTCGACCCGGTGACGGAGGGGAGCGCGCGGGCGCGGCAGTCGCTGCGCGGCGACGCCGAACACGGCGCCGGCCGCGGACGCCGGGTGATGCCGCTGCTCATCCACGGTGACGCCGCCTTCGCCGGCCAGGGGGTGGTGGCGGAGACGCTGAATCTGTCGCAACTGGGCGGCTACCGCACCGGCGGGACGCTGCACTTCGTGGTCAACAACCAGATCGGCTTCACCACCTCGCCCGCCGGGGCACGCTCCTCGCTCTACTGCACCGACATCGCGCGCACCGTGCAGGCGCCGATCTTCCACGTCAACGGCGACGATCCCGAGGCGGTGGCGCGGGCCACGGAGCTGGCCTTCGCCTTCCGGCAGCGGTTCCAGAAGGACGTGGTGGTGGACATTGTCTGCTACCGGCGGCACGGCCACAACGAGGCCGACGATCCCTCGCTCACCGCCCCGGTGCTGTATCGCACCATCGACGAACACCCCTCGGTGCGCGCGCTCTACGCCGGCAAGCTGCACCAGGCGGGCGTGGCGCCGGATCCGGAGGCCGAGCGGCGCGCGGTGCGGCAGGCGCTGGAGGATGCCTCGGCGCGGCCGACGGCGATGTTCGACACCGACCCGGCCACCGGAACGGTGAGCGAGCCGCCGACGGCGGTGGCCGCGGCCACGCTGGCGGCGGCGGGCGAGCGGCTGGCGGCGCTACCCGAAGGCTTTCATCTCCACCCCAAGCTCAAGACGTTCCTGGAGCGGCGGCGGCAGGCGGCGGCGGGCCAGGTGGCGGTGGATTGGTCGCTGGCCGAAGCGCTCGCTCTGGGCACGCTGGCGCTGGAGGCGACGCCGGTGCGCCTCAGCGGCCAGGACACCGGGCGCGGCACGTTCAGCCAGCGGCACGCGGTGCTCTACGACCACGAGACCGGCGCGCCCTACATCCCGCTGGCGCATTTGGCGCCGGAGCAGCAGCCGGTGGAGGTGTACGACTCGCTGCTGTCGGAAGAGGCGGCGCTGGGGTTCGAGTTTGGCTACGCCATGACCCACCCGACGGCGCTGGTGCTGTGGGAGGCGCAGTTCGGCGATTTCGCCAACGGCGCGCAGGTGATCATCGACCAGTTCCTGGCGGCGTCGCAGACCAAGTGGTCGCGCGCCTGCGGCCTGGGGTTGCTGCTGCCCCACGGCTTCGAGGGCCAGGGGCCGGAGCACTCGAGCGCGCGCATCGAGCGCTTCCTGGAGCTCTCGGCCGAGGACAACTGGCGCATCGTGAACTGCACCAGCGCGGCGCAGTACTTTCATCTGCTGCGCAGCCAGGGCCTGCGGCGGCCGCGGCGGCCGCTGGTGGTGTTCACGCCGAAGAGCCTGCTGCGCCATCCCGATGTCGCCTCGCCCTTGAGCGCGCTGGCCGGCGGCCGCTTCGAGCCCGTGCTGGGCGACACCGGCACGGCGCCGGATGCGGTACGCAAGGTGCTCCTGTGCTCGGGCAAGGTATATTTCGACCTGATCAAAGCACGCAAGGCGAAGGCCGCCGGGGACACGGCCATCGTGCGCGTCGAGCAGCTCTATCCCTTCCCGGCAGCGGAACTGGAGACGGCCATGGCGCAGTACCCCGGCGCGCAGGAGCTGCGCTGGGTGCAGGAAGAGCCCGAAAACATGGGGGCGTGGACCTTCGCCGCGCCGCGGCTGCGCGAGTTGGCCGACGGCCGGCTCACGCTCAGCCACGTCAGCCGCAAGCCCAGCCCCAGCCCCGCCACCGGCTCGCTCCGCCGCCACCAGCAGGAACAGGCGGCGCTGCTGGAGCAGGCGCTGGCCTAACCCCAGCCGCGCGCACGAGGCCGGCGCGGCGGTGTCGCGGCACAGTTCAGGCGGAGGCGGCGGCGGCTTCCTGGGGCGCGGGCGTATAGATGTGCTGCGCGTAATCCACGAAGAGGGCGACCACCTCGGGATCGAACTGCGTGCCCGCCGCCTGGCCGAGGCGGGCGCAGGCTTCCGTGACCGGCATGCCGCGGCGGTAGGGGCGGTCGCTGATCATGGCGTGGAAGGCGTCCACCACCGCCAGGATGCGGGCACCGAGCGGAATCTCGCGGCCCTTGAGCTTGCCCGGATAGCCCAAGCCGTCCCAACGCTCGTGATGATGCAGGATATAGAGCGCCACCCACTCGAAGCCGGGCACCTGGCGCAGAATCGCCCAGCCGTATTCGGGATGGCGGCGCATGTTGGCGGCTTCGGTGGCATCCAGCCCCTGCTCCTTGTGCAGCACCTGGTCGGGGATGCCGATCTTGCCAATGTCGTGCAGGGTGGCGCTGATCTCCAGCTCGCGCAGTTGGCGCGTTTCCCAAACGTAATGGGCGCCCACGGCGATGGCGAGCTCGACGATTTGGGTGCTATGCACCCCGGTCCCCAGGTCGCGCAAGTCCACCAGCGCGCCCAAGGCGCAGGCCACTGCGTCCACGTACGACGCCGGAACGGCCTCAGCGGCCATGGCCATGGTCGCCGCGATTCTGATGCGGCGGCGGCGGCGCAGTCCGAAGCGCCCCCAGCACCTGCACCATGCCGTACCCCAGGGCGCCGTTGAGATCGCCGGGAATGGAGGGGTTCGACGTGCTCTCGATGTCGCTGCGGTTGGCGCTGCCGCTCTGGCGCAACTGCACCAGCAGCGCCGCTTCGCCGGCCACCACCGGTGTGCTGAACGAGGTGCCACTGGAGGTCGCCCAGATCAGGCCGAAGCCGGGGAAAGTGGTGAACAACTGCACGCCGGGCGCGGCCACGTCGGCATCCACGATCCCGCTCGAGGGATCGTAGTTGGAGAAGCCGGCGCGATAGAAGACCGGATTGGGGATGCAGCCGGGAGTGGGGTTGCTGGCGCTGGGCGCCGGGGCGTTGCAGCCATCAACCGCCCCCACGCCCATGACGCCGGGCAAGGAGGCGGGATAGACTGGCACGGCGCTGTCGCTGTTGCCGGCGGCGGCGACCACAACTATACCCTTGCTAACCGCCTCGGCGATGGCCGCCCGGACGTAGGGGTCGAGACCGGTGGCGCTGAAGCTGAGGTTGATGACGTTGGCGTGATGGTCAATCGCCCAAGTCAACGACTGATAGATCGCCGCCGCGGTCGCGGTGCCGCCCGGGCCGAAGGCCTTGATGGGCAGAATCTTGGCTTCCGGGGCGACCAGATGGATGAGGCCCGCGACCGAAGTGCCGTGCCCGAAGTCGGGGTCGCAGCTCAGGATATTTTCGATCAGCTTGAACACCAGGCTGATCAACTGCTGATTGCCGTTGAGCACCGAAGCGGTGGACTGATTCAGATAAGACAGGGTGTTGGGCAGGATGGTACCGGCGGCGAGCGGCGGGTCGGGGCAGCCGTTCAGCACCGAGGCCGTGCTCTGGTCCAGCAGCCAGTCCACACCGCCGCGCGCGCCGTTGAGCACCGAGGCGGTGCTCTGATCGAGGCCAAAGCCGCCGCTGTCGAGCGTGCTCAGCGTCGTGGCGCCGTTAAGCACCGAGGCGGTGCTTTGGCCGTCCAGCGAGGTCCCTGAGGCCTGACCCAGATCGGCGAAGGCGGACCAGTTGGGCGAGTTGTCGTAGAAGTTCCAGCCCTCGTGCCGCAGGAGCACCTTGCGCAGCACCGGGTTGAACTGATCCACACCGTTATCAATCAGCGCCACGACCACGCCCTTGCCGGTGGCGATGTCGTGCGCCTCTTCGCCGGCGGCGACCTGCCCGACCAACGGCTGATTCACATACTGCGCGGGCGCACGGCTGCCGAAGTAGTTGACTTCCGAGTTGAGCACCGAGGCCGTGCTCTGGTCCAGGGTCACGGTTTCGCCGTTCAGGAAGGAAACTGTGGTCTGCCCGTTGAGGACCGAGGCCGTGGACTGTCCGTTCAACACCGAGGCCGTGGACTGCCCGTTCAACACCGAAGCCGTGGACTGCCCGTTCAACACCGAAGCCGTGGACTGTCCGTTCAGCACCGAAGCCGTGGACTGTCCGTTCAGCACCGAAGCCGTGGACTGTCCGTTCAACACCGAAGCCGTGGACTGTCCGTTCAGCACCGAAGCCGTGGACTGCCCGTTCATGCGAACGTAGGTATTAAGACTGGCGGTACCCGCGGAGGGATCGGACTTGATCTCGTTCAGCAGTTGCTGATCGCTCGTGCCATTGGTGGAAGTGACCAGATAAAGGTCGCGGTGGGGGTTGAGGCGGACCGAGGTGACGGAATACCGGGCGTCGAAGGCGGCAACCTGGTTGGGCTTGAGCGTCACCAGGACGCCATCGCTGGTGACGGTGCCGGCGAGCGCAACGCAGGTTCCCAGCAGCAGTCCGGCCGTGATGGCGGCCAAGGCCATCGGACGCCGGCAACAACGATTCACCCAAGTAGCGACAGTCATTTGCACTCTCCCGTTGGTATCCATGGCTGCACTGCTGCTGCTCTTCTCATTTTCGGCGGGATGCACCATGCGCTTGAACGTTCAAGGCATGGGCACCGGCGCGATGTCATAGCGCCGGCCGCCGGCGACCAGTCCCAGACGCCACGGCCCGTTATTTGCAGGCGTCAGGGCGAACTCCCCCCACTCGTTGGTCCGCACGGCGCGCGACAGGCCGCCGGCGGCTTCCTCGCATAATTCGACCGCGCAGCCGGCCCAAGCTTCGCCCGAAGGGCAAAAGACCTGACCCACCACACTCCAACCTTCCTGGCGGCCGAGCCGCTCGACCATGACCTCCAGCGCCGGAGAATCGGCGCTGTCGGACTCGAGCTCATAGACGCAGTGGCGACGGGTACGCAGGCCGCGCACGCTCAGCGCGGGCCCGGTCACACTATCAAATTGCAACCTGGCAGCAGAGAAACGAGGGCGAAATTTTGCCGACGCTGGGGCGATCGCCCGGGCCAACGCACACTGTGTGCTACTGCTGGGCACGGGTTCAATATCCCACGAACCAAAGGAAAAATGCTCGGCCATAGGACTCACTTCCGGGGGAATAGCGAGTCTGCCCCTTATCCGAACCAAACCAGTCACTGGCGAAGCCAGTCTTGGTACAACGCGCCGATTATATCGGAACGGCAAGAAGGAAGGGGGAAAAGTTTCATTATGTCAGTATTGACATGTCAAGCCGCCTACTGGCGCTCGATGACCGCGCGCAGGGCGAACAGCGCCTCGTCGCACTGGGTCTGGTCCACGTCGCAGTGCGTGACGAAGCGGATGCGGCGGCCATCGAGCGCGCTCGCCAGCACGTTGCGCTCGGCAAGCTTGGCGACCACGGCAGGAGCGGTGAACTCGGTTTGGCCGACGTCGCCGATCACGATGTTGGTGGCGACCTGATCGAGGGCGACGGAGACGCCCGCAATCGAGGCCAGGCCCGCGGCGAGATGGCGGGCCAGAGCATGATCCTGCGCGAGGCGCCCGGGGCCGCTTTCGAGCGCGACCAGACCGGCAGCCGCCAAAACGCCGGCCTGGCGCATGCCCCCGCCCAGCATCTTGCGCACGATGCGGGCTTGATGAATGAACTCGGTGCTGCCCAACAGCAGTGAGCCGGCGGGCGCCCCGAGGCCCTTGGACAGGCAAAACATGAGTGAATCGAAGGGCGTGGTGAGCTGGGTGACCGGCAAGTCCAGGGCGGCGGCGGCATTGAAGATGCGTGCGCCGTCGAGGTGGACGGGAACCTCGCGGCGATGCAGCTCATCGCACAGATGTTGGCAGGCGGCAGCCGAAGTGACGATGCCGCCCGCCAAGTTGTGGGTGTTTTCGAGCACAACCAGACCGGTGCGGGCCTTGTTGTAAGGATCCTGCAGGCGCAGGGCGGGCTCGACCAGCGCCCAGCTCAGGCGACCGGAAGGAGCCTCCACCGGGCGGAACTGGCAGCCGGAAAAGGCGGCGGCCATGCCCATCTCCAGGTTGAAGAGGTGGGAGCGGACTTCGACGATCGCTTCCTGGCCGGGGCGGGTGTGGAGGTGAACAGCGATCTGGTTGGCCATGGTGCCGGTGGGCACGAAAAGCGCGGCTTCGCGCTCGAACAGCGCGGCGGCGCGGGCCTGGAGGCGGTTGACGGTGGGGTCTTCGCCGTAGACGTCGTCGCCGACCTCGGCCACCATCATGGCGCGTCGCATTTCGGGCGAGGGTCTGGTGACCGTGTCGCTGCGGAGGTCCACGGCGCGGCGCACGCCGCGGTGGTTCATCTCTTCGACCTCGGTCAGGCCCTTCGGGCTGAAGCGTCCGCGCATAGTTCAGCTTAGCGCGAGCGGGGTCTCGAGAAAATCGGCGAGCACGCGGTTGGCGAGCAAGCGGCCTTGGGCGGACAGGGCGATGCCGCCATGGCGGCGCTCCAGCAGGCCGTCGGCGAGGTGCTGCGCGGCGGCGGCGGCCTGTGTGGCTTCGTCCGGCTCGTGCGGCATGCCGACCCCAGCGTTGCGGCGCAAGCCGAGGAAGTAGCGCTCTTCGCGCTCCGCCTGCGGAGTCAGCCAAGTGGGCGCGCTGCGCGGCAGCCGGCCGGCGCGTAGCGGGGCGAGATAGGCCTCGAGCGTATCCGGGTTGGCGAAACGGCGCGGACGGGGGGCGGTGAGGAAGGAGTGGGCGTCGAGGCCGGCGCCCAGATAGGGCCGACGCAGCCAATAGCCCAGATTATGGCGGCTCTCGCCGCCGGGCCGGGCGAAGTTGGAAATCTCGTACTGCCGGATGCCGGCGGCTTCGAGGCGCTCGCAGGCGAGTTCGTAGGCGGCGGCGATAAAATCGTCGCCGGGAACGGCGGCGGCGTGGTAGCGCGAACCCGAGGCCAGCACCTCCGCGCCCAGCCGGCTGTCGTCATCCACCTCAAGCATATATACCGATACGTGCGCCACCTCGGCTTCGAGCGCGGCGTCGAGCGTGGCCTGCCAGGAGGATTCGGTTTGATGGGGCAGGCCGGCGATGAGATCGAGATTGAGGTTGGCGATGCCGGCGGCGCGGGCGCGGGCCAGGTCGTCGCGCGCGGTGGCGGCGCGGTGCAGCCGGACGACGGCGCGCAACTCGGCATCGGCGAACGACTGCACGCCCAGGCTGAGGCGGTTGACGCCGCCGGCTGCGAGCGCGTCGAGGCGCTCCGGCGGGAGAGTGCCGGGGGCGGCTTCGACGGTATGCTCGAGCCCGGGCGCAAGCGTGAAGTGATCGCCGATGGCCTGGAGAATACGGGCAAAGCCGGCGGCGGGCAGCAGGGTGGGCGTGCCGCCCCCCCAATAGATGCTGGTCAGCGTGGCGCCGGCGAGGCCGTCGGCGGCAGCGAGCGCGAGTTCCCGCGCCAGCAGTTCGCAGTATTCGGCGTAGCGCGCGGGCGCGAAGACCTGGCTGGCGAAGTTGCAGTAGGTGCACTTGCTGCGGCAGAACGGCACCGCCAGATAGAGGCCGAGCGCGGTGTCGCCGGCCGCGGTCACGCCAGGGCGGCAACCGAGGCGGCGCCGTAGGCCGCGAACCAGGGGGCGGCCGCTTCGAGGCTGCGGTTCACCGCCTCGATATTAGCGCGGCCCTGCGTCGCGAGCCACTGCTCGAAGGCGGCGAGACCCTGCTTGGCGTAGACCGCGATGCCGTCTTTCCAGGTGGCGCGGCCACAGAGCACGCCGTTGAAGCGCACGCCCGCCTCGGCGGCGAGTGCGAGGTTCAGATTGAACTCGGCGTTGCTGACACCGGCGCTGAGATAGATGAAGGGCTTGGTGGCAGCGGCGGCGGCGCGGCGATAGTGTTCGAGCGCCTCGGCGCGGGTGTAGGCGGTGGGGGCGGTGACGCCGGGCAGGCCGGCGACGAACTTGGCGTTCACCGGAATCTCCACCTTGAGCACATCCACGCCGTACGGCTCGCGGGTGAACTCGGCGATCGAGGCGCGCACGATCTCCGGCTTGCGGCGGGCATAGTCAACA
Source organism: Acidobacteriota bacterium (assembly GCA_027451805.1). Lineage (GTDB taxonomy): Bacteria > Acidobacteriota > Terriglobia > Terriglobales > SCQP01 > SCQP01. The sequence continues at coordinate 9,359 of DAIDIF010000078.1, forward strand.
CCCTTTTCATCGCCGCCGGCGGGATCGTAACCCACAAATTCGAGGAAGAAGGGGATGTCGGCGGCGCGGCACTCGCCGCCAATGCGCTCGATGAAGGCGTGCTTGATGTCGTTGATCGCTTGGTCTTCGAACGGCGTGTAGTAGAGCAGCACCTTGACGCAATCGGCGCCGTCGGCCTGCAGCCGGCGCACCGACACATGCGGCAGCAGATCGGGCAGGCGGCCGGGCTGGGTGTTGTCGTAACCGCTCTGCTCGTAGGCGAGCAGCAGGCCGGCGTTGCGGGCCCGGGCCTGGGCGGCGGGCAGGCCGAACTCGGGATCGAGCAGGATGGCGCTGGCAAAGGGCGTGAGCGCGCGGCTGACGGCCACCTTGAACTCCTCCATCATGGCGTCCGTGGCGGGTGCGCCCTTTTCCTTGGCCAGCGCCTTCTGCAGGCTGCCGCGCTGATCCATGGCCGCGGCGGCGATGACGCCGCGGGCGTCGGCGACCGCGTTGAGGCCTTTGAGCTTGCCGGGAGTGAGTTTCATATTGTTCTCGCTTGCGGAACGCTAGGCTTAGTTTATCGCCACCTCGAAATCCTGGCCCTGCCAGCGGCCGTCGGCGGCGTAGCGGAAGGTGAACTTCAGCGGCGCGGCCTGGGCGGGCGCCAAGGCCACATCCGCATACTCGAAGCCGCAGGGAGTGGGGGTGGAGCGCAGTTCCTCCACCGTCGCCCAGCCGTCGCGGCTGAAGTGCAAAAAGAAGGCGGCTTCCAGCTGCAGGCGCAGAGTCGCGCCGCGAGCCACGCGCTGCACCTGGCGGTTGAGCTTCCAGATCTCCAGCGGCAGGCGGCGGCGGGAGGAGCGGTAGCGCTCGGCCACCGCGGGAATGAGGTCGAAGACGGCGCCGTCGGCGACCGAGCGCAGCAGCCGGATGTACTCGGCGTGGGCCCACATCAGCGGCATGGCGGAGCCGCTGGGGCGGCCGAAGTAGAGAAACTGAGCGGGCAGATCGGGCAGGTCCCAGATCTGCTCGGGGAGCAGGTTGAGGTGGTTGGCGAGCTGCTCCATGGCGCGCACGTAGGGCGCCACGTCGCGGCCGGCGGCGAGCTCGTAATGCGCGCGCTCGCCGGTGAGCAGCGGCCAGGCGCCGCCGCGGCCCCACCCGCTGTAAGCCTCGCCGTCGGGATGCTGGCCGTAGCCGTCGTGGTTATAGCGGCGCCAGCACGGGCCGAAGGGAGTATTGGATTTCAGCACCGCGTCCACCACGCGCAGCGAATCCTCGATCAGCGGATCGCCGGCGGCGCGAATGCCGTAGCGCACCAGCTCGAGGAAGCCCGCATCCACGATATCGCGGGCGGGAAAATCGGCGCGCTCGCCCGGGGCGCGGTTGGCGATGCGCAGGGTGGCGCTGTTGGGATCCTCATCGCCGCCCACGCCCAGGAGCGGCGAGGGATTGATGCGGATGTAATGGCGGGGAACGCCGGCGAGCAGCGCGCCTTCACTGGTGACGGTCCAGGCCTCGAGATGGCTTTCGAGAAAGTCGGCGTACTCGAGAGCGAGATGGCTGAGTTGCTCATCGCCGTGGGCGCGGGCGATCTCGGCGGCGCACACCAGGCCGGCGATGTGGGCGGCGAGGCTGGAGGGCGAGTAGCCGCCGGCCTCTTCCCAACGCTCCTCCTGGGTGGCAGGGCCGTGGCGCATGAGATAGCCGGCGGCGCGCGCGACCATGGGATAGGCATCGATGCCGTTGAGCGCGCCGTGGCGCCGCAGGCGCCAGGCGAGCAGGATGGGGAAGGCGACTTCGTCCAGCTGCACGCCGCTCCAGTAGGGCGTGCCATTGAGCCAGAAGTTCTGGGCGAAGCCGCCGTCGGGATGCTGCGAGGCGGCGAGGTAGAGCAGGGCGCGGCGGGCGGTGGCGTGATCGCCGCTGGCGAGCAGGCCGCTGGCGCTGTTGACCAGGTCGCGGGTCCAGACCAGGTGGTAGCCGCCGAGATCCTCATCGCCCTTGGTCTCGCCCCAGGGGATGGAGAGCGAGGCGATGAGGGCGCCGGGATAGGTTTTGTCCTCGTGGGCCAGCAGCAGGCTGACGCTGCGGTGGTAGAGATTGCCGCCGTCCTGGGCGTGGGCTTCGAGCGGCAGGCGGTGCTCGGCGGTGCGGCGCCACTGCTCCACGAAGTGGGTGCGCACCCCCTCGAACGGTGGGTCGAGCGACTGCATCAGGGCGTTGACGGCGGCTTCGCGCGCGTTGCCGAAGGCCAGCCCGAGGGTGAACTCGCGCGTGTGGCTGAGGTCGAGCTCGGCGCAGAGGGCGACGTTGCCGTCGGAGGCGCGCTGAAAGGCGAAGGTGGGATGCAGGTGCGCGGCGAGATCGCTCCAGCCGTCGCTGGCGCCGACGTAGCCGGCCGAGGCGTAATGCAGCGGCACGGTCGCGGCGATCGCCATCCAGGTGGAGTCGCGGTGGGCATAGAGCACGGTGCGGCCGACGGCCTCGCCGATCTCGGCGCAGTTGTGCGAACCGATGCCGTCGAGATGCGGCGCGCAGAGCACGAACAGGCGCAGGCTGTGGCTCAGCGGGGGCGCGACCTCGACCCGGGTATGGAGCAGGACGCTGCTGAGATGGGGGTCGGCGATCAGCTCCTTGTGAATGCGGAAGCGCCCCTGGCGGTCGGAGGTGACGATGCGGAAGCCGAGCGCCAGCGGATCCATGACCTCGACCCGGGAGTCGCAATCGCGGCGCTCGCCCTGGAAGAAGGTGGCGCCGTCGGTGAGGAGGAACTGCAGGTCGCGGACCTGGGGCCGGTCCACCGTGGGGTAATAGATTTCGGTGAGCGTGCCCTGCGCCAGCGTGAACCAAAGGCGGCTGCCGGCGGAGTAGGCGGTGCCGATGGCGTCCTTGGCGCCGCGGGTCCAGCGGGCGGGAATACCGGGCGCGCCAAAGGCTTCGGACGGTTGCGAATCGGACATGGGTGGGGCGGGCCTCCTGGGAATCAAACCACTGGAACCGGTTTCCTCATGCAGCGCCACGCTAGGGCTGCAGTTCGCCGTGGAGAAGCTCAATGATGCGGTCGCGCCGGATGACGCCGCGGACGCTGCCATTGCTGAGGACGGGGAGCTGGCCGACGTTGCTCTCCACCATCTTGCGCAGGGCGGAGGGGAGGCCTTCGCTGGGATCCACGGTGGCCATCTTCCCCCGCGGCACCATGACGTCGCGCACCAGGGTGGTGCCCCAGTGCTCGCGCGGCACGCGCGACAGGTCGGCGGGGGTAACGATGCCGAGCAGGGCATCGTCGGCGTCCATGACCAGGCTGGCGCGGAAATTGTTGTGCACGGCAAGGTCACTGATAAAGGCTTCCAGGTTGACGTCGGGCGCGACGCGGGCGAAGAAGGGGGTTTCGAGGTCGCCCACGGTGAAGCGCCCCAGCGCGGACTGGATCTCGGTCTGGCGCCAGCTCTGCTGCGCGGCGGAGAGCAGGAACCAGCCGATGAAGGCGAGCCAGAGACCGCTGAGGGGGGCGCCAGCGAAGAACTCGAGCACACCGATGAGGATGAACCCCATGGCGCACGCCTTGCCCACGTTGGTGGCCCAGCGCGTGGACTTGACGAAGTCTTTGTTGGCGCTCCAAATGATGGCGCGCAACACGCGGCCGCCGTCCAGCGGAAATCCCGGGATGAGGTTGAAGACCGCGAGCAGGAGATTGATGTAGCCCAGCCAGGCGAGCACCGCAAACAGCGGCTGGTGGGTGCTGCCCAGCCGCCCCAGGCCGTCGCATACCGCGCCGATGACGATGCTGGCGAACGGGCCGGCGATGGCGATGCGGAACTCGGTGCCGGCGTCGTCGGGCTCGCGCGTCAGCTCGCTGACACCGCCGAAGACGAAAAGCGTGATGGTATGCACCGGCAGGCCGTGGGCGCGGGCCACCAGACTGTGGGCGAGCTCGTGCGCCACCACGGAGGCGAAAAACAGCGCCGTCGTCACGATGGCGGCAAAAACGACCACGCCCTGGGTCCAGCCGGGGTTGAGCTGGCGGAAGTACTCCGCCAGCGTGACCCCGATCAGCACCAGGATGATCAGCCAACTGACGTCGAAGACGACGTCAATGCCGGCGATCCGCGCCAGGCGGCGGCTGGTGGTGCGTGCGGGCCGAGGCATGGTTCCCATCCATTATCCCCCGGAGGAGGCACGGCGCGCCTGGGGTAGGATGTTGGGGACACCGCCTATGAGCACCTCGTCGCCCGCCATGCCCTCCCCGGTCCAGCACTCCGAGCACCATTTCACCGGCAGCGCGCGCCTGCGCGACCTGGTGATCGGCATGTCGGACGGGCTGACCGTGCCCTTCGCGTTGGCGGCGGGGCTGAGCGGGGCCGCCGTGGCGACGCGGGTGGTGGTGACCGCCGGGCTGGCCGAGATCGCCGCCGGGTCCATCGCGATGGGACTGGGCGGTTACCTGGCCGCACGCAGCGACGCCGAGCATTATGCCAGCGAGCTGGAGCGCGAGGAGCGCGAGATCGTCGAGCGGCCGGACGACGAGCGCCGGGAAGTGGCCGAGATCCTGCAGCAGTACGGCATGAGCGCGCATGAGAGCACGGCGCTGGTGGCGGGCATGGCGCAGCGGCCGGCGGCCTGGCGCGACTTCATGATGCGCTTCGAGCTCGGGCTGGAGGCGCCGGAACCGGGGCGGGCGGTGGCGAGCGCGACGACCATCGCGGCGGCCTATATCGCCGGCGGGATGATCCCGCTGGGACCCTACTTTGCGCCCGTGGCGCTGGCCACCGCGCTGAAGATCTCGATCGCGGTGACCGGAACGGCGCTGCTGCTGTTCGGCTATGTCAAGGGGCGGTTCACCGGGGCGCCCCCGGTCCGCGCCGCGCTGCAGACGGCGCTGATCGGCGGCGTGGCGGCGGCGGCGGCGTTCGCGCTGGCGCGGGTCATCTCTTGACCGCGGCGCGCGAGTTTCGTTCCGGATTTGTCAGCTTGGTGGGGCGGCCGAACACCGGCAAGAGCACGCTGGTGAACGCCTTGGTGGGGCGCAAGATCGCCGCCGTGACCCCCCATCCGCAGACCACGCGCACCCATCTGCTGGGCATCGTGTCGCGCCCGGAGGGGCAGATCGTCCTGGTGGACACCCCCGGCGCCCACCGCGGGCGCGGGCCGCTGGCGCGGGCGCTGCTGCGCAGCCTGCGCGCCGGCCTGGAGGGGCGCGATCTGGCGCTGTTTCTGGTGGACGCGCATCGCGCCTGGGGCGCCGAAGACGAGATGGCGCTCGACCTGCTGCGCGGCCCGGCGGACGCCCCCGCCTTGCCGGTGTTCCTGGTGCTGAACAAGGTGGACCTGCTGCCCTCGCCCGAGGCGGCGCTGCCGATCCTGGAGCGCTTGCGCGCCCAGTACGCTTTCGCCGAGGCAATCGTGATCTCGGCCCTGAAGCAGCGCAACCTCGACCGCCTGACCCAGCTCATGTGGGAGCGCATGCCGGTGGGCGAGCCCTATTTCCCCGCCGGGCAGACCACCGACCAGCCCGAGCGGTTCTGGATTTCCGAGGTCATCCGCGAGCAGGCGATGCTGCTCACACGCGAAGAGGTGCCGCACGCGCTGGCGGTGCGCATCGAAGGCGACCGCCAGCGCGCGCGGGCGGCGGGCCCGCTGCGCCTGATTCAGGCGGCGCTGGTGTGCGAGCGGCCGGGGCAGAAGGCGATCCTGGTGGGCAAGGGCGGGGAGATGATCCGGCGGATCGGGATCGAATCCCGCCGCCAGCTCGAGGCGGAGCTGGGCGTGGCCGTGCATTTGGAGCTGTACGTGGTGGTGCGGGCGGAGTGGAGGGAAAATCCGCGCGCGATCGCCGGGCTGGACTTTCGCCAGGAGGGGTAAAGGGCCGCCCCTGCTAGAATTTCGGCTATGAAATGCCCCTTTTGCGGCCACCCCGAGGACCGCGTGGTTGACTCGCGCGAGAGCAAGGAGGGAGAGGCGATCCGGCGGCGGCGCGAGTGCGCCGCGTGCGGCAAGCGATTCACGACCTACGAGCGCCTGGACGAAATCCCCTACATGGTGGTCAAGAAGGACGGACGGCGCGAGAAGTTCGAGCGGCAGAAGGTGCTGACCGGGCTGCTGCACGCGGCGGAGAAACGGCCGATTTCGATGACCCAGCTTGAGGCGATCGTGAACGAAGTGGAAACCCAGATTGTCGACTCGCCCGAGCGGGAGATCAGCACGCGCGACATCGGGCAGTTGGTGATGGACCGCCTGCGGCAACTCGACAAGGTGGCGTATGTGCGGTTCGCGTCGGTGTACATGGATTTCAAGGACGTGAACGAATTTCTGCGCGAGCTGAACCGGCTAATGCAGCCGCGGGATGCAACCTCAAAAAATTGATGGAACATCCCACCCTGGGGGCAGACCCCAGGGAGGACGAGTATGCCGGGAGCGTGGGCGGGGCCGAGGCGGGCGATAGGGCTGGCGGCGGCGCTGCTGGCGATGGGCATGGCCGGGGCGGCGCAGCCGGGCGCGAGCACCAGCAACAAGTCAGACGACATCGCGCGGCTCAACGCCGCGACGCGCGTGTTTGAGCAGGTCATGGCGACACCCGACCGGGCGATCCCGCAGGAAATTCTGGAGCACGCCACCTGCATCGCGATCATTCCCGGCGAAAAGAAGGGCGCGTTTCTGGTGGGCGCCAACTACGGCAAGGGCGTGGCGGTGTGCCGCCACACCACCAGTTCGCCCTGGGGCCCGCCGCTGTTCGTCACCATCGGCGGCGGCAGCTACGGGTTCCAGATCGGCGTGCAATCGAGCGACATCGTCATGGTCTTCGGCAACCGCTCGCAGCTTGACAGCCTGCTGAGCAGCAAGTTCCGCATCGGGGCGGACGCCTCGGCGGCGGCCGGCCCGGTGGGCCGCCACGTGGCCGCGGGCACCGACATCAAGCTGAACTCGCAGATTCTGACCTACGGGCGCAGCAAGGGGGCCTTCGCCGGGGTCAGCGTCAGCGGCGCCGTGGTCCAGCCGGATACCAGCGGCAACAAGGCCATGTACGGCGACACCGGCTACAACGTGGACCGGGTGCTGAGCGGAAACGGGGTCCCGGTGCCGGCGGAGGCCCAACCGCTGATTCGCGCGTTGACGACGAACACCACCACGGCGCCGGTGAAGCCGAAGCCGCCGGCGAAGAGGAAGGGCGGCGGGACGTAGCGCGACGATCGCGCTAGCGCGGCGCCGCGGCCCGATCCGGCGCGAACGGCCGTAGGTCGAGCGCGGTGGTGAGCCGGCCCTTGGCAATGGCGCTGGCCACGATCTTGGCGGTGATGGGGGCGAGCAAAATGCCGTCGCGGAAGTGCCCGGTGGCGAGCCAGTAGCCCGGGCATGAGGTCGGGCCGAGGAACGGCAAATCGTCGGGCGATCCGGGGCGGAAGCCGGCCCAGGTCTCTTCCAGTTCGGCCTGCGCGAGGGCGGGCACAAGCGCTTCCGCGCGCCGGCGCAGGCCGGCGACCACGGCGGCATCTACGGAGGGATCGAAACCGCAGTCTTCCAGCGTGGCGCCGGCCAGAACACGGCCATCGCCTCTGGGCACGAGGTAGACGCCTTCCCCGGCGATGACGTGGCGCAGCGGCGGGGCGTTGCGCAAGGAGAACATCTGGCCTTTGCGCGGACGCACCGGCGCGGGCGCGGGCGCGGCGATGGCTCCCGCCCAGGCGCCGGCGCAGTTGACCACCACCGGAGCGGCGAAGCGCCCGACGGAGGTTTCGACCGCCAGGCCGTGCGCGGAAGGCGCGACCGCCGCGACGCGGACGTGTTCGCGCACCTCGACGCCGCTCTGGCGCAGCGCCGCGAGCAAAACGTCGCCGAGCGCGCGGTTATCCACACTGTGGTCCCCGCCGATGCGCCACACCTCGCCGGCGAAATGCAGGCCGGGCTCGAGTTCGGCGGCAGCTTCGGCTGACATCGCTTCCCAACCTTGGAGCGCCGGCGCGGGAGCGGGATGCGCCGGGGAGGCTAGGAAGAGCGTCCCGGAGGGGCGGTAGCCGGCGCTGCGGCCGGTTTCGCGCTCGAGTTCCGCGACCCAGACCGGGTAGAGGCGGGCGGCGGCGATGGCCAGCGGGCGCAGGGCGCGGTCGGCGGTGCGGTAGGCGGCCAGCATGCCGGCGCCGGCCCAGGAGGCCTGGCGCGCGGCGGTGGCGGCTTCGAGCACGAGCGGGCGCAAACCGCGGGCGCGCAGGTCGCGCGCGAGCGCCAGGCCGATGAGCCCGGCGCCGATGACGATGGCGTCGGCGGGCGTGCCGGCGGAAGCGGAAGGGCCCATGGTCCATTATTGCGTGAACCCGGATGCTACGATGGGGTGCTGAGCATGACGGAACGCGCTTCCATACAGGCGGCGGGACGGCGGGTGCTGGCGGTGGAAGCCGCGGCGGTGGCGGCGCTGGAGGCGCGCATCGGCGAAGCGTTCGAGCGCGCGGCGCGGCTGGTGCTGGAGTGCGCGGGGCGCGTGGTCGTCACCGGCATGGGCAAGAGCGGCATCGTGGCCCGCAAGCTGGCGGCCACGCTCAGCTCCACCGGCACACCGGCGCTGTTTTTGCATCCCGCCGAGGCGCTGCACGGCGATTTGGGCATGCTGGTGCGCGGCGACGTGGTGATCGCGCTGTCGCAGAGCGGCGAGACGCCGGAACTGCTGAATCTCCTCGGCCCGATTCAGCGCCTGGGCATCCCGATGATCGCGCTCACCGGCGAGCCCGCCTCGCTGCTGGCCCGAGCCGCCGAGGCGCACCTCGACGTGGGCGTGCGCACCGAAGCCTGCCCGCTCGGCCTGGCGCCCAGCGCCTCGACCACCGCGGCGCTGGCGATGGGCGACGCGTTGGCGCTGGCGGTGGCGGAGCAGCGCGGCTTCAGTCAGCAGGATTTCGCCGAGCTGCATCCCGGCGGCACGCTGGGCAAGCGGCTGATGCCGGTGTCGGCGCTGATGCACAGCGGCGAGGCGCTGCCGGTGGTGGGGCCGGAGGCCGCCTTCGCCGACGTCATCTACGAGATGAGCCGCAAAGGCCTGGGCGTGACCGCGGTGAAGGACGCCGCGGGCCGGCTGGCGGGGCTGATTTCCGATGGCGACCTGCGGCGGCTGTTTCAAGCCCACGGCGCGGCGGCGGTAGGAATGGCAGCGCACGAATATATGACGCGTGCGCCGGTGACCATCGCCCCGGACGAACTGGCGCCCAAGGCGCTGCTGTTGATGGAGAGGAAGAAGATCACCGCGCTGCCGGTGGCCGACGGCGAGCGCATGCTGCTGGGCATGCTGCACCTGCACGATTTGTGGACCACGGAGCTGATCTAACCATGATTCGACCGGATGCGATCGCGCGCGCGCGCACCATCAAGCTGGTGCTGTTCGACGTGGACGGCGTGCTCACCGACGGCACCCTCTGGTACATGCCCGCCAGCGCCGCGGGCGAACGCGTGATCGAGGTGAAGGGCTTCAGCGCCCACGACGGCATCGGCATCGGCCTGGCGCGCCGCGCGGGTTTGAAGACCGGCGTGATCACCAAGCGCAAGTCGCAATCGCTGGCGCTGCGCGCGCGCGACCTGCGCCTGGACTTCGTGGTGCAGGGCGCCGACCGCAAGCGCGAGGCGCTGGAGGCGATTTGGCAACAGGCCGGCTGCGGCGCGGAGGAAACCTGCTGCATGGGCGACGACATCGTGGACCTGCCGCTGCTCGAGGCCGCAGGCCTGGCCGCGGCACCCGCCAACGCGCGGCCGGAGGTGATCGCGGCGGCGCAGTATGTGGCGGAAAAGCACGGCGGCCAGGGCGCGGCGCGCGACCTGATCGAGTTCATTCTGAAGGCGCAGGGCGTGTATGCGGACGTGCTGCGGCGTTATCTCGAGGCGCCCGAGAGCGACTACGCCAAGGCGACGCCATGAGCGCGGCCACCGAGACCCAGGTGCGCGTGCGCTACGCCGAGACCGACCAGATGGGCGTGGTCTACTACGCCAACTATCTGGTCTGGTTTGAGGTCGGCCGCGTCGAGCATCTGCGCGCCCGCGGCATCAGCTATCGCGACATGGAAAAGGACGACGACTGCAAAATCGCGGTGGTCGAGGCGCGCTGCCGCTACAAGGCGCCGGCGCGCTACGACGACGTGGTGACGATCCGGACGCGGGTGTCGCGGCAGCGCGGGCCGCTCGTGCATTTCGAATATCAGGCGCTGCGCGCCAGCGACGGGCTGCTGCTGGCGGAGGGGGAGACGGTGCACGTGTGCATTGACAGCAACTTCCAGGCATGTCCGCTGCCGGAAAAGTACCGCTTGGCGGATGGAAACGAGACATGACCGCCCTGGAACTGCGCGGCGCCGGGCTGACGCTCGAACAGGTGGCCGAGGTCGCCCAGGGCGGGCGCGGGGTGCGCCTGGGCCCGCGCGCGGCGGCGCGCATGCGCGCCAGCCGCGCCGTGGTGGAGCGGGCGCTGCGCCAGGACGCGCCCGCCTACGGCATCAACACCGGGCTGGGGCGACTGAGCGACGTGCGCATCGCGCCCACGCGCATCCGCGAGCTGCAGCTCAACCTGCTGCGCAGCCACGCCTGCGGCGTGGGCGAACCGCTGCCCAACGATGTGGTGCGGGCGATGCTGGTGCTGCGCGCCAACTCGCTGGCCAAGGGGTTTTCCGGGGTACGGCCGGTGATTGTCGAGGCGCTGTGCAAGCTGCTCAACCGCGGCGTGACACCGCGCGTGCCGGGTCAGGGCTCGGTCGGCGCCAGCGGAGACCTCGCTCCGCTGGCGCATCTGGCGCTGGTGCTGATCGGCGAAGGCGAGGCCGAGGTCAACGGCCGGGTGCTGAAGGGGGGCGCGGCGCTCAAGGCGGCGGGGCTGCGCCCCTGGACGCTGGAGGCGAAGGAAGGCCTGTCGCTGCTCAACGGCACGCAGGCGATGCTGGCCTGCGGCACGCTCAGCCTGCTGGCGGCCGAGCGCATGGTGGAGGCGGCCGAGGTGGTCGGGGCGATGTCGCTCGAAGCGCTGCGCGGCACCCCGGTGGCGTTCGACGCCCGCTTGCAGGAAGTGCGCGGCCAGCGCGGCCAGGAGGTGAGCGCGCGGCGGCTGCGCGCGCTCATCGCCGGCAGCGCCATTCGGCGCTCGCACCGGCACTGCGGCCGCGTGCAGGACGCCTACAGTTTGCGCTGCATGCCCCAGGTCCACGGCGCAGTGCGCGACACCCTGGGGTTTGCGCGCCAGACCTTCACCCTCGAGGCCAACGCCGCGGTGGACAATCCGCTGGTGTTTCCCGGCGCCGGCCCCGCGGGCGGCGAGGTCCTCAGCGGCGGCAACTTTCACGGCGAGCCGCTGGCCTATGCCCTCGACTATTGCGCCATTGCGCTGTGCGGCCTGGCCGGCATCGCCGAGCGCCGCCTCGAGCGGCTGGTGAACCCGGCGCTGAACGAGGGGCTGCCGGCGTTTCTCGCGCCCGACCCGGGGCTGCATTCCGGCCTGATGATGGCGCAGGTGTCGGCGGCGGCGCTGGTGGCCGAGAACCGCGTGCTGGCGCATCCCGCCTCGGTGGACAGCATCCCCACCTCGGGCAACAAGGAAGACTACGTCTCCATGGGCATGGGCGCGGCGCTGAAGCTGCGGCAAATCGTCGCGAACACCGCGGCGGTGCTGGGCATCGAGCTGATCGCGGCGACCCACGCGCTCCGGCTGCTCGAGCCGCTGCGGCCCAGCCGCCGGCTGCAGGCGGCGCAGGCTGCGGCGCGCCGGGCGATCGCGCCGCTCACCGCCGACCGCGTGCAGGCGGACGATATCGCCGCGGCGCGCGCGCTGATTCTTTCGGGCGTCCTGGCCGAGGCGGCCCAATAGGGAGGGGCGATGAGACCATGGATTGTCTGGGCGCTGCTGGCGGCGGTTGCGCCCGCGCTGGGGCAGGCGAAGTACGGACCCTGCCTGACCAGCGCGGCGCTGCGGCATTACCAGACGGTCGCCGACCCGCAGCTTTCCCCGGATGGTGGGCGGGTGGTCTACGTCATGCGGGAATCCACCGCCGAGGGCGCGGCTTCCCACCTCTGGATGGCCGCAGTATCGGGGCAGACGCCGGCGCGGCAGATCACGTTCTCGCCGCCGGGCACGCACGGCGGCGAAAGTGCGCCGGCGTGGATGCCGAACGGAAGCGCGATCCTGTTCCTGGCGCAGCGCGGCACAACCCGGGCGATCCATGCCCTGCCGACCAACGGCGGCGAGGCGGCGCCGTTGCGGCTCACCATCGGCGCCGGCAGGAACCCGCTGGCGCTGAGCGTGGAGAGCTTCGCGATCTCGCCCGACGGCCAGTGGATCGCGTTCCGCGCGCGCCAGCCGCTGACCGCGGCGCAGCGTGCGGCCAAGCAAGCCAAGCGCGACGCCGTGGTGGTGAACGAAGATCCGCACCAGAACCGCATCTGGCTTTACTCCTTCGCGACCGGCACAACCATCCCCCTCAGCCCCGCCGGCCGCCAGGCGGGCGCCTTCGCCTGGCGCCCCGACTCGCGCGCCCTCGCCTACATCAGCCAACCGCCCGGCGGCAGCGACGATTTGGGTCCGCGGCATGCGGTCGAGCTGGTCGAGATCGCCCATCCCGAAGCCGCGCGCGAGCTGCGCGGCGCGCCCAGGACGGTCTCCACCCTGACATTCTCCCCCGATGGCGCCGAGCTGGCGATGACGGCGCAAAGCCGCCACGACGCCCCGCCGGGCGTGAGCGCGCTGTACGTGATGCCGGCCCAGGGCGGCGACCCGCGGGATTGGAGCGACAGCGACGATAGCGTGATGATCGCCGGCCGCGGCATCGTCTGGGCGCGCGACGGCAAAGCCATCTACCTCGGCGGCCAGCGCGGCAGCCAAACCGCGCTCGCCCGGTTCAGCCTCTCGGCTCATCCCGCCGCTTGGCTGCCGGCCGCGCGCACCCCCATGGCGAGCGGGTTCGCAACCAACCGGCGGCACACGGGGTGGGTGTTCATCGAGCAGGCGACCGACCGCCTGCCGCAGGTGGCCTATGCCAAGTCGCTGCCCGGCGCGGCGGTCATTCTCAGCCGCGCCAACACCGGCTGGGCGCCCGCCGGCTGGGTCCAGGCGCAGAGCGTGAGCTGGCAGAGCGCCGACGGAACCACGATCCACGGCCTCTATTATCCGGCGCGCGCGCCCGCTTGCGCCGGCGCCGCGCCGCTGGAAAGCGGCAAATCGCCGCTCATCCTCTCGCCCCACGGCGGCCCCACGGGCGCGTTCCTGGAGTCGTTCTCGCCGCTGGCGCAGTGGTTCACCGCGCAGGGCTGGGCGCTGCTCGAGCCCAACCCGCGCGGCAGCACCGGCTACGGCTTCGCCTTCGTCGCGGCCAACAGGAACGATCTTGGCGACAAGGATTACCAGGACGAGATGGCAGGCGTGGACTGGGCGCTGGCGCACGAGCCGGTGGACGCGCGCCGCCTGGGGCTCTACGGTTACAGCTACGGCGGCGAGATGGCCGGCTTTGTCGAGGGCAAGAGCCGCCGGTTCGCCGCCATCATCGCGGGCGCGCCGGTGATTGACCAGTACAGCGAGTACGGCACCGAGAGCGGCTCCTGGTACGACCGCTGGTTCTTCGGCCGGCCCTGGCTTCGTCCCCAAGACGCCTGGCGCCAGTCGCCGCTGGCCTATGCCGCCAAGGCCACGACGCCGATGCTGCTGCTGCAAGGCCAAACCGACATCACCGATCCGCTCGGGCAGTCGGAGGAGGAGTACCGCGCGCTGCGCCAGGACGGCGTCCCGGTGCGGCTGGTGACCTTTCCCCGCGAGGTCCACGGCACCCTCGCCGGCGGCATCGCCGGCGCCCCCGAAATCGAGCCCTGGCACGGCTTCGAGGCCCGGGCCCAGATCCAGCGCTGGTTCAGCAAGTATTTCGCGCTGAGGTTGCACCAACCCGGCGGCACCGTCCAGCGGCCTTGAACCCCCGTAGAATTTAGGCATGCCCAACCGCCTCGTCGGCGCCGCCAGTCCTTACCTTCGTTTGCACGCGGGCAATCCGGTGGACTGGTACGCCTGGGGCGAGGAGGCGTTCGCGCGGGCGCGCGAGCTCGACCGGCCGATCTTTCTCTCCATCGGCTACTTCACCTGCCACTGGTGCCACGTGATGGAGCGGGAGTCGTTCAGCGATCCCGCCGCGGCCGAGCTGTTGAACCGCGATTTCGTGGCGATCAAGGTGGACCGGGAAGAGCGCCCGGACGTGGACCGGATCTACATGACCTTCGTCCAGGCCACGACCGGCGGCGGCGGATGGCCGCTGTCGGTGTGGCTGACGCCGGAGCTGAAGCCGTTCTACGGCGGCACCTACTTCCCGGCCCGCGAGCAATTCGGCATGCCGAGCTTCCGGCGCGTGCTGGCGAGTCTGGCCCAGGCGTGGCGCGAGCAGCGGTCGCAGGTGCTGGAGTCGGCGGCGAATGTGAGCCAACTGCTGGCCGAAGCCGCCACGCCCAAGGGCGAAGCCGGGGCTGAAGCGGAAACGCCCGCGGGGGACGGCGTGCGCGAGCGGATGGGGCGGCTGCGCGACGAAGTTTGGCCCAGGTTGTGGCAGGAGCTGCGGGCGAGCTACGACGCCGCCTCGGGCGGCTTCGGCGCGGCGCCGAAGTTCCCGCGGACTTCGGTGCACTCCTTCCTGCTGCGCTACGGACATTTCGGGAACGCGGCCGAACGCGAGCAAGCCCGCGCCATGGTTGCGGCGACGCTGCGCGCCATGATCGCCGGCGGCATGCACGACCAGATCGGCGGCGGCTTTCACCGCTATGCCACCGACGCCGGCTGGCGCGTGCCGCATTTCGAAAAGATGCTCTACGACCAGGCGCAACTGGTGACCTCGCTGGTGGAGGCATGGCAGGCGACGCAGGCAGCGGATCTCGCCGAGGCGGCACTGCGCACCTGCGCCTTTGTGCTGCGCGAAATGGCTGCGCCCGAAGGCGGGTTCTATTCGGCGCAGGACGCCGACAGCCCGGTGCCGGAGGCGCATCGCCAACCGGGCGGCCCCACCGAAAGCGAGGGTGCGTATTACCTCTGGACCAAAGACGAGGTGGAGGCGCTGCTCGGCGCCGACGCGCCCGCCTTTTGCCGGCATTACGACGTCCGTGAAGGCGGCAACGTCGCGCGCCAACTCGATCCGCATGGGGAGTTTGAGGGGAAGAACATTCTGTACCTGGCCGAGCCCATCGCCGGCGCGGACGCCGCCGCCCTGCGGGCGGCGCGGGAGAAGCTGCTGGCGGCGCGGCGGAACCGGCCGCAGCCGCCGACCGACGACAAGATTCTAACCGCATGGAACGGGCTGATGATCTCGGCCCTGGCCCACGCGGGCGCAGTGCTGGAGCAACCCGACTGCATCGCCGCGGCGCAAAAGGCGGCGGAGTTCCTGCGCCGCGAGCGTTGGCACCCGGGCGAACGGCGCCTCCTGCGCACGCGCGAAGTGGAGGCGTTCGCCGAGGATTACGCGTTCCTGATCCAGGCGCTGCTCGATTTACAACAGGCGGATTTCGATCCCCAGTGGCTTGCCTGGGCGCGGGAGCTGCAGCAGCGGATGGAGGAACTCTTCGGCGGAGCCGGCGGCGGCTACTACGCCAGCAGCGCGGGCGGCGGGCTATGGCTGCGGCTGCGCGAGGATTATGACGGCGCCGAGCCGTCGGCGAACTCGGTGGCGGCGCGCAATCTGCTGCGGCTGGCGGTATGGTTTCCGGAACAGGCCTGGCGCGAGCGCGCTGCTCAGCTGCTGGCGGGCTTCGGCGAGCGGCTGCGCGGTGCGCCGTTCGCGCTGCCGCTGATGGCGGCCATGCTGGAGCCCGCGACGGCGGCGGAGCGCACGCTCACCGTGGCTGGCAGAGTGGAGAATCCCGGCACACAGGCGCTGCTGCGGGCGGCGCGGCGCTGCTTCATGCCGGGCTATTGGATCGTGCTGCGTGACCCGCCCCCCGACGGGGGAGCGCAGGCGTTTGTCTGCGAAGACTTTGCCTGCCAACTGCCGATCCGCGACCCGAATGAGCTGGAAAAGGCATTGCGTACCTAGCCTGAGCTAAATGTGGCTGCGCCCACGCGCGGCGGCTCTGAAGGCGCGCTAGACTGAAGGCATGTCGGCGATGGTGGGCGAGCTGGCGCTGGAATTCAACCTGCCCGACACCGACGCGCGCATGCGTTGGTTGAGCGAGTTTCACCGCTTGGGGCCGGTGGTGGTGCTGTTTGTGCCGACCGTCTACGGGTGGCGCCCGCGCTGGCAGCTCTGGAGCCTGCTGCGCCATTACGATGCTTTCGTCGAGGGGGCGACCGAGGTGGTGGTGGTGTCCGCCGACCCGCTGCCGGAGCTGCGGATTTTTCAGATCCGCAAGGGGTTTCCCTTCGTGTTCCTGTCGGACAAGAGCGGCGCGGTGGCGCGCACCTACGATGTCGAGCCCGGGGGAGCGGGCGCGGTCATGGTCACCACCGGCGGCGTGATCCGCCACCATCGCGTCGCCGGCTGGGGGCGGCGGAGCTCCGGCGGCGCATTGCTGAAGGTCGTGAAGGGCCTTCCACCGGCGGACCGGAAACCGCGGTAAGCAATTTGCGCGCCAAGCCGGTGAGCGGCAGGCGCGCGGCTTCGGCCGGCCGCAGCCAGCGTCCGGCGCCCGCTGGGCTCGCCAGTGCGTAGAGCTCCGCCGTGATCGCGCGCGTGGTAATCGAATGTTTCACCCGCGCCAGCGGCGGGCCGTTCGGTGCCTGCATCTCGGGCAGCTCCCACAGGCTTGCCATCTGCGCGGCATCGCCCGGCCGCTGGACCAGGAACACCCGCCCGCGCCCGTCGCGCGCCAGCCCGTAGCGCAGCGTGACGCGCTCGGGCGGCGGCGGTGGCGTGGACGCCGGACCCTCCCCGCGGCTGCGGCAGAGCGCGCGCAGCGGACAGCGCGGGCATTGCGGCGTGCGCGGCGTGCACACCAGCGCACCGAGCTCCATCACCGCCTGATTGAAGTCGCCGGGCGCTTGCGCCGCGAGCCAGCCGGCGAGCCGCTCACGCGCCTCCGCCAGCGAGACGGCCCGGCCCAGCAGCCGCCCCACCACCCGCCGCGCATTGCCGTCGGCGGCGGGCAGCGGCTGCCCGAAGGCGATGCTGAGCACGGCGGCGGCGGTGTACTCGCCGATGCCGGGAAGCGCGCGGGCCTCAGCCAGCGTGGCGGGAAAGCGCCCGCCATGGCGCTCGCAAATCTCCCTGGCGGCCGCGCGAAGCTGCCGCGCCCGGCGGTAGTACCCCAACCCGCTCCAAGCGGCGAGCACAGCCGCCTCGGGCGCCCGCGCCAGCGCCTCCACGGATGGAAACCGCCGCAGAAACCGCTCGTAATACGGCATCGCCGCGGCGACCCGCGTCTGTTGCAGCATCACCTCGGAGACCCAAACCCGATAGGGCTCGCCCAGCGCCCCCAGCGCCGCCCGCCAGGGCAGCTCGCGCCGCTCGGCCCGGTACCACCCCAGTAGCCGCCGCCGCACCGCCGCCGCCGCCGGCCCGTCAGAATCGCGCATCCCGCAATGCTAAACTAGCCCGGTAGGCGCGTAGCTCAGTTGGTTAGAGCGCTACCTTGACACGGTAGAGGTCTGGGGTTCGAATCCCCACGTGCCTACCAGTCCCTGTGGCCGTTGCAGCCGGCCACCGCCCGCCTGGTCAGGCCGCTTGCGGTTGCGCCGCGTGGACTTGGTGGCTGACGATGCCCCGCAGGCTGCCCAGCAGCTCAACCGGACTCAGTTCGCCCGCGAGCCTCGCCCCGCTCTCCTTGGCGATCATGTCGTCCACCGACAACACGCCCACAAGTTCACCCTTCGCGCCGACCACCACCAGCCGATGAATCTTTCGGTCGGCCATCGTCGCCAGCGCCTGCCGAATATCATCGCCCGGAGCGCACGTGACGGGCGCCTTCGATGCGATCTCGCCCACGCGGATCTCGCCGGCAACGCGGTTTTTGGTGCCCAGGGCGATGCACAGATCGCGGTCGGTGACAGCACCGACCACGCGGCCGCCATCCTCCACCACGGGCAGGAAGCCGCAGTTGCCGTTCCAGAGCAACTCCGCGGCCGTGCCGAGGTCGGTTTCGCGCCGGCAAAAGAAAGGCTTGCTGGTCATGATGTCAGAGACCTTCATGTGTCCTCCTGAAATGTCATTCTTCACGCACAGATGAGCTCGCTGCGCGAGGGCAGTCTGGGCTCCAGAATTGCAGGCTCGGCGGCGCGTGCAGAGACCACGCCGGCGGGCGGTGCCGGACGAAGCGGCGATAACTTCTCAATCTGCGTTTTCAGCCAAGTCTCGACCTCCCGCTCCAGCTTGGGCAGATTGCCTTCGCGTTGCAGGGACCCCAGGGTGCGGCCGCTCGGCTTGAGGCGCAACGCATGGCAGGCGTAGCCGGGAAGCGCCGGCGCGTTTGGCGCGAGCAGGGCCAGGGGACAGCCGCTGCAACTTCCCGCCCGGCCGTCACTGCCCCGCCGGCAGATGGGCGAATCCAGGAAGATCCAACGCGGACGCCAAGGGACATCGGAGTCCTGGCGGTAGCCGCCTTGGCGGAGAAAGTCGAGTTGCTGGCGCAGCGCTTGCAGCACGCCGTCTCGCCGGGGGGAAGCCAATATCATGCCTCTTAAGATGCATTTCACATGCCATAGAGCGCGACCCGTCCGGCGCACAGTACCGGGCACGCGGCAGCGACTGCTTGGGACCAAGCACCCAGGGGTTGCGCGCTGTACCACAGCGGCCACAGTTTCACGTTCTCATCTTCGTTGCGGCGCTTCGGCCGGACATGGCCAGCAGCGTGCTGCCTTTCGGGCATGAGGGCGCTCCCATTATCCCCAGACCCGGCGACGCATCATGTCTAATATCACACGACTGATGCTTATCCGGCAGCAGCGCTCCCGGCACACGCGGTATTCTAGTATCAAGGCGCGAGGCAGCCTGGCGTATGAGGGCAGCCGTCCATAGTGATCCGGTTGCGGATCCGGTCGTTCAGGCCGAAGGCGCTGTCGCCGAGCCGGAGGAGATCGCGCCGGAGTTGCAGCCGCGAGCGGCTACACGGCGCCGCCCCGCCTGGGTCAAGTGGACGCTCCTGATCGGCGTGCTGGCCGCGGTCGCCATCGCCGCCGCGCTCTGGCGCGCGCACGCCCGCAACCAGGTCGGCTACGAGACGGTGCAAGTGACGCGGGGAACGGTGCAGGCCAGCATCACCGCCACCGGCACGCTCAACCCCGTGGTGGACGTGCTGGTCGGCAGCCAAGTGTCGGGCAACATCAAGGCGCTCTATGCCGACTTCAATACCAAGGTCACCCAGGGCCAATTGGTGGCGGAGATCGATCCGCAGATTTTTCAGGCCCAGGTGGATCAAGCCCAGGCGGCGGTGAATGCCGCGCACTCCGCGGTTCTGAACGCCGAGGCCCAGGTGCAGAAGGCACACTCGGACCTGGCCGGGACGATGGCCAACGAAAAGAGCGCGGAGGCGGTGAAGGCGAAGGATGAGGCCAACGCGCTGGATGCCGACCACCAATTTCAGCGGCAAGACAGCCTGTTCCGGGCGGGCATCATCTCCCAGCAGGACGAAGAGACGGCCAAGGCCGCCCGGGACGCCGCGGACGCCCAAGTGGCAGCCGATCAGGCGCAGATCGACGCGGCCAAGCAGAACATCGTGTCGGCCCAGGCCGAGGTCCGCGTGGCCGACGCCCAACTGGGTTCGGCGCAAGCCCAGCGGATCCAGGCGCAGGGCTCGCTCGACCAGGCCAAGGTCAACCTGGCGCACACCCGCATCACCGCTCCGGTGAATGGCACCGTGATCGCGCGCAACATGAGCGTCGGCCAGACGGTGGCGGCGTCGTTTCAGTCGCCCACCATCTTTGAGATCGCGCAGGATCTGACCAAGATGCAGGTGGACACCAACGTGGACGAGTCGGATGTGGCCAACATTTCGGTTGGCCAGACGGCGACGTTCACCGTGGATGCCTATCCCGGCGCCACCTTCCGCGGGCAGGTCACGGCGGTGCGCAAAGCGCCCATCAGCGTGCAGAACGTGGTGACGTACGACGCCGTGATCGCGGTCGCGAATCCCGACCTCAAGCTGTTTCCCGGCATGACGGCCAACGTCCGCATCCTAACCCTCAAAGCTGTGAACACGCTCATGGTCCCCAACGCGGTACTTCGCCTGCACCCCAGCGCGGCGGTTCTGGCGCGGGCAGGGCTGCCGCCGGCGCAGCCCGGCCGCCAGGTCGTGTACGTGATGCAGGACGGGAAGCCGGAAGCGCGGCCGGTTGGGTTTGGCATTTCCGATGGCAAATTCACCGCCGTGACCTCCAGCGGCTTGCGCGAAGGCGATTTGGTGGTGGTGATGTTCACCACGCCGGCAACGTCCGCCGCCAGCAGCCCGGTTCCGGGCCCAGGGCGCCGCGGGCCCGGCTTTTAGGAACGGGCCGCCCGTGGCACCGCTGATCGACGTCCGCAATCTAAAGAAGACCTACCGGCTGGGCGAGGTGGAAGTGAAGGCGCTGGCCGGCGTGACGCTGCGCATCGCGCGCGGCGAATATGTAGCCATCATGGGGCCCTCCGGCTCGGGCAAATCCACCTTTATGAACCTGCTTGGCTGCCTCGACCGTCCCACCTCCGGCCAATACCGGCTGGGAGGCATCCCCGTGGAGAGCCTGGACCGCGATCAACTGGCGGAGATTCGCAACCAGAAGATCGGCTTCATCTTTCAGAACTTCAACCTGCTGCCCCGGATGACCACGCTGGAAAACGTGGCGTTGCCGATGCTCTATCGGGAAGCCGCGGCGCCGGACGCGAACCAGCGGGCGCGGCGCGCGCTGGCGCTGGTCGGCCTGGCGGGGCGGGAACTGAGCCTGCCCACGCAACTCTCCGGCGGGCAGCAGCAACGGGTGGCGATCGCGCGCGCGCTGATCAATCAGCCGGAAATTCTGCTGGCCGACGAGCCTACCGGCGCGTTGGACTCGAAAACCGGCGCCGGGATCATGGACCTTTTCGATCAGGTCAACCGCGAGCAGGCGCTCACCGTCATTCTGGTCACGCACTCGGATGAGGTTGCCGCGCACGCCGACCGCATCATCGGGTTTCGCGATGGCCTGGTGGTCAGCGACCAGCTCCGCCGGCCCTCCGCGAACCCAGCCGAGCTGGCCCGAGAGGCGGCGCGATGAACAAGCTGAAGTCCTCCATTCGCATTGCGCTCGGTGCGCTGATGATGAACAAGCTGCGTTCGGCGCTGACCATGCTGGGCATTGTCATCGGCGTCGCCAGCGTGATCGCCACCGTATCCATCGGTTCGGGCGCCACCGAGCGCATCCAAGCGCAAATCGCCAGCATCGGCAGCAACATCATCATCGTGATTCCGGGCAGCACCACCAGCTCGGGGCTGCACCTGGGCGCGGGCAATGCGGTGACGCTGACCGAGACCGACGCCAAGGAACTGGCGTCGCAGTGCCCGGCGATCGCGCTGGCGGTGCCCATGGTGCGGGGCGGCGCCCAGGTGGTCTACGAGAGCAACAACTGGGCCACCATGGTCTTTGGCGTGACGCCCGACTATCTCGCGATCCGCGACCTTTCCATCGCCGCTGGGAGCGACTTCACCCAGCAGGATGTGGCCGCGGCCAACAAGGTCGCCGTGCTCGGCCAGACCGTGGTGGACAACCTGTTTGCCGGCGCCAACCCCATCGGCGCCGCCATCCGCATCAAGAATGTGCCCTTCACCGTGGTCGGCGTGCTCGCACCGAAAGGCCAGTCCTCCAGCGGGCAGGATCAGGACGACGTCATCCTGCTCCCCATCTCCACCGCCAAGCGCAAGGTGATCGGCATCAACGCCGCCAACGCGGACGCGGTGAACACCATCATGCTGCAGGCGACCTCCGCCGCCCAAATGCAGGCGGCGCAGGACGAGGCGGAGGCGCTGCTGCGCCAGCGCCATCATCTCCAGGCCGGCGAAGCCGACGACTTCTCGATCCGCAACTTGCAGGATCTGTTTGCCGCGCAGGAAGCGTCGTCGAACATCATGGCGATGATGCTCGCCGCAGTAGCCTCCATCTCACTGCTGGTGGGCGGCATCGGGATCATGAACATCATGTTGATCTCGGTGCGCGAGCGCACCCACGAGATCGGCTTGCGCCAGGCGGTCGGCGCCAAGACACGCGATATTTTGTCGCAGTTCCTGGTGGAGGCGGTGACGCTGTCGCTGGCGGGAGGGCTGGCCGGCATCGTGCTCGGCATTCTGGCGTCGGTGCTGATTTCCCGCATGGCGGGGTGGGCGACCTCGGTGGGGCCGGGCGCGGTGCTGTTGGCGGTCTTCTTCTCCGCCCTGGTCGGCATCGCCTTTGGCTACTACCCGGCGCGCCAGGCCGCCTATCTCGATCCGATCGAAGCCCTGCGCTACGAATGAGGCGAGCCGTACCTGCACCCGCGCAGCCAGGCGGCGCCGGGAGGCGGCGCGACGAAGGCCCCGGCGGGATAGACTGAGGGCGCGCACTTCCCTTCCCTCCCTTGCCGATGCCCGCCGCACTGATTATCTTTGCCGCCGCCTACGCCGTGATCGCCTTGGGGCGGCTGCCCGGGCTGCGCGTGGACCGCACCGGAGCGGCGGTGATCGGGGCGGCGCTGATGCTGGCCTTCGGCGTGCTCACGCCCCCGGCGGCGTACCGCGCCGTGGACGGCAATACGCTGGCGCTGCTGTTCGGTATGATGATCGTCACCGCCAACCTGCGGCTGGCCGGCGTCTTCGCCTGGCTGGGAGCCAACGTGGCGCGGCGGGCGCGGCATCCGCTCGGGCTGCTGGCTGGCATCGTCCTCGTTGCCGGGGTTCTCTCCGCCTTTTTCGTCAATGATGCGGTCTGTGTGGCGCTGACGCCGCTGGTGTTGGAGATTGTCGACGCGCTCGGGCGGGACGCGGTGCCGTATCTGCTGGCGCTGGCCATGGCCTCGAACGCGGGCAGCGTGGCCACCATCACCGGCAATCCGCAGAACATGATGATCGCCAGCTTCTCCGGCATCGGTTACCGCAGCTTTGCGGCGGCGCTGGCGCCGGTGGCGGCGGTCGCGCTGGCGATCGTCTTCGCCGTGATTGCGCTGCTGCACCGGCGGGAGTTCTTCTCCGGCGCACGGCTGCAGGCGCCGGCTCAGCCGGTACGGGTGGCGAGAGGCCTCGCCTGGAAGGCGGTCACAGTGGCGGTGGGTATCGTGATCGCGCTCTTCGCCGGCGTGCCCGCGCCGACGGCGGCGCTGCTGGGCGGCGCTGCCTTGCTGCTCACGCGGCGGCTGAAGCCGGAACGCGTCTACCGCGAAGTGGACTGGCCGTTGCTGGCGATGTTCGCCGGCCTGTTCGTGATCGTGGCGGGGCTGGAGACGACGCGCGCCATGCAGGGGCTGACGGCGGCGGCCGCCGGGCTGGGGCTGAACTCGACCGGCGTGCTCAGCGCGGTGTCGGCCGGCCTGTCCAACCTGGTGAGCAATGTGCCCGCGGTCTTGCTGTTCAAGCCGCTGGTGCCCCACCTGGCCCGCCCCCGGCAGGCCTGGTTGGCGCTGGCCATGTCGTCCACCCTGGCCGGCAACCTGACGCCGGTGGGCTCCGTCGCCAACCTGATTGTCTTGCAGCGGGCGCTGCCCCAGCGCCGGATCGGGTTTTGGGCCTACGTCCGCGTGGGCCTGCTTGTCACCGGGCTGACGCTGGCCGCAGGCGTGCTTCTGCTTCGGTAGTTCCTTTCCGGGCGCGGCACGGCGACCTTCGGCCGGCGGAGGCTACTGCCCCGTGGCTGGCGTGCCGTCGGACCAGTGGCGGGTGGCGACGATGAAGACGGCGATCGGCGCGGGGTCAAGCTGGCCGGCCAGGCCGATGGGCGAGCCCGGCAGGTCGGCCCCCATTTCCCCCGGCGCGATAGCCGGAACATAGAACATCACGTGCGCCAGGTTGCCGCCGGATTCGGTCAGATCAGAGCCCTTCGCCAGCATGTAGGAAATCGCGTTCGGCTCCAGCCGCGGCAGCCGATGAGCCGCCATGGCGGTTTGCAGGCCCGCCAGGATGCCCTTCTGCGTGCGGCGGGCCAGCGCGAGCTGGGTGCGTAGCAGAAGGAAAGGCAGTACCGATCGCGCGGCGGGCGGGTTGAGGCAGTTGGCGCCGCGAATCTTGGGACTCCAGAACTTGGAGGCATGGAAGGGGCTGTCCCACGAGCGCTCGACCAAGCAAACGAAGCCGTCGGCGCCCGGAGCGGCGGTCACGTAACCGTGCCTCGTCAGCGCCAGCACGGTCGCACGGCTGGAGATGGCAGGCGGAGCGGCGCTGCGCGCCAGCGCGATTTCGGCGGCGCGGGGCATGAGATAGCGAGCGACCGGCGCCATATGCGGGAACGGCGCGGGCTTCGCCTGGGCCGGAAGCCGAACGGCGAGGAGCAGGAGTGCGGCCAGGGCCGCCAGGGCGGACGTTTTGGA
This sequence comes from Acidobacteriota bacterium, assembly GCA_027451805.1. Classification (GTDB taxonomy): domain Bacteria; phylum Acidobacteriota; class Terriglobia; order Terriglobales; family SCQP01; genus SCQP01. The sequence continues at coordinate 33,739 of DAIDIF010000078.1, forward strand.
GTTCATCAAGGGCCTCACCAACCTCGACGCGCCAGCGCACGGCTTTTCGACAGCAAATGATCGCGAACGGCCGGATCGGGGCTGAGGCTGACGGCCAGGTCGTAGGCGGTGCGGGCTTCATTGCCGCGGCCGAGCTGCTGGAGCACATGGCCGCGCAAGGCCCAGTAAGGCTGGTAAGAAGCGGCGACCTTCGGGTCCAGCGTATCGAGCTGGGCGAGACCGGCGGCGGGGCCGCTGGCTTCGGCCACGGCGGCGGCGTGGGCGGTGCAGGCGCCGATGGACGGCGCCAGGCGGACAATCTGTTCGTAGAAGCCGGCGATGGCCGCCCAATCGGTAAGACCGGTGCGGGCGCGCTCGACGTGGGCCGACTGAATCGCCGCCTCCCATTGAAAGCGTCCCGGGCGACGGCGCGCCGCGGCGCGCGCCAGCAGGCTTTCGGCTTCGGCAATCAGCGGCTGGTCCCACCGGTGCGCCTCCTGCTGGGAGAGCGGGAGGTAGGCTCCGCCGGCGGAGCGGCGGGCAGGCCGGCGAGCGTGGCAGTAGAGCATGAGGGCGAGCAGGCCGGCGACTTCGGGCTCGTCGGGCAGCAGTCTCAGCAAGTCGCGGCCGATCCAGATGGCCTCGTCCGCAAGCTTGGGGCCTTGGTCGTTGCCGCCTTGGAGCGCGTCCCAACCCAATCCAAAGGCGGCGTAGACGGCCTCAAGCACGGCCTCGAGCCGCTGCGGCAGATCCTCGCTTCCGGGAACCTCAAACCGCAGTCCTTCGTCGCGTATCCTGGCTTTCGCGCGCACCAACCGCTGACCCATCGCCGCCGGGGAGACGAGGAACGCCTGCGCGATGGCGGCAGCGTCGAGGCCGAGCACGGTTTGCAGCATCAGCGGGGCGCGCAGCGCGGAATCGATGGCGGGGTGGGTGCATACGAAGAGCAGCTTGAGGCGCTCGTCCGGGAACTCGAAAGCCGCGGGCGCCGGCGCACTGCCGTGCAGGAGGAGCAGCGCCGGCTCGCTCGCCGCCACCACGCGCTGGTGGCGGACGGCGTCGGTCAGCGCATTGCGCGCCGCGGTCAGCAGCCAGGCTTCGGGCTGGGCGGGCACGCCGTCGCGCGGCCAGGTGCGGAGCGCGGCCACCAGGGCATCGCTGAGCGCATCCTCGGCGGCGGCCAGATCGCGGCAGCGGGCGGTCAGATAGGCGAGCAAGCGGCCGTAGGCGGCGCGGGCAACGCGCTCGACCGCGCGGCGGGCCTCGTCCTGGGCATCGGCGTTCATTCCCCCCCGGTGATGCCGCGCTTGGCTGCGGGCGCCAGCGGACGGACCTCGACCGCGCCCGCGGCGGCGGCGGGGCAGCGCGCCGCCCAGGCGACGGCCGCGTCCAGCGACGCCAGCTCAAGGATGGCCACGCCGGCCAACTGCTCCTTGGTATCGGCGTAAGGGCCGTCCTGGACGTGGCGCTTGCCGCCGGTGATGCGGACGGTGGCGCCCGTATGCGGCAGATCGAGCGGATCACCGCCGACATGGACGCCGGCCTCGACCATCGCCTGGTAATAGACGCGCCAGGCGGCGCGGTAAGGGTCGGGATCTTCGTTGGCGCGCGAGGCGAATGCCTCCGGCGTTTCATAGACGAGCATGGCGAAGCGCATGGATTCTTCCCTAAGGCAATGCTGCCGCTAAGGATATGACGAGCGGCGGCGCGACGGTTCGACAGGCCGGGCCGCGTGGCCGCTCGGGTGCGCTAAAGGACGACGAAGACAAGTGCCGCCAGGTTGGCGGCAACAAGAAGCAGTCCGGCACGGCGGAGGCGGCGGGGCGCGGGGGGACGGGCGAGCCAGAAGACGGTCAGGGCGGCAATCGGGGCCAGAGCGAGGGAATAACGCACCGGCGCCAGGCCGCCGGTCGCGACCCCGAAGGCCACCACCAAGCCGGCAACGGCGAGTTGGGCGGCAGATAACAGGCCGGCGCGTGAACCGCGCTTGGCGCGGACGATGATCCCGCGCACGGCGAGCATGCCGGCCGTCATGGCGCACGACCACAGCAGCGTCAGCCCGATCGCGGCGACGGGAGGCAGACCGCCGGCCAGCGCCACCGGCAGCGAGGCCCAGACCAGCGCCAGTCCGGCGCTGAGCTCGCCCGCCAGGCTGCGCTCGCCGCCCGCCACCGCCAGCAGCGAAGCGATCGCGCCCAGGGCCATTGCCGGCAAGAACGCTGCCGTCGGGATCAACGGCGCCATCAGAATGGCGGCTGTCGCCGTCGCCATCGCCGCCGGCAAGAGCAGGCAGATCAGCAACAGCGCGCGCGCGCCGCGGCGCTGCAGTTGCGCTTTGCCGCGGCGGCCGACAAGGATCAGCAGCGGCTCGTGCGCCCAAAAGGCGAGAAAACACGCAAGCGTCCAGAGGGCGGCGTTCCAGCCGGGCCGCACCAACAGCCAAGCCGCGGCCATCGGAAAACCGAATTGCGCATAGGCGCCATGCTCATGCGGCAAAAGCAATCCGATGTGGTGCTTGACCCGGCCTTGGGGGATTGCGCCCACTTTCTGCGCGTTATCACCCAGACTTGCAATGGAAAAAGCCACAAAACCGTAGTAGGCAGTTCGGTTGCCGAATTGCATTGAGAAGAGGCATGAGGCCTTCCGATTCGTTTCAGGCTGCGGCAACAGCGTCCGCCGTACATCCGGCGGCTACCGACCTGAGCTTATCGCCCTGGGTGGTGATCTGGGAACTCACCCAGGCGTGCGCGCTGGCCTGCCGACACTGTCGCGCCAGCGCGCAGGCCTCACGCCATCCCGCCGAGCTCTCGACCGAAGAGGGCCGGCGCCTGCTTGACGACATCGCGGCGCTGCAGCCGGCGGTGCTGGTGCTGACCGGCGGCGACCCGCTGGTGCGGCCCGATCTGTTCGAGTTGGCGCAGCACGCGGTGGGGCTGGGGTTGGATGTGGCGCTGACGCCGAGCGGCACGCCGAATCTGAACGCAGCCGCGATCGGGCGCATCCAGGATGCGGGCATCAACCGCATCGCGATCAGCCTGGATGGCGCCAGCGCCGCCTCGCACGACCGTTTCCGCGGCGTCGAGGGCTCGTTCGCGATCACGCTGGCGGCGGCGCGCGAGGCCGCGCGGCGCGGACTGCCGGTGCAGGTCAATACCACCGCGAACCAGGGGAACATCGCCGAGATGCCGGCGATCCGCGACCTGCTGGACGAGCTCGGCATCGCGATGTGGAGCGTGTTCTTCGTCGTGCCGGTGGGCAGGGCGGCAACGCGCGACATGCTGAACGCGGAGCAATCCGAGGAGTTGTTCGATTTTCTCTATGCCACCGGCGCGCGGGGAAAGTATCTGGTGCGCACCACCGAGGCGCCGCACTATCGCCGCTACCTGCGCCAGCGCCAGGCGGAGTCGCACCGCGACAGCCCCGCGTTCCGCTGGTCGCGGCGGGCGGCGCCGCGCGGCATCGGCGACGGCGCCGGGTTGGTCTTCGTCTCCCACACGGGCGAGGTGTTTCCCAGCGGCTTCTTGCCGCTTTCGGCGGGTAACGTCCGCCGGCAGCCGCTGGGCCAGATTTACCGCGAGTCGCCGATGTTTTGCGCCATCCGCGACCGCGACCGCTTGGGCGGCAAATGCGGGATCTGCGAATTCCGCAAGATCTGCGGCGGCTCGCGCGCCCGCGCCTACGCCATGACCGGCGACTACCTGGCCGAAGATCCGGTGTGCGCCTACCAGCCGCGCGGCCTGGCGGTGCAGTAGCCCTCACCGAGCGCCGGGCGAAGCCTGGCGGAGAGGGAGGGATTCGAACCCCCGGTACCCTTTCGGGTACACACGCTTTCGAGGCGCGCGCCTTCAACCACTCGGCCACCTCTCCGCAGCGCTGGGCGGGCCGATGCGGCCTGCCAGAGCTTCTATTGTAACGGTGGATGGCTAGCCGCGGCGGGCGCGGAAGAAGGCCTGCACCACGCCGCCACACTCCTCCGCCAGCACGCCGGCGGTGACCTCGAAGCCGTGGTTCAGGGCGGGATGCGCGGCCAGCGAGGGGATCGCCCGCAGCGCCCCGGCCTTGGGCTCGTCGGCGCCGTAGACCAGCCGCGCGATGCGCGCCTGGATCAGCGCGCCCACGCACATCGCGCAGGGCTCGATCGTGACATAAGCCACGCAGCCGCCGAGGCGGTGGTTGCCCAGCTTCCAGGCGGCTTCGCGCAGCGCCACCAGCTCGGCATGCGCGGTGGGATCGACGTCGAGGCGGGTGCGGTTGTAGCCGCGGCCGAGCACGTCGCCGTCGGCCGTGAGCACGATCGCGCCCACCGGAACCTCGCCCGCCAATTCGGCGGCGCGCGCCAAGGCCAGCGCCGCGCGCATCCAATGCTCGTCGTCGAAAGCCTTCACGCGTACTTCAGCCAGCGCAGCAGTTCGGGCAGGGTGGGACGCTTGCCGGTCATGAGGATGCCCACGCGATAGATTTTAGCCGTGATCCGGGTGCAGGCGAGGAACGTGGCCAGGCAGAGCGCCATGGCCAACAGCACCTGCCACAGCGGCGGATGCGAGACCGCGACGCGGACCACCATCAGGATGGGAGCGAAGAAGGGGATGAGCGACAGCACCACGCTGAGCGTGCTGCCGGGATTGGCCATCACGAGAAACGCCAGGTAGATGGCGGCGACCAGCACCATGGTCAGCGGCATCTGGGTCTGCTGCGCCTCCTGGTCGCTCGAGACCATGGCGCCGATCGCGGCATAGATGCTGGCGTAGAGCAGAAAGCCGAGGATGAAGAAAACGAAGAACGAGATATAGAGCAAAGCGGGGAGATGGGGGACGTAGGCGGAAAGCGTGGCGCCGCCGATCTTCGCCATGGCCAGGCCGTAACCGGCGGCCAGCGCCAGCAGGGCGGCCCAGACGCCGAGCTGGGCGAGCGCGGTGGCGGCCACGCCGAGGATCTTGCCCATCATGAGCGAAAACGGATCCACGGCGGAGAGCAGGACTTCGGAGATGCGCGAGGTCTTCTCCTCCACCACGGCGCGCATGACCACCACGCCGTACAGCAACAGCGTCATGTAGAGCGCGCCCACCAGCACCGCCACCACGATGGCGCCCCGCCCGTTGTCGGCCTGCTCGCCTCCGAGCCGGCTCACTTTCACCTGATTCAGCTTGAATCCGCCCGCCATGCCGTCGATCTGCGCGGGCGAGAGTCCCGCCCGCATCATGCGCGCCCGGTTGACCGCCTGGCCGAGGTGCGCCTGCAAGCTTTCGCGCACCGCGACCGCGGCGGTGTTGCGGGCGTGGTAGACGGCGGTGCGGGCGGTGACGATGGCGGCGGGGACGACGAGGTAGCCGTCGTAGCGCTTGGCGAGGACCTGCTGGCGCAGCGCCGCCTCGACCGCGGGCAGCGTGGCCGGCGTGGCGGCGACGCGGTGCAGGACGAATTCGGGCTGGCCGTTATCGAGCCTGGCGCCCAGCGCCTGGGCCAGCGGCGCGTAGAATCCGGGCGCGAGGTTGACGACGGCGATGTTACTCGAGACGTTCTGGCTTGCCTGCACGATCTTGTACTCCATGAACAGGAAGCCGGCGGCGATGAGTGGGATGCCGATGGTGAAGAAGAGAAAGCCGCGGGTGCGCACGCGGGTCAGCAGCTCGCGCTTGATGATGACCAGGATCTTCATCCGTTGGCGGCTCCGGCGCCGGCGCCCGGCGGGGTGACGGAAGCGGCGCCGACGGTTTCAAGAAAGATCTGGTTCAGCGTGGGCTCGAGCTGCTCGCAACCGGTGAGCTCGAGCTGCGGCGCCAGAAAACGGACAATCGCGGCCACGCCGGCGCCCGACTGGGCTTCGGGGGAGAGTTTGAGTTCGGCCGCATTGCCGAAGTCGTCCACGCCGAGCACGCCGGGCGCCTGGCGCAGCAGCGCCGCCTCGCCGCGATAGCTCACCCGCAGGGTGGATTTGCCGGCCGCGGCGCGGACATCCGCGAGCTTGCCGTCGAGCACCTTGCGCCCGCGGTGAATGAGGCAGACGTAATCGCAGAGGCGCTCGGCCTCCTCCATGCGGTGCGTGGAGAAGAGAATGGTCTTGCCCTGGGCGCGCAGGTCCAGCAGGATGTCCTTCAACTGGTTGGCGTTGACCGGATCGAGACCGCTGGAAAACTCGTCCAGGATCAGGATGGGCGGATCGGCAATGACGGCGGCGATGAACTGGATCTTCTGCTGCATGCCCTTGGAGAGGTCGTTGACTTTCTTGTCCGCCCAGGCGCCCAGCTCGACCCTTTCCAACCAGCGCCGCACGCGCCCCTTCGCCTCAGACGCCGGAACCCGCTTGAGTTCGGCCAGAAACTCGAGCATCTCGCCGACCTTCATCTTTTGGTAGAGCCCGCGTTCCTCGGGCAGATAGCCGATCAGGTCCTTGGTGTCGGCTCCGGCCGCCCGCCCCTGGATGCGGATGCTGCCGGCGTCGGGCATGAGGATGTTGACGATCATGCGAATGGTCGTCGTCTTGCCGCTGCCGTTGGGCCCGAGGAAGCCGCAGACCGCGCCTTCGGGCACCGTAAGCGAGAGCGCATCCACGGCGCGCACCTCGCCGTAAGACTTGGAAATCGCGTCGCAGGCGATGGCCGCGCCAGCCATAAGGCAGTATTCTACCGGATCGATGACTGCAGCAGCGTGAAGCGGCGGCCGTAGCCGGTGAGCTCGAGATAGCCTTCACCGGCGATCGCGCGGCCCTGCTGGCGGCCGTGCACAGCCACCGCGCCTTCCCAATAGGTCACGCCGATCACCGGGTCGTGGACGAGCTGGTCGTCCAGCCGCGCCGTCACCGTCGCCTGCAGGCCCAGCTTCGGGGCCGCGATGCGCCAGGCAACGGGGTAGCCGTGCCAGGCGTGGAGCGGCGTCAGCGTGAAGTCGCCGGCGCCGAGCGCCAGCGGCCGGCCGCCGCGCGGCAGCCAGGTGCCGGCGGAGTGCGGATCGCGGCCGCCGCCCACGCGGCGCAGGTTGAACAGCATGAGGTCGCCCGCCGGCAGGTGCAGCCCCATCCAGTCCCAGCCCTGCTGATGCGGCGAGAGCTGGTTGCTGGCGAACTCATGGTCCATCCAGGCCAGGCCGCTGACCGCGTGGCCGTTGATCGTGCCGGAGGCGCGGAGATGGGGGAACGAGTAGTAGTAGGACGCCTGGCCGGAGGCGCTGCCCTTCTGGCTCCAGCCGTGGACGCCGTTGAGCATGCGCGGGCCGGGTACAAGCCTGAGATCGAGCGCCATGCGCGGCTGGACGCCCCAGGCGGCGCGCAGACGGACGGGGCCGCTGGCGCCAAAGCGGGCGCGCCAGTTTTCGTTGAACAGGGTGAAGCCGGAGGCGGCCAGCGGGGTAAGGCCAGCCTGCGACCAGTCGCCGCGGCGGGCGCGGGTGTCGAGCAGAAAACGTTTCGCGGCGACGTCGGTGATGGCGAAGTGAGTGAAGTAAAGATCCTGGCGCAGCGTCGCGCCGGGAAACGGCGAGATGCGGAAAAAGGTGAGCTCGAAGCCGAACGCGCGGCCTTGGGCGGTGTGTAGATTGCCGGTGAAGTACCACCATTCGTTGGCAAAGTGCGCGTGGGCGTAGTCGTCGCGCGGAAACTGCCAATGGTAGCCCGGCAGCGCCAGCCGGAACGACGGCGGGAGCAGCAGGAACAGCGCCAGCAGGCAGCGGGCGAAGCTCATTCGGCCTCCAGCGCGGCCGGCGTGGCGAGACGAAGCGCGGAGCGGGCGGGCAGAACCCCGGCCGCGAGCGTAGCCAGCCAGATGAGAACCGTCGCCGAGGCGAGGTAGGCCCAGGGCCAATGGAACTGGATGGTCCAGCCGAAGGATTGGACGTTGACCACGCGCACCAGAATCAGCGCCAGCGCCGCCGCCATGGCCCAACCCAGCACGAGGGCGAGCGTGGCCAGCAGGCCGGCTTCGGCGAGCAGCAGGCGGCGGAGCTGTCCGCGGGTGGCGCCGAGGAAGCGCAGGATGGCGAACTCGCGGGCGCGTTCCAGCACCACCGCCAGCAAGGTGTTGCCGACGCCGAGGATGGCGACCAGCAGGGTGATGGCCTCGAGCGCGTAGGTGATGCGGAAGGTCTGGTCGAACACCGCCATGGCCTGGGCGCGCAGGGCGGCGTTGTCATTGACGACCAGGCCGGCGCGAGCGCCGGCGCGCTCCAGCACGCGGCGGCGAAGCGCGGCGGCGGTGACGCCGGGGGCGGCGTCGAGGCCGAGTTCGCTGACCGGAGGCGGGCCGAAGATGCGCGTGTACAGCGCCGGACTGAGCGCGAGGACGCCGTTGCTGGTGGTGTAGTCGTAGTAGACGCCGGCCAGACGGAGTTCCGCCGTACCGGCGGGTCCCGCGAGCGTGAAGCGGTCGCCGGGCCAAAGATGAAAGCGGCGGGCGAAGGGCTCGGAGGCGAGGACCGGACCGGCGCCGCCGGCGAGGAAACGGGGATGCGGCAGAGCGGCGTCGCCGCGCAGAGCCCAGCGGGTATTGACCTCGATCGGGCGGCCGCGAAACTGCCAGAGCTGGGTATGGCTGGCGGCGGCGGCGCGCACGCCGGGGGTGGCGGCGAGCGCGGCGACCAGGGCGGGGGCGAGCGCGACCGGGCGGGTGCGATTCCAGTCGGCGGCGCGGATGAAGACGTCGTTGCGCAACTGCTGGCCGATCCAGACCTGGACGGTGGTACGGAAGCTGCCCACCAAAATGGCAACGCCGAGCAGCACGCCGGCGGCGGTGGCCACGGCGACGGCGATGAGCGAACTGCGGCGGAGAGCGCCGCCGAGTGCGCCGGCGGCGAGGCCGAGCGCAGCCTGCCGCCGCCGCAGGAAGGCGGCGCGCAGACGCGGGAGCGCAACCGCGAGCAGCGGCGGGGCGAGCGCGGCGCAGGCGAGCACGGCCGCGAGCGCGCTGAGGAATCCGAACCAGGGGACGCCGAGCGGCCCGCCGGGTTCGGGCAGGCGGGCGGCGGCGACGGCCGCGACAGCCAGCCCCGCGGCCACCACCCCCACCTGAACTCCTATTTCGACGACCAGCCGAAGGGCTTCGGGCTGC
>DAIDIF010000079.1 GCA_027451805.1 Acidobacteriota bacterium
CGCAGAATGGTGGTCGCAACAGCGCGCACGGTGGGACTCATTCAATGCACTGACGCCTTCGAGCAGCACCCGACCGGAGCGCGACCTTCGTATCAATATGGGCTTCGCAGGGAATCGCCCGGAGGGAGGGGCCTCGTGGCTTGGCTGCTGCTCAACCCGGGACAGCCGAATCCCGACCCTGTCGGGGCCCTGACGACGCGCCGCGTCATCAACCTGAGCCGGGACGCAGGCTACAGCGGGGTGATTGTAGTGAATGTCTACCCCAACGTTACAGCTAGCACGATAGTATTATGGGCGACTCATGATCGCCTGTTGGAGGACGTGAACGATTTAGAATGCAGGGCCACAAACCTCAAATATGTGCGCGAGGCGGGTGAGCGGGCGGCTTTGCGAATCGTCGGGTTCGGCGATCTCGGCGGCCACCCAAATGACCCAGGCGTCGCCGCGGCGCTCCGTGCCTTCGGCGGGCGGCCCCGCTGCATCGGGAAAAGCAAACGAGGCTGGCCGCGGCACCCAGGGGCGCGGGACCTGGCCCGGCGCCTGCCGCAACTCCGCAAGGCCAAGCGCTGGAGGCCGCCTGCGCCAAGAGCTCGCTGACGGAGCACGGGGCGACTACTCGCCGGCGGCTGCGCTGTGATCGTCGCCGGCTTCGAGCAGCGGGCGGTTGTCGACCGGCTTGAGCTCGGCGGACTCGTTCCAGCCGGCGTGGAGGTGCTCGAGCTTGGCAGCCTGGGGCGCCAGGCGGCTGCGGTGGGAGGCGACGGCGGCGTTGAAGGCCTTGCCGGCGTCGTCGACGGCCTTGCCGATCTTTTGCACGTGGCCGAAGAAGGTCTGCACCCGGTCGCCGAACTCCTTCACCTCGCGCAGCAGCTCGGCCATCTTCTCGCCCGCCTTGTGCCGCTGCCAGCCGTGCGCCACCACCAGGACCATCGGAAATAGCGTGCTGGGCGAGGCCAGCAGCACTTTCGGGTTCAGCTCCTGGCCGTACTGAAACAGCTCCGCGTCGGCGTCGAGGGCGGCGCGGAAGGCGCCTTCGCTGGGGACGAACATGACCACGAAGGGCAGGCTGCGCTCCAGGTTGCGGCTGTACTCCTTGCCGGCGAGCTCGCGCGCCCGGGCCCGCAGCACCTTGGCGAAGCCGGCGAAGGCGCGCTGCCGCGCGGCCTCGTCGGGGGCATCCACACCGGCGAGGAAATCCGCCAGGCTGGCCTTGGCGTCAATCACCAGTTCGGTCCCGTCGGGGGGGACGTAGACCACCGCGTCCGGCCGCAGGCGGTCGCCGCCGCCCTCCATGCTGACCTGCATGCGGAAGTCGCGGCCCTCGTTCAGGCCGCACTGCTCCAGGATGTTCTGGATGGTGCGCTCGCCCCAGGCGCCGCGCACGCCGCCGCTATTGGCCAGCACCTGGCGCAGCCCGCGCGCCTCCTGCCCCATCGCCGCGCCCGCCGAAGCCACCGCCGCCACCTGCTGTTGCAGCGTCGCCTGCCCCGCGGCGCGCTCCTGCTCCAGCTTCGCCAGATGCGCCTGCAACTCGCCCACCCGGCCCGCCATCTCCTGCAGCTTGCTCTCCAGCGTGGCCTGCATCCCCGCCTGCGCCGCCTGGACCTGGCCCACGGTTTCGGCGCCGAGCACGCGCAATTCGCCCGCGGCAGCGCGTTCGAGCTGCTCCGTCCGGGGCGCCAGCACCGCCTCCGCCACCCGCGGCAGGCTGGCCTCGAGCACGGCGTGGAGCTCGGCCTGGGAGCGGCGGCGCAAGAGCCAGACGCAGGCGCCGCCGGCGAGTGCGCCGAGCAGGAAGAAGAAGCCGGCGGCGATCATACGGCGGCCGGGGCGCCGGCGGGCGCGGACGCCACGCGGCGGTAGCGGGGGGCGAAGCCGAGCGCGCGCGCGCGCGCCAGCAGCGCGTCGAAATCCAGATTGATGGTCGCGCCTGCGCTCTGGGTGACTTCGTCCTCGATGGGCAGGTCGAAGTCGTCGGCGCCCCAGAGCAGGCCATCGAGGGCGGCCTCGTTCTGGGTGAGCACCGAGGCGCGGAGGCGGGGGATGTTGTCGAGATAAATGCGGCACAGCGCCAGATGGCGCAGGTACTCGGCCGAGCCGAGCTCGGCGCCGCCCCAGGCGGTGCCGTAGGGTTTGTAGGTCCAGCAGAGGAAGCTCGACAATCCGCCGGTCTCGTCCTGGAAGGCGCGGGTGCGCTCGAGGTGCTCGATGCGCTCCTCGATCGTCTCGTCGAAACCGATGACCATGGTCGCGGTGGTCTTCATGCCGGCCGCGAGCACCGCGCGCTGGGCGTCCAGATAGGCCGCCACCGAGTACTTGAACTTGCTGTGGCGCAGGCGGAACGCCTCGGTCAAAATCTCCGCCCCGCCGCCGGTGATCCAACGCACGCCGGCGGCGCGCAGCCGTTCCGCCGCCTGCGCCAGCGTGAGCTTGCCGTGATCGGCGAGATAGAGAAACTCGGCGATGGTGAGCGCGTAGAACTCCAGCCGCTCGCCGTAGCGCGCGCGGATGGCGGCGAAGAGCTCGCAATAGTAGTCCAGCGGCAGGTGCGGATTGAAGCCGCCGTTGAAGCCGGCCAGGTCGCCGCCCAGCGCCAGCAAGGCATCGATTTTGGCGAACACCTGCTCGCGGCTGAGCACGTAGCCGCCCGCCTGCCCGGGCAGCCGGTAGAAGGCGCAGTAGTCGCACTGCGCCACGCAGACGTTGGTGTAGTTGATGATGCGCATGATCAGGTAGGTGCAGGCGCCGGGCGCGTGGAAGCGGGCGCGCGCCCGCGCCGCGAGCCGCCGCAGTTCCTCGTCCGGGGCCTCGCGCCACAGCCGCGCCGCCTGTTCGGGCGTCACCCGTTCGCCGGCGGCAAGCCCGGCGGCCACGGTTTCCACCAACTCGCGCATGCCTTAGGCTAGCATTGCAGCGTGCCCGAGTCAGGCCAGCGCGCGCGCGTGCAGCTCGTCTATTTCGAGGCCGGCGGCGGCCACGCCGCCGCCGCGCGCGCGCTGGCCGCGGTGCTGGCCGAGCGGGCGCCGCACCTCGAGCTCACGCTGCTCAACCTGCAGGAACTGCTCGACCCGGTCGACTTCGTCCGCCGCGCCACCGGCATCCGCCTCCAGGACGCCTACAACCGCCTGCTGGCGCGGGAGTGGACTTGGGGATTTGACGTCCTGGTGCGGGTCCTGCGGCTGGCCATCGCCCTGCACCGCCGGGAGATCGAAGGCGCGCTGCGCGCGCACTGGGGCGCCAGCCGGCCCGATCTTGTGGTCTCGCTCATCCCCCACTTCAACCCCGCGCTGCTGCACTCGCTGCGCGCCGCCTGCCCGGGCGCGCGCCTGGCGGTGGTCATCACCGACTTCGCCGACACTCCGCCCGGGTTCTGGCTGAGCGCGGTCGCCGACCGCGTCTTTTGCGGCACCGCCGAGGCCGTCCGCCAGGCGCAAGCCGCCGGGTACCCGCCCCAGGCCATCACGGCCACCAGCGGCATGGTGCTGCGCCCGGCGTTTTACGCGCCGCCGCCGCCGGGGGACGCCGCCGCGCGGCAGGCGATGCGCCTCCGCCTGCCCCTCGACCCCGACGCCCCCACCGCCCTGGTGCTGCTGGGCGGCGCCGGCTCCCGCCACCTGGTCACCATCGCCGAACGGCTCGAACGACTGCCGGGGCCGCTGCAGCTGATCCTGCTGTGCGGCCGCGACCAGGCCGCCGTCGAGCGGCTGCGCGCCCTGCGCCATCGCCATCCCTGGTGGATCGAGGGCTTCACCGAACAGGTGCCGGATTTCATGCGCGCCGCCGATGTGTTCATCGGCAAGCCCGGTCCCGGCGCCATCACCGAAGCGGCGGCGATGCAGCTTCCCGCCATCGTGCTGCGCAACCTCGCCACCATGCCGCAGGAACGCTTCAACGCGGTCTGGCTGGAGCAGCATGGCCTGGGAGTGGCCATCCCCTCCTGGCGCCGCGTGGACCGCGCGGTGGCCGCGCTGCTCGCGCCCGGCCGGCTCGCCGCTCTGCGCGCCCATGCCGCCGCGCGGCCCAACCGCGCGGTCTTTGAAGTGGCGGAGGAGCTGGCGACAATGGCTATACGTGCGCCAGCAGATGAACGCTGAGCACGCCGATGAACATGCCCAGCGCGCTGCCCAGAACCACGTCGGTGACGTAATGCAGGCCCAGCATGATGCGGGAGAGCGCCACGCTGACGGCGCAGAACATCAGCACCCAGCCGTAGGTGGGGAAGTTCCACAGCAGCGCCGTGCCAATGGCGAACGCGGTCAGGCTGTGGCCGGAGGGAAACGAATGCTCATCCGGCGCCGTCAGCTTCGCCCAGGCGTGCTGGACCGACGGCCGCTGCCGCCGCGCCATGCGCTTCAGGCTCATGAACACCAGAATCGCCAGCCCGGCGGCGATCGCCGCCGCATTGAACGCCTGCCAGCGCTGCTGCCCGCCGAACCCCAGGGCCAGCAGTCCCGCCACCACCCACATCCAACCATCGCCGCCGCGGGTGGCATAGACCATCCACAGCCGGAACCAGCGCGGCGGCCGCCAAGCCGCCGCGCGCCGCATCACCGCCTGATCGCGGCGCACGATCGGCCGGAGGCAGGGCTGCACCATGGAGTTCAACCGTCCCATAGCTCTCCCTAGTTTAGAATGCCAGGCCCCCACAGCGGTTACATGCCAATGACATCAGCTTCGCCGCGCCAACTTGCCAATTTTGTCACCTTCCCGCCCTTGTTCACGTCTGAACCAGCGAAAGCTGATGTATCCCCACGCGAGTTAACCCTATGGCCATAAACTCCTTGCGTCTCGCCTTGGCCGCGACGTTCCTCGCCGTCGGCCTAATTGCCCTTCCTCCCCGCCCTGCCGCCCCGACCCGCCTGACCGGAGTGGTCAGCGACGCCATGTGCGGCGCCCACCACGACATGGGCGGCGACCCCACGCAATGTACGCGCCAGTGTGTCAAGGAGGGAGCGCCCTACGTGCTCGTCGCCGGGGCCAAGGTGTACACGCTGGCCACCACGAACAAGCGGGCCCTGTCGGAACTCAACCGGCTGGCGGGCAAGGATGCGAGCGTTACCGGCACGCTCTCCGGCCTGACGCTGCAGGTGCAGACGGTAGCGCCGGCGAAGTAGCGTGGCTCGGCCACCTCTCTCCGGAGCCGCCCTCCCGTTGATCGGGCTTAGGGGTTGACGCGGAGCTTGAGTTTGTCGAGCAGGGTCCAGGTGGCGCGCTCGTAGGCGATGCGCGCCTGCTGATAGGCGGTATAGGCGCCGAGCAGGGTGAGGCGGGCGTTGCTGAGCTGGACCTGCGCCTGCAGCAGCTCGAATACCGTGATCGAGCCCAACTGGTATTTCTGCTGCTCGGCGGCGACGTTCTCCTGGGCCAGCGTCTGCGCGGTGATCGCGCTGTGGACGACGGCGACCGCCATGCGGAGTTGGGTGTCCGCCAGGCGCACCTCCTGGGTGATCTGCTGGCGCTCGTTGCGCTCCTGATAGGCGGCGCCGGTTTGGGCCACCAGCGCGTTCGCCAGCGACGCCTCGCCGGCGCTGTTGCGCAGCGGCAGGTCGAGCGAGAGGGTGAAGCCATAGGTGGGCGAGCCGAAGCCGAACACCTGCCCCAGCGCCGAGCCGAACCCGGTGGCGGAGCCGCCAATCTGGGTGCCGAGCGGGGTCACGATGGGCACTTGATCGCCGGCCAGGCCGTTGGAGCCGTAGCTGCCGGTGAGGTTGAGCTGCGGCCGCAGGTTGTCGTGCGCGGCGTTGATGCTGAACTGATCCTCCAGCGCCTGGCGCCGCAGCGCGTCCATCTCCGGCCGCCGCCGCAGCGCCTCGTCCACGGCCTGCGCCGGGGTGAGCAGCGGCGCCTCGGGCGGGACGGCGCTGGGGTCGTCGTCGAGCACGATGGTCGCCGCGCGCGCCGCCGGGTCAATGTCGGCGCCGATCAGGCGGCGCAGCAGGTCGAGCTGCTGGCGGTAGTTGTACTGGGCCTGCAGCAGCGCGGTCTCGTCCTGCGCCACCTGCGCCTGCGAGGTGAAGATGTCGCCGGGCGCCAGCGCGCCCAGCTTGAGGGCGCGCTGGTCGCGCTGGTAGCTCCGCCGCGCCAGATCCAGCGCCTGTTGCTGCACCTGAATCTGGTCGCGCGCCTGCACCGACGCCCAGTACTGGTCGGCAGCGCTCACCAACTGGTCGGCGATCTGGCTGGCCGTGGTGTCGCCCACCGCCACCAGTTGCGTGCGCGCCACCAGCAGGTTGGTGAAGTTCTGCAGTCCGCCGCGGTTGCGCAGCAGGGGCTGGGTGAAGTTGAAGCTGACGTTGGCGCCGAGGCTGGGGTTGAAGGTGGCGAAGGAGCTGTTGCTGGAAAAGCGGTTGCTGCCAAAGTTGATCTGCACCTGCTGGCCGGTGGGCAGCACCTGCGAGTAGCCGAGCGAGGTGTTCTGCCCGAGCTGCGAGAGGGTGGCGGCGCCGGAGGTCTGCGAGCTCTGCGGCTGCACCGTGCGATTGCTGTTGAAGCTGGCCTGGAGCTGCGGATCGAAGGGGCTGTGCGCCGCCAGCACGGCGTCCTGCGCGCTGGCGTCGTTGAGCCGCAGCAGCCGGATCTGGGTGTTGTTGGCCAGCACCAGGGTCAGGAACTGGTTCAGCGTGAGGTGGAGCGCGCCCTGGTGGATGCTCGCATCCAGCCCCAGAATCGGCTCGACCGCGGGCGTCGCCAGGTGGAACGGCAACAGCGACTGCGCGCCCAGCCGCAGCGCCGCCGCCAGCAGCGCCGCCGCCGGCCGGAACCATGGTTTATTCATAGCGCAAAGCCTCGATGGGATCGATGCGCGCCGCCTTGCGCGCGGGGTAGATGCCGAAGAGCACGCCCACGCCGGCCGAGACGCCGAAGGCGATGGCGATGGACCAGCCGCTGACGATGGTGGTCCAACCGGCGGTGGCGGCGATGATCCAGCTCAGCGCCACGCCGAAGCCGATGCCCAGCGCCCCGCCGGAAACCGAGATGAGCAGCGCCTCGGCGAGAAACTGGCGCAGGATATCCACCCGCCGCGCGCCGGTGGCGCGGCGCACGCCGATTTCCCGCGTCCGCTCCAGCACGGTGGCGAGCACGATGTTCATGATGCCGATGCCGCCCACCAGGAGCGAGATGGCGGCGATGGCGACCATGACCAGGGTGAAGATGCGCTGCGTCTGCTGCTGCTGGGCCAACAGGGCGGCGGGCACGGTGACGGTGAAGTCGGCGGTGTGGTGATGGGTCTGATCGAGGATGGCGGTGACCACGCGCGCCGCGGTGACGCTATCGACGCCCGGCCGCAGGCTCAGGTCGACGCCGTCGAGATCGTCCTTCAGCGTGAAGCTGTTGTCGTAGAAGCGGTACTGGAAGGTGTTCAAGGGAACATAGATCACATTGTTCCAGTCGCGGCTGGCGCCGCCGCCGCCGCCGACCTGATCGCCCAGCACGCCGATCACCCGCAGCCAGGTGTCGTTGGCCTTGAGGTAGCGGCCCACCGCCGGTTGGTAGCCGAACAGGCTGACCTTGGCCGTCTGCCCGAGCACGCACACCGGCGCGCCGGCGGCGTTGTCGAGGGCGTCAAAGAAGCGCCCCTCCAGTTCGTGAAAGCCGTGGATGCGGGCGTAGGCGGGCAGGACGCCGAACAGGTCGGGCATGGCCTGCGCCGGGGTGGGGAGGAGATGGGAGGGGTGAAGGAAGCGGCGCGGGGAGATGCGGTCGAGCCCGGCGAGGTTGGCGGTGAGGATGCGCACGTCGCGCTCGGTGAGGCCGGGCGAGGACATGCGGCGCTGCTGCATCTGCTGCGGGCTGCCGGGCGGGATCGAATCGATCATCAGGTTGCGCACGCCCAGCCGCTCGATCAGCGCCAGCGACTGCTGGCGCGCGCCGGCGCCGATGGCCAGCATGCCGATCACCGCACCCACGCCGAACACCATGCCGAGGGCAGTGAGCAGGGTGCGGGTCTTCTGCGCGCGCAGGTTGGAGGCGGCGAGGGCGAGATCGGCGCCGAGGCGGGTGACGGCGTTCATCGCCCGCCTCCGGCGCCGCCGGGCACCGCCGCGGCCGCGCTCGCCGATGGGGCCGCCGCCGGCCGGTTTTCGGGATTGGCCAGCGCCACCACCGCGCCCTGGGGCAGTCCGGCGATCACCACCTGGCTCTCGCTGCGCTGCAGCACGTGGACTCTGACCTGGCGGAAGCCGCCGCCCTGGCGGCGGTAGACCACGCTGTGTCCGCCGAAGTCGAACACCGCTTCGCTCGGCAGCCAGAGCGCGTTGCGCAGCACCCCGGTGGTGATCACGGCCGCCGCCGAGATGCCCGGGCGCAACGCCGGCACGGGATCGGTGACCCGCACCACGCAGGCGACCTGGCGCCTCCACGGCGGCCCGCCGGCGGCCCCGACCGACTGCACGGTGCCGGAAAACGCGCGCCCCGGAAAGGGCACGAAGCGCACGGCCGCGGGCTGGCCGGCGGCGAGGTGGCCGGCGTCGAGCTCGCTCACCTCGAGCGCCACCTCCCACTTCGACGGGTTCGGGATCTCCGCCACCGCCTGGCCGGCGCGCACCGCGTCCCCCACCCGGAAGTCCGGCAGCTGCATGCCCTCAAACAGCATGTCGGCATCGGTGTTCTGCTGCACCGCCACGTAACCGGCCTGGCGCGCGCGCAGCGTCATGGCGGCGATGTTGTGGGCGGCGGTGGCGGCGTCGGCCTGCGCCTTGCGCACCGCCGCCTGCTGCAGCGCGACGGAGGCGGCGTTGCCGGCGCTGCGGCTGGCGAGATCCTGCCGCAGTTGGCGCAGATGGGCCTGGGCGGCGGCGAGGGTGAGATCGTTCTTCTGCGCGTCGATGGCGTCGCGGATGGGGTTGGCGCGCACCTGGAGCCGGGCGCGCGCGACGTCGAAGCGCGCCTTGGCGAGCTGGTAGGCGTCGTCCTCCGCCTGCGCCGCAGCGTTGGCCTGCGCCTGAATCACCTCCTGGCGCGCCTGCTCGAGCGCCTCCCGCGCCTGCACCAGGTTGTACTGCTCCGGCGCCGTATCGAAGGCCGCCACCACCTCGCCCGCACTGACCGCCGTGCCCGCCGGCAGCAGGAACTTCAGGCTCATGGGCCCGCCCGCCACCGGCGGCGCCACCAGCATCTGGGCGTTGCCGCCGTTGAGCAGGCCCTCGGCGTGCACCTGCATCCGCACCGTGCCGCGCGCCACCGCCGTTACCGGCACCGGGCCCGCGCCCGGCGGCGTCAGCCGGCCCAGCGCGCGCCCCATCCACCCCGCGGCGATGCCGGCGGCGGCCAGGCCCAACCCCCAGGCCGGCAGCCAGCGCAGCCGCGCGCGCCGCCGGCGG
>DAIDIF010000080.1 GCA_027451805.1 Acidobacteriota bacterium
AGGTCGTTGACCACCTCCAGCCGCGCCAGCGCCTCGTCCGCCGCCGCCTCCGGCCCGAAGACGCCGATCCAGGCGAGTTTCATCTGCGGCAGCGCGGCGATCTTCGACAAGCCGTTGAGCACGAACGTCAGCGCCGGCGCCCGCTCCAAGGCGAGCTCTGGCGCCGCGTACGGCGGCAGCGCGTAATCGAAGAACACCTCGTCCACCACCACTGCCCAGTCCCGCTCCGCCGCCAGCGCCTGCAGCTCCGCCCACGCCCCCGGCCGAAGGTAATTCCCCGCCGGATTGTTGGGATTGACCAGCAGCAGCGCCTTCGTCCGCGGTCCAGCGGCTGCCGCCAGCGCCTCGGCTTCCAGCCGCCAGCCGCGCGCGTACGTCATCGGCACCGCCTGCAGCTCCACCGCCTCCACCCCCGCCAGCATCTCAAACAGCGGGTAACTCGGCGCCGGCATCAGCACCGCGTCGCCCGCGTCGCACAGCAGCCGGAACAAGTGCGCGTACGCCTCGCTGGTGCTCGCCGTCAGCAGCAGCCGCCCGGGAATCGCGCCGCCGCGCTCACGGTAATAGCCGCGCACCGCCGCCCGCGCCGGCTCCAGCCCCAGCGGCTGCGGATCGTAGGCCAGCCCCGCCGGCGCCGCCAGCGCCTGAAGCATCGCGTCGGGATACACAAAGCCGCACCGGGTCGGGTTCGAGACGGTCAGATCCCGCAGTGCGCCGCGGCGGCGCGCCGCCTCCGCCAATTGGTGCAGGCGGTTGGGCGCCAGTTTCCATCCCGCGCGCCGGGAAAACATCGTTCTATTAGGCCACACGCGGCTCGCAACCGACGTCATAATGGGGTCCATGGCGATGGCGGCCGGTTCCCAGACCGACCTTCACGCGGCCTCTCCCCGTATGCGCATGCCCAAGCTGCTGCGCGCCGCCTGGCTTGCCATGCTGGGCATGAGCGCTTTTTTTGTCGCGCTCACGCTGTCCTACTTCGCGCGCGACCGCCTCAGCATCAACTGGCTCTCGCCTCATCTCGCCGCCATCCTCAGCGCCAACACCGCTCTCCTGCTCGCCAGCAGCCTGGCGCTGGTGCGCGGTCGCCTGTTTCTCCGCGCCAACCACATCCAGGCCACGCTGCGCTGGCTGATGATCGCCTTCGGGTTCGGCCTCGCCTTTCTGGTCGGGCAGGCCTATGCGTGGCGCACGCTGATCGCCGCCGGCGTTTACATCAACGATCGCCCCAACAGCGCCTTCTTCTACCTGGTGACCGCCTTCCACGCCGTCCACCTGCTCGCCGGCCTGGCGCTGCTCGCCTGGCCGCTCACGGCCGCCCTGCGCGGCCGCCTCCGCCCGGAGCGTCCCCTACCCATGGACGTCGCCGCGGTGGTCTGGCACCTGCTCGACTTCACCTGGATGTACGTGTACCTGGCGCTGATGCTCTACCGCTGACCGCCTGCTACGATACAGGCGTGGCCCGCATCGTCAATCTCGCCCTGCTGCAGTCGCGCGCCTCCGCCGACCCGGACGACAACTTCGCCCGCGCCTTGCGCCAGATCGAAACCGCCGCCGCCCGCGGCGCCCACCTCGTCGTCACCGGCGAGCTCTTCCGCTCGCGCTACTTCTGCCAGACGGAGGACCACGGCCGCTTCGCCCTCGCCGAGCCCATTCCCGGCCCCTCCAGCGAAGCTCTCGCCGCCGCCGCCCGCCGCCTCGGCATCGTCATCGTGGCCTCGCTCTTCGAGCGCCGCGCCCCCGGCGTTTACCACAACACCGCCGTCGTGCTCGACGCCGACGGCGCGCTTGCGGGCCGCTACCGCAAAATGCACATTCCCGACGACCCGCTCTACGAGGAGAAGTTCTACTTCACCCCCGGCGATCTCGGCTTTCAGAGTTTCGCCACCCGCGCCGGCGCCATCGGGGCCATGATTTGCTGGGATCAATGGTTTCCCGAGGCGGCGCG
>DAIDIF010000081.1 GCA_027451805.1 Acidobacteriota bacterium
GAGATGGTGATGCCGGGCGACAACGTCGCCCTGACCGTCGAGCTGATCACCCCGGTGGCCATGGAGAAGGGCCTGCGCTTCGCCATCCGCGAGGGCGGCCGCACCGTCGGCGCCGGCACCATCAGCGAGATTTTGCAGTAGGGCCGGGAATCGAACTCACAGGAAACGCATTATGGTCCGCGAACGCATCCGCATCCGCCTCAAGGCCTACGATTACCGCGTCCTCGATTCCTCGACCCACGAGATCGTCGACACCGCGCGCCGCACCGGCGCCCAGATCGCCGGCCCCATCCCCCTGCCCACGGTGATCAACCGCTACACCGTGCTGCGCTCGCCCCACGTCGACAAGAAGAGCCGCGAACAGTTCGAGATGCGCACCCACAAGCGCCTCCTCGACCTGCTCGAGCCCACCCAGCAGACCATGGACGCGCTCATGAAGCTCGACCTGCCCGCCGGCGTGGACGTCGAGATCAAGGCCTTCGGCAAGGATCACAAGTAACCGGAGCTCGCCATGGTCAACGGAATCCTCGGTAAAAAAATCGGCATGAGCGAGGCCTACACCCCCGCCGGCGAGCGCGTGCCCGTCACCCTCGTCCAGGCCGGCCCCTGCGTCGTCACCCAGCGCAAGACCGCCGCCCGCGACGGCTACGAGGCCGCCCAGTTGGGCCTGGTCGAGTTCACCAAGCCCTCGCGCCTCTCCAAGGCCGAGCGCGTGCGCCTGGAAAAAAACAGCCTCCCGCCCTGCCGCTTCCTGCGCGAGGTCCCGCTCGCCCCCGCTGCCGCCGGCGCCGAAGCCGCCGACGCCAAGGTCGGCGACCAGGTCCTGGCCGAGATGTTCCAGGTGCGCGACTACCTCGATGTCGAGGGCGTCAGCAAGGGCCGCGGCTTCGCCGGCGTCATCAAGCGCCATCACTTCGGCGGCGGCGCCGCCAGCCACGGCTCCATGTTCCATCGCGCTCCCGGCTCCATCGGCGCCAGCGCCTTCCCCTCGCGTGTGCTCAAGGGCATGCGCGCCGCCGGCCACCTCGGCCACGCCCAGGTCACCGTGCGCAACATTCAGGTTGTCGCCGTGGACCCCGACGACAACATCCTCGCCCTGCGCGGCGCCATCCCCGGGCCTGACGGCGGCTACCTCGTGCTCCGCCGCGCCGTCCAGCCGCCCCGCGCCCGCCGCGGCTTCGCCGGCGGCGCCACTGTGGATCCGCTCAAGGCCTCCAAGAAGGCGCGCGGCAAATAGGTATCGGAGTTCCCATGGCCTCCATCCCCATCAAGAACCTCAACAACGACACCGTCGGCAGCCTCGAGCTGCTCGACGAGGTCTTTGCCGCGCCCGTCAACGAGGCCCTGCTCTGGGAGGCCGTGCGCCACTTCGGCGCCGCCCAGCGCCGCGGCACCCACAAAACCAAGGGCCGCGCCGAGGTCTCCGGCTCCGGCCGCAAGCTGTGGAAGCAGAAGGGCACCGGCCGCGCCCGCATCGGCAGCATCCGCAGCCCGCTCTGGCGCCATGGCGGCACCGTCCACGGCCCCCAGCCCCGCTCCTACGCCTGGGCCATGCCGCGCAAGAAGCTGCTCGGCGCCCTGCGCTCCGCCCTCGCCGCCAAATTCCGCGACGCCGAATTGATCGTGGTGGACGCCTTCGCCCTGCCCGACCCCAAGACCCGCCTCCTGCGCCAGTCCCTCGACCGCCTCGCGGCCACCCAATCCGCCCTGCTGGTGGACGCCGCCCCCGATGCCGCCCTCGAGCGCTGCGCCCGCAACTTGGCCAAGGTCGAGCTCCTCGCCCCGCATCAGGTGCATCCCTATCACCTGCTCCGCTACCAGCGCATCGTCTGCTCCCGCCCCGCGCTCGAAAAGTTGCAGCTCGCGGCTCGCCCGCGCGCCCAAGCCGCCGCGGCCGCCCCGGCCGCGCCCGCGCGCCCGAAAGGCAAAGCATGAGAAGCCGCTACGAAGTCATCAAGCGCCCCCTGATCACCGAAAAGGGCCTGGCCGCCAAGGAATCGCTCCGCACCCTGGTCTTCGAGGTCGCCCCCGACGCCACCAAGGTCGAGATTCGCGAGGCCGTTCAGGCCGTCTTCAAGGTCAAGGTCGCCGGCGTCCGCACCGCTCTCCTGCACGGCAAGGAGCGCCGCCGCGGCCGCCTGGTCGGCCGCCGCCCGGATTGGAAGAAGGCCTACGTCACCCTCCAACCCGGCGAGAAGATGCCCGAGTACGCCGAGAACGTTTAGCAGGACTCCGCCATGCCGATCAAGACGTTTCGCCCCAATACCCCCACCCGCCGCTACCTCAGCGTGGTGCGCAGCGATGAGATCTCCCGCGCCACCCCGCACAAGCCCCTGCTCGAGCCCCATCCCCGCTCCGGCGGCCGGCGCAGCTCCGGCGACATCACCATCTGGCACCGCGGCGGCGGCCACAAGCGCATGTACCGCATCATCGACTTCAAGCGCGACAAGGCCGGCGTCCCCGCCACCGTCGAGTCGGTCGAGTACGATCCCAACCGCAGCGCCAACATCGCCCTGCTCAAATACCTCGATGGCGAGCGCCGCTACATCCTCCAGCCCGCCGGCCTGCGCGTCGGCATGAGCGTCGCCAGCGGCGACGGCGCCGACATCCTGCTCGGCAACGCCCTCCCGCTGCGCCTCATCCCCCCCGGCACCACGGTCCACAATATCGAGCTCCGCCCCGGCAAGGGCGGCCAGATCGTCCGCGCCGCCGGCGGCGCCGCCCAGCTCGTCTCCAAGGAAGGCGCCTACGCCCTGGTCAAGCTGCCCAGCGGCGAAACCCGCCGCATCCTCTCCGACTGCATGGCCACCATCGGCTCGGTCGGCAACATCGAGCATGAAGGCCGCACCCTGGGCAAGGCCGGCCGCAGCCGCTGGCTGGGCCGCCGCCCCGTCAACCGCGGCGTCTCCATGAACCCCGTGGACCACCCCCATGGCGGCGGCGAGGGCAAAACCAGCGGCGGACGCCATCCCGTCACTCCCTGGGGCCAGCCCACCCGCGGCTTCAAGACCCGCAACAACAAGCGCACCGATCACCTCATCGTCAACCGCCGCCAGAAACGCAAATAGAGGCAACAGCCGAGGACACCGCCATGGCACGTTCTGTCAAAAAAGGCCCCTTCGTGGATGCCCATCTCGAGCGCCGCATCCTCGAGCTCAACCGCCGCAACGAGAAGAAGGTCTATAAGACCTGGTCGCGCCGCTCCACCGTGCTGCCCGAGTTCGTCGGCCACACCATCGCCGTCCACAACGGCAAGAAGTTTATTCCCGTCTACCTCACCGAGAACATGGTCGGCCACAAGCTGGGCGAGTTCTCCCCTACCCGCACCTTCAAGGGCCACTCCGTCAAGGTGGCGGAAAAGACCGCTGCGCCCGCCCGTTGATCCTGCGCTGAGCTACGCCCATGCCTGACGCCACTGCCACCGCTCGTTACCTGCGCGTTTCCCCGCAGAAGGCCCGCCTCGTCGTGGATCTCATCCGCGGCGTCCGCGCCGAGGACGC
The DNA here is from genome assembly GCA_027451805.1 of Acidobacteriota bacterium. Classification (GTDB taxonomy): domain Bacteria; phylum Acidobacteriota; class Terriglobia; order Terriglobales; family SCQP01; genus SCQP01. Next base: position 3,501 of record DAIDIF010000081.1, read on the forward strand.
GCTCCATGTGCTCCGTTTCACCCGCAAGTGCATCGCCGCCGATGTGCTCAAGCTGCTGCAGTCCGCCATCGCCAACGCCACCGACCGCGGCGAGCTCGACGTCGACGCCCTCTACGTCACCTACGCCTGCGTCAACGAGGGCCCGCGCCAGAAGCGCATCCGTCCCGCCCCCATGGGGCGCGCCTTTCGCTACCAGCGCCGCAGCTCCCATATCGTCATTCACGTCGGTCCCAAGCGGGCCCGCGCCCGGCAAACGACGGCCAACAAGGGGATTTAACTGCATGGGTCAAAAAGTCCATCCCTACGGGTTTCGCCTCGGCTTCGTCAAGCCCTGGAAGAGCCAGTGGTTCGCCACCCGCGACTACGCCAAGCTGTTGCTCGAGGATGTGGAACTCCGCGACGGCCTCAAGCAGCGCCTGCGCGCCGCCGGCGTCAGCTCGATCGAGATCACCCGCCCGGGCAACAAGATCCGCATCATCATCCATACCTCCCGGCCCGGCATCATCATCGGCCGCAAGGGCAGCGAGATCGAAAAGCTCAAGGCCGAGGTGCAGAAGAAGACCAATCGCGAGGTCTTCATTGATATTCAGGAGGTCCACAAGCCCGAGCTCGACGCCCAGTTGGTCGCCGAGTCCATCGCGCTGCAGCTCGAAAAGCGCGTCGCCTTCCGCCGCGCCATGCGCAAGGCGGTGGATTCGGCCGTCCGCTTCGGCTGCAAGGGCATCAAAGTCCGCGTCTCCGGCCGCCTCAACGGCGCCGAGATCGCCCGCACCGAGTGGTATCTCCAGGGCCGCTTGCCGCTGCACACCATGCGCGCCGACATTGACTACGGCTTCGCCGAGGCCCGCACCACCTACGGCGTCATCGGCGTCAAAGCCTGGACCTATAAGGGCGAGATCCTGCCCCAGCGCCGCCGCGCCACCGCCTAGCCCGAGGACATCCCCATGTTGATGCCCAAAAAAGTTAAGTTCCGCAAACAGCATCGCGGCCGCATGTGCGGCAAGGCCTGGACCGGCGGGGAACTGTCGTTCGGCGACTTCGGCCTCAAGGTGATGGAGCCGGGCTGGATCACCGACCGCCAGATCGAAGCCAGCCGCGTCGCCATGACCCGCTTCGTCAAGCGCGGCGGCAAGGTCTGGGTGCGCGTCTTCCCCGACAAGCCGGTCACCAAGAAGCCCGCCGAAACCCGTATGGGCAAGGGCAAGGGCGCCCCCGATCACTGGGTCGCGGTGGTCAAGCCCGGCCGCATCCTGTTCGAGATGGAGGGCGTCCCGGTGGCGCAGGCCGCCGAGGCCATGCGCCTCGCCTCCCACAAGCTCGCCCTCAAGACCCGTTTCGTCTCCCGGAGCGACGCATGAAGAACGATCCCGTCGAACGCTTCCGCCAGATGGGCGACCAGGAGCTCGAATCGCGCGAGGCCGACCTGCGCGATCAGCTCTTCCGCCTCCGTTTCCAGATGTCCATGGGCCAGAGCGAGAGCATCAAGAAGCTGCGCCAGCTCCGCCGCGATATCGCCCGCGTCAAAACCCTCGCCCGCGAGCGCGCCCTCTCGGCCGCCGCGCCATCCTCCGCACGAGGTCGCTAGCATGACCGCTGCTCCTGAATCCCTCCGTCCCTCGCGCCGCAGCGAAAAGGTCGGCGAAGTGGTCTCCACCAAGATGGCCAAAACCATCGTGGTCGAGGTGATGCTCCGCTCCGCCCATAGCCTCTATCGCCGCGGCATCACCCACCATCGCCGCTTCTACGCCCACGATGAGCAGGGCGCCTGCCACCTCGGCGACATCGTCCGCATCCAGGAAACCCGCCCGCTGAGCAAGCTCAAGCGCTGGCGCCTGCTTGAGGTCGTCCGCCGCGCCGCCACCGCCCCCTCCGCCGCCGACGTCGCCCGCGCCGTCGGCCAGGGCGAGATCGAGCGCGATACCCGCAAGCCCAAGCCCGCCCCCACCCCGGAGCAGGAGGCCTAGCCATGGTCCAGATGCGCACCATGCTGCAAGTCGCCGACAACAGCGGCGCCCGCAAGCTCCAGGTCATCCTCCCCCTCGGCGGCCACACCGGCCTGCGCGCCGGCCTCGGCGATATCGTCACCGCCGCCGTCAAGGAGGCCGCCCCCGACGGCCAGGCCAAGAAGGGCACCGTCGTTCGCGTCGTCATCGTCCGCACCCGCAAGGAGACCCGCCGCAAGGACGGCACCTACATCCGCTTTGACCAGAACGCCGGCGTCCTCATCAACGAGACCGGCGAGCCGGTCGGCACCCGCGTCTTCGGCCCCGTCGCCCGCGAGCTGCGCGACAAACGCTTCCTCAAGATCATCTCGCTCGCCCCCGAGGTGCTATGAACCGCTCTGCTGGCAAACGCTCCCGCGCCGCCGCCGCCACGCCCGTCCCCATGCACATCCGCCGCGATGATCTGGTCAAGGTCGTCGCCGGCCGCGACAAGGGCAAGCAGGGCAAGGTCCTGCGCGCCTTCCCCAAGGAGGGCCGCGTGCTGGTCGAGCGCGTCATGATGGTCAAGCGCCACACCCGCCCCAACCCCAACCGCCAGATCAAGGGCGGCATCGCCGAGCACGAGGCCCCCATCCCGGTCGCCAACGTCATGATCGTCTGCCCCGAGTGCGGCCCGGTCAGGGTCAAACGCGTCGCCGCCGCCGCCGAGGCCGGCGCCGGCCGCCAGCGTGCCTGCAAAAAGTGCGGGCGCGTCTTCGATAAGAAGTAAGAGGAACCTTATGCCCGCCCGTCTCCAGCTACGCTACCAGCAAGACATCGCCCCCGCCCTGATGAAGGAGTTCGGCCTCGCCAATCGCATGGCCGTCCCCAAGCTCCACAAGGTCGTGGTCAATATGGGCGTCGGCGAGGCCACCCAGAACGCCAAGCTCATGGACGTCGCCGTCGCCGAGCTCGCCGCCATCTGCGGCCAAAAGCCGGTCGTCACCCGCGCCCGCAAGAGCATCGCCGCCTTCAAGCTGCGCGAGAACATGCCCATCGGCGTCTGCGTCACCTTGCGCGGCGACCGCATGTACGAGTTCGTCGACCGCCTGCTCAACGTCGTCCTGCCGCGCGTGCGCGATTTCCGCGGCGTCTCCCCCAAAAGCTTCGACGGCCGCGGCAACTACACCCTCGGCCTGCTCGACCAGATCATCTTCCCCGAAATCGATTACGCCAAGGTCGAGCAGCCTCGCGGCATGAACGTCACCCTCGTCACCACCGCCCGCAACGACGAGCACGCCCGTGCCCTGCTCCGCCACCTCGGCATGCCCTTCCGCGCCGCCTGAGAGGAGTTTCATGGCCACCACCGCCAAAATCGCCCAGTCCGCCCGCAAGCCCAAGTTTTCCATCCGCCACCGCAACCGGTGTGCCCTCTGCGGCCGTCCGCGCGGCTTCTTGCGCAAGTTCGGTCTCTGCCGCCTCTGCTTCCGCTCCCATGCCCTGCGGGGCGAAATCGCCGGCGTCACCAAGGCGAGTTGGTAATTTTAGGAGTGATTCGATGAGCCTTACCGATCCCGTCGCCGACCTCCTCACCCGCATCCGTAATGCGGTCCGTGCTCACCACGCCAAGTTCGAGGTGCCCTCCTCCAAGCTCAAGCTCGAGATCGTCAAGATCCTCGAGCACGAGGGCTTCGTCGGCGCCTACAAGCTCAACGAGGAGAGCGGTCGCCCCACCCTCAAGGTGCAGTTGAAGTACGGCCCCAACGATCAGCCCGTCATCAGCGATCTGCGCCGCGTCTCCCAGCCCGGCTGCCGCGTCTACGTCGGCCGCCATCAGATCCGCCCCGTGCTCGGCGGCTTGGGCATCTCCATCGTCTCCACCCCGCGCGGGGTTATGACCGGCCGCGACGCCCGCAAGCTCGGCGTCGGCGGCGAGCTTCTTTGCGAGGTCTGGTAACGCTATGTCGCGTGTCGGTTTGAAGCCCATTCCATTGCCCGCCGGCGTCAAGATCGCCCTCACCGCCGGCCAGGTCGAGGTCCAAGGCCCCAAGGGCAGCCTCCGCCTGCCGCTGCCCGCGGGCATCACTCTCAAGTCCCTGCCCAGCGAGCTCCGCGCCGAGCGCAACGACGACCGCCTCGCCGCCCTCCACGGCCTCACCCGCAGCCTGGTCGACAACGCCGTCCAGGGCGTTTCCCACGGCTTTCAGAAGGAACTCGATATCGTCGGCGTCGGCTACCGCGCCGAGATGAAGGGCAAGGCCATTCTCGTCCTCAGCCTCGGCTTTAGCCATCTCATCGAGTACCGCGTCCCCCCCGGCATCGAGATCGCCGTCGACGCCAAGCTCACCCACGTCACCATCACCGGCTTCGACCGCCAGCGCGTCGGTCAGGTCGTCGCCGAACTCCGCGCCCTGCGCCCCCCCGACCCCTACAAAAACAAGGGCGTGCGCTACACCGGCGAACGCCTCAAGAAGAAGGAAGGCAAGACCGGGGCTAAGTAAGGATTCTGGCCATGATTGATCAAACTTCCAAGAACGTCCGCCGCCAGCGCCGCCAGCACCGCGCCCGCCGCCGCTTCCACGGCACCGCCCAGCGCCCCCGTCTGGCCGTCTTCCGCTCCTTGAACCATATCTACGCCCAGCTCATTGACGACGCCGCCGGCCGCACCCTCGCCGCCGCTTCCAGCCAGGCCCTGGCGCTCAAGTCCGGCGGCAATCTGGCCGCCGCCCAGGCCGTCGGCCAGGCCATCGCCGAGCGCGCCCGCACCCAGGGCGTCTCCGCCGTCGTCTTTGACCGCGCCGGCTACCCCTATCACGGCCGCGTCCAGGCGCTCGCCGAAGCCGCCCGCGCCGCCGGGCTCCAGTTCTAGAGGACACCGCATGCCCGCCATCAAGATTCGCCTCAATCCCGATCAATATCAGCTCAAGGACCACGTGGTCGCCATCAACCGCGTGACCAAGGTCGTCAAAGGCGGCAAGAACCTCTCCTTTGCCGCCCTCGTCGTGGTCGGCGATCCCGGCGCGGGCGTGGTCGGCTTCGGCAGCGGCAAGAGCAAGGAAGTGCCCAGCGCCATCCGCAAAGGCATCGAAGCCGCCAAGAAGAACCTGGTCCACGTCCATCGCCTCGACGCCACCATCCCCCACGCCGTGCTGGGCTGCTACGGCAGCGGCCGCGTCCTGCTCAAGCCCGCCACCGCCGGCACCGGCGTCATCGCCGGCGGCACCGTCCGCGCCGTCATGGAGTCGGTCGGCATCGCCAATGTGCTCACCAAGAGCATCGGCACCACCAACCCCCACAACGTCATCAAGGCCACCTTCGCCGCCCTGGCCCAGTTGCGCGACAAGCACCAGGTCGCCCTGCTGCGCGGCAAGACCGTCGAGGAGCTCTGATCCCATGCCCGCTACGCTTCGCCTCCAGTACTACCGCAGCGCCATTGGCCGCTCCTGGCGGCAGAAAGCCATCATCCGCGGCCTCGGCTTCACCAAACTCCAGCAGATCGTCGTCCGCCCCGACAACCCCGGCTTCCGCGGCATGGTGGCCAAAGTCCCCCACCTCGTCCGCATCGTCGCCCCCGGCTCCGCCCTCGGCACGCCTGCCGCCGGTGAGAAAGCGAAGGCCCGCTCATGAACCTCAGCCAGATCCACAAACCCCAAGGCGCCACCCACCCGCGCAAGCGCGTCGGCCGCGGCATGGGCTCCGGCCACGGCAAGACCTCGACCCGCGGCCACAAGGGCCAGCGCTCCCGCTCCGGCCATCGCCTGATCCGCGGCTTCGAGGGCGGCCAGATGCCCCTCCATCGCCGCATGCCCAAGCGCGGCTTCACCAACATCTTTAAAAAACGCTTCGCCTGCCTCAACCTCGATCAGTTGGCCGCCCTCGGCGTGCCCGCCGTCTCCCCCCAGTTCCTGCTCGAGCGCCGCCTCATCCGCCACGTCTATGACGGGGTTAAAATCTTAGGGCGGGGCGAGCTCGCCGCTCCCCTGCACGTCTCGGCCCACGCCTTTACCGCCTCCGCCAAGGCCAAGATCGAGGCCGCCGGCGGCACAGCCGAGGTGCTCGCCTGAGTCTGTAACCTGAGCCTGCACGGCCGTCGCTATGCCTTTCGATTCCTTCACCAATATCTTCAAGGTCGCCGACCTGCGCAAGCGGGTGCTGTTCACGTTCTTCATCATGTTCGTGTACCGCATCGGCTCGCACATCCCCACCCCCGGCATCAACACCGACCTGCTCGCCCAGTTCTTCACCCAGAACGCCGGCACCGTGCTTGGCTACATCAACATCTTCAGCGGCGGCAACTTCAGCCGCATGACCATCTTCGCCCTGGGCATCATGCCCTACATCACCGCCTCCATCATTCTCGAGCTGATGACGGTGGTCTGGCCCTATCTGGAGAAATTGCAGAAGGAGGGCGAGCTCGGCCGCCGCAAGATCACCCAGTACACCCGCTACCTCACCATCGTTCTCTCCATCTTCCAGGCCCTCGGCATCGCCTTCACCCTGCAGAAGAACTCTTATAATGGCGCCGGCTTCGTCCTGCACCCCGGCCTCGGCTTCATCCTGATGACCGTGCTCACCCTCACCACCGGCTCCGCCTTCGTGATGTGGCTGGGGGAGCAGATCACCGATCGCGGCGTCGGCAACGGCATGTCGCTCATCATCTTCGCCGGCATCGTCGTCGGCCTCCCCAACGCCATCAACGACCTGTGGGGCAAGATCCAGACCAGCTATTGGGGCGCCCTCACCGTGCCCGCCATGCTGCTGCTGCTCGCCCTCATGCTCTCCGTCGTCGCCTTCATCGTCTTCGTCGAGCGCAGCGAGCGCCGCATCCCCGTCCAGTACGCCAAGCGCGTCGTCGGGCGCAAGCTCATGGGCGGTCAGTCCACCCACCTCCCCATCCGCGTCAACAGCGGCGGCGTCATGCCGGTCATCTTCGCCGCCTCCATCCTCACTTTCCCCGGCACGCTCTCCATGATCCCCGCCATCGCCAATAGCAAGGTGTTTGGCCCCATGTTCGCGGCCATGGCCTTTGGTCGTCCGCTCTACACCGTGGTCTACGTCCTCGGCATCATCTTCTTCGCCTACTTCTACGTCTCCATCATCTTCAATCCGGTCGAGGTCGCCGACAACATGCGCAAGTACGGCGGCTTCATCCCCGGCATCCGTCCCGGCAAGCACACCGCCGAATACATCAACGCCATCCTCACCCGCATCACCCTCGTCGGCGCCCTCTACCTGGTCGTCGTCTCGCTCGTGCCGCAATTTCTCATCACCGGCAGCCAGTTCCAGCACCTCCCCGGCTTCCTCGGCAACTGGTTCGCCAACGCCCCCACCTGGTTCCTCAACGGCTTGGGCGTGACCTTCTACTTCGGTGGCACCTCGCTCCTCATCGTCGTCGGCGTCGCCATGGACACGGTGCAGCAGGTGGAGGCGCAGCTCATCATGCGCCACTATGAAGGCTTCACCGCCCGCTCCGCTCGCATCCGCGGCCGGCGTTCCTATTGGTCATGATCGCCATCCCCTCACCGGCGCCGCGCCGCCCGGCTTCGGGCTCCGGCGCCGCCTCGCTCTTCCCCAGCCCTCGGCCGGACGACGCTCCCCTCCCCGCCCCGCGCTCCTGGCTATGACCGAGGCTCAACCTGCGCCCGCCCCGCGCCCCCTCCCGCCGGTCCTCCTGCTCGGCGTCCCCGGCGCCGGTAAAGGCACCCAGGCCAAACGCCTCTCCCTGCGCTACCACATCCCCCATCTCTCCACCGGCGACATCTTTCGCGAGATGGCCCATGCCGAATCCGACCTGGCCAAACGGGTGTGGAACGACATGCGCCAAGGCAACCTGGTCTCCGACGACCTCGTCTGCCAAGTCGTCGCCGAGCGCCTGCAGCGCGACGACTGCCGCAGCGGCTATATCCTCGACGGCTTTCCCCGCACTCTGCCCCAGGCCCGCTGGCTCATGCAGTTCCTCGAATCCGGCCCCCGCGCCGCCGCCCGCGTCATTGTGATTTACCTGACCGTGGGCTATAATGATCTGTACCGTCGCTTGCTGGGTCGGCGGAGCTGTCCGGCGTGTGGGCGGATCTACAATGACTTCACCCAGCCCCCCCGCCATGCGGGCGTCTGCGACCTCGACCAGTCGCCGTTGGTGCAGCGCAAGGACGACGATCCCGCCGTCATTCGCGAACGCCTCAGCGCCTACGAGCAGCAAACTCTCCCCTTGGTGGAGTTTTTTCGCGGCCGCGGCAGTCTGCTGGAGCTGAGCGGCGGCGAAGCGGTGGATCGGGTGACCGGCAGGCTCTTCGCCGCCATCGAACAGGCGGCCCCGGAGTCGCCGGCGGCGGGGGCCCTGTGATCGCCCGTCGTTCGCCGCAGGAGCTGCAGAAGATGCGCCGCTCCGGATTGGTTGTGCATGAGGTGTTGCGCCAGGCCGCCGCTGCGGTCCGCCCCGGCGTCACCACCTGGGATCTGGAGGAGGTCGCCGACGCGGCCATCCGCCAGTTGGGCGCGACCTCCGCGTTTCGGGGGTATCGCGGCTACCCTTGCGTGTTGTGCGTGTCCGTGAATGAGCAGGTCATCCACGGCATTCCCAGCCGCAAGCGGGTGTTGCGCGCGGGCGAGATCGTTTCGCTCGATTGCGGCGTCGTCGTGGACGGCTATTACGCCGATCACGCGGTGACCGTGATGGTGGGTGCGCCGGAGCAGGTTCCGGACCCCGTCCGCAAGCTGGTTGAGGTCACCGAGCAGGCGCTGGCCGATGCCATCGCCCAGGCTCGGGTGGGGCGCCATCTGGGCGACATTTCCCAGGCGGTGCAGCAACGTGCCGAGCAAGCCGGCTTTAGTGTGGTACGCGAGTTTGTGGGTCACGGTATCGGGACCCACCTTCACGAGGACCCGCAGGTGCCCAATTACGGCGTCGCGGGTACCGGCCCCAAGCTGCGGGCCGGCATGGTGCTCGCCATCGAGCCCATGCTCAATCAGGGCGCCCCGGGCGTCCAGGTTCTGCCCGATGGGTGGACCGCGGTGACCAGCGATGGTGCCGCTTCCGCCCACTTCGAGCATACGGTCGCGGTTACGACCGAAGGGCCTTGGGTACTGACCCGCCCCTAGTCGTCCGCCTGCGAGGAGAATGAGCAAAGAAGACGCGATTGAAATGATGGGCACGGTGGTCGAACCCCTGCCCAATGGCATGTTCCGGGTGGAACTGGAAAGCAAGCACCAGGTCCTGGTTCACATCAGCGGCAAGATTCGCAAGAATTACATCCGCATCCTCCCGGGAGACCGCGTCGCCGTCGAACTTTCTCCCTACGACCTGACCCGCGGCCGCATCGTCTACCGTTACAAATGAGCAGGAGCCGTTCATGAAAGTCCGCGCCTCGGTCAAAAAGATTTGCGACAAATGCACCATCGTCCACCGCAAGGGCGTCGTCCGCGTCCTCTGCGAAAACCCCAAGCACAAGCAGCGCCAAGGCTGACGAGGTAACTCATGGCACGTATCGCTGGTGTGGATCTTCCCCGCCATAAACACGCGGAAATCGCCCTCACCTACATCTATGGCATCGGTCGCGCCCGCGCGCTCCGCATCCTCGCCCAGGCCGGCATCGCTCCCGGCCGCCCCATTGACGAGCTTGGCGAGGACGAGATCAACCGCATTCGCCAGGTGATCGAGGCCGAAGGCAACGTCGAGGGCGACCTGCGCAAAACCATCTCCCTCAACGTCAAGCGCCTGATCGAAATCGGCTCCTACCGCGGCCTCCGCCATCGCCGCAGCCTCCCCACCCGCGGCCAGCGCACCCACACCAACGCCCGCACCCGCAAGGGGCCGCGCCGCGGCACCGTCGCCAACAAGAAAAAGGCCGCCGCCAAGACCTAGTCTCCGGGAAAGCTCTGACACATGGCTAAAGCAACCACCAAAGCCGCTGCCGCCGTCAAACCCGCCGGCAAGCCCGCCAAGAAGAAGACCTTCAAGAAGCGCGAAAAGAAGAACGTGCCCATGGGCGTGGTCCATATCCGCGCCACCTTCAACAACACCCTGGTCACCATCGCCGGCCCCGACGGCCGCGTCCTCTCCTGGTCCAGCTCCGGTTCCCTCGGCTTCCGCGGCTCGCGCAAGGGCACCCCGTTCGCCGCCGGCCAGGCCGCCTCCCGCGCTGCCGCCGGCGCCCGCGATCAGGGCATGCGCGTGGTCGAAGTCCGTGTCACCGGCCCCGGCTCCGGCCGCGAGACCGCCATCCGCTCCCTGGCCTCCGCCGGCCTGGAAGTCCGCTCCATCAAGGACGTTACCCCCATTCCCCATAACGGCTGCCGCCCCGCCAAGCGTCGCCGCGTCTGAGCGAGAACCTCTATGGCTCGATACACTGGTCCCGTTTGCCGACTCTGCCGCCGCGAGGGCATGAAGCTGTTCCTCAAAGGCGAGCGCTGCTTCAGCCCCAAATGCTCGGTGGAGAAGCGCAATACCCCCCCCGGCCAGCATGGCGCCGCCCGCCGCCCCAAGATCGTCGGCTATGGCCTGCAGTTGCGTGAAAAGCAGAAGGCCCGCCGCATCTACGGCGTGCTCGAACGCCAGTTCCGCGGCTACTTCGCCCGCGCCAGTCGCCAGACCGGCGTCACCGGCGAACTGCTGCTGCGCCAGCTCGAGCTTCGCCTCGATACCGTCACCCATCGCCTCGGCTTCGCCGCCTCCCGCGCCCAGGCGCGCCAGCTCGTCCGCCACGGCCACATCCGGGTCAACGGCCGCAAGGTCGATATCCCCAGCTTCCAGCTCAAAACCGGCGACCTGGTCGCCGTGCGCGAGGCCAGCCGCCAGTTGCCGCCCATCGTCGCCGCCGCCGAATTCCAGGGTCATGCCACCCTGGTCCCCTGGCTCGAGCTGGATCGCGCCCTGCTCCAGGGCCGCATTCTCAGCCTCCCGCAGCGCGCCGACCTCAGTCTGCCGCTGCAGGAACAGATGATCGTCGAGCTCTACAGCAAGTAATTCAGGTGCCCCCCATGCCGATTGCCCCGCCCGCCGAGGAGAACCCCACCATGCTTTGGAAAGGCTTCCAGAAACCCAAGCGCTTGGCTGTTGACTCCGAAACCCTCACCGACCGCTATGGCAAGTTCACCGCCCAGCCGTTCGAGCGCGGTTTCGGCAACACCATCGGCAACGCCCTGCGCCGCGTCCTGCTCTCCTCCATTGAGGGCGGCGCCATCACCGCCGTGCGCATCGAAGGCGTGCTGCATGAATTCCAGTCCATCCCCGGCGTGGTCGAAGACGCCACCGACATCATCCTCAACCTCAAGCAGATCCCCTTCCGCCTGAGCGTCGATGGCCCCAAGCACATCTACCTCAAGGTGGATCGCCCCGGGCCCATCACCAGCGGCATGCTCGAAACCGACGGCGACGTTGAGGTGCTCGACAAGGACATCCACATCGCCACCGTCAGCGAGGGCGGTTCGCTCGATATGGACCTCCGCCTCAAGATCGGCCGCGGCTACGTCTCCGCCGACCGCAACTACGACGACGACCTCGCCGTCGGCTTCATCCCCGTCGATAGCGTCCACTCCCCGGTGCGCAAGGTCAACTACGCCGTCGATGCCGCCCGCCTCGGCCAGACCACCGATTACGACCGCCTGGTCATGGAGGTCTGGACCAACGGCGCCGTCGCTCCTACCGACGCCGTCGGCCTCGCGGCCAAGCTGCTCAAGGATCACATGAGCATCTTCGTCAACTTCGAGGAGGTGCCCGAAGGCGGCGAGTTCATTGAAAGCCGCCAGCTGCAGCTGCGCAACGAAAACCTCAACCGTTCGGTCGAAGAGCTCGAGCTCTCGGTGCGCTCCTATAACTGCCTCAAGAACGCCAATATTCAGACCATTGGCGAGCTCATCCAGAAGAGCGAGAACGAGATGCTCAAGACCAAGAACTTCGGTCGCAAATCCCTCAACGAGATCAAAGAGATTCTCGCCACCATGGGACTTTCCCTGGGCATGCGTATTGACGACCAGGGCAATGCCGTCCCCGGCGGCGAGACCGCCTGAGCTTCCGCCATGCGACACCGCAACGCCGGTTACAAACTCGGCCGCAACACCTCCCATCGCCGCGCCCTGCTGCGCAACCTGGTCACCTCCCTGGTGCTCGAGGAACGCATCCAGACCACCGTCCCCAAGGCCAAGGCCATGCGGCCCTGGGCCGAGCGCATGGTCACCCTGGGCAAGCGCGGCACGCTTCATGCCCGCCGCCAGGCCGCCGGCTTCCTGCTCGATCCCCAGGCCGTGGCCAAGCTGTTTGACTCGCTCTCGGCCCGCTTCGGCGACCGCGCCGGCGGCTATACCCGCATCATCCACACCGGCTTCCGCGCCGGCGACAATGCGCCGCTCGCCTACATCGAGTTCCTCGGCAGCGAAGGCATTCAGGCGGCCAAGCGCCAGCGCCGCTCCGAGCGCCTGGAGCGCAAGGCCGCCGCGCAAAAGAAGGCCACCGAGGAGTTGGGCAACAAACCCGGCGAGGAGAGCTGAGCTTCCCGGAGCTTCCCTCGCCCTTGCCCTCGGCGCGCTCCAGCCTCGCGGTCCTGCTGTTCGCCATGGCCCTGCTGGCGGCCGGCTGCGGCGGCCGGCCGCGCCCGCTCCTGCCTTCGGCCCCGCTGCGCACCGCCACCCTCCCGCAGCTCCTCGCCCGCTTCAACCGTGACACCGCCGCGGTTCACACGCTCTCGCTCAAGCTCCAGCTCACCGCTCGCGCCGGCAAGCACAAGTATCCCCGGATCAGTGCGTTTCTCCTGACCCGCAAGCCCGCCAGCATCCGCCTCTGGGGCACCTTCACCCTCCTCGGCCGGATCTTTGATATGGCCTCCAACGGCGAGCGCTTCGAGCTCGAACTGCCCACGCGCAACCAGTTCATCGAAGGCCGCAACGACGTCGTGCCCGCCACCGCAAAGAGCCCGTGGGAAAAGCTGCGCCCGCAGGTCATCCTGAATGCGCTGCTGATCAACCCCGTTCCCGACTCGCAAAGCGTCGCCCTCGACCCCAACTCCTCCCCCAGCGAGTACGACGTCTTTGTCCTCCAGCCCGGCCCGGGTGGCTTCGAGCGCCTGGTGCGCCGCATCACCTTCAGCCGCTACGATCTGCTGCCCGTGCGCCAGGTCATCTACGATCCCGATGGCGTACACACCACCATTGCCACCTATGCCAAGTACGCGGAACGCGGCGGCATCCCCATCCCGACCGACATGACCATCAACCGCCCGGTCGAAGGCTATACCCTGCGGCTCCAACTCGACTCGAAGGGCATCGCCGTCAACGTTCCCTTCCTTCAGCCCCACACCTTCACCCTGACGCCGCCGCGCGGGTCCACCATCATCAAGCTCAGCGATCCCCCCGCCGGCTCGGCTGCGTCCGGCTCCGCCACCCACTGAGCGCCGCCGCGCACGCCGCCTGGTACCGCGCCGCCGCCGCTTCGAACCCGTTCCGGTCGGCGCCGTCGGTCTGCGTCGCCGCCACCCGGCAGAACGCCGCCCGGAACCCGCTGTACGCCACCCGGTGCCACGCCAGCCGCGGCGCCAGCGCCGCCTCCCGCTCCCCGCTGGCCTGGCCATAAGCCGCCACCACCGCCGCCTCCGCCGCCGCGCCGAACTCGATGCCGATGCCCGCCAAGTCCCAGGCGATGTCGCCCGGCCCGGGAAAGAACGGGTCGTCGCCATGGTCGGTGCCGTCAAACTTCACCCAGCCGCCATGCTCGCGCTCGCCCCACTCCACTGCCCGCATCCGCCCGTCCAGCCCTACCCGCGGCCCGGCCGGCGCCGCACCCGCCAAGTCCCTCCCCAGCAGCCGTCGCACGTTGATCCGCGCCATCTCCTCCATCTCCGGCGTCGGCGGCGCCTCCGCTTCCAGCCGAAACTCCGCCGCCGTCCACGCCAGATACCGCCCCGCCTGCTCGCACCAGCCCCGCGTCGCCCGCCGCAGCGGCCGCACCCGCTCCCGCTGGTACAGCGTCCAGCCCTGCCTCGCCGCAGTCTCCGCCCCGGCCGCGAGCGCCGGCCCCCAACCCGCCTCCGCCAGCCGCCGCGCCCGCTCCAGCGTCTTGTGCCCATACTCGCCCAGCCCGCCGAACTTGGCGATCGTCCGCCCGCCCGCCAGCAGGTACTTCCGCCGTTCGTGCGGTCCCCATACCGGCTCGCCGGCGGGGCCGCCCAGCACCGTGCGCCATCGCCCCCCGCTCAGCTCCTGCGCCCCTGTCCCCGGCGCCGCCACCGCCGCCGCCGTCCGCACGTGCCACTCGGGCCAGTGCCGCGCCGTATAGCGGTTGCTCAGCCGCGCGGCCTCGCGCCCCGCCGGATTCCAGCTCGCCACCAGCGTGATCCGTTCCGCCTCCACGCCCAACCCCCGCAGCCAGCGCACCGTCCCCCCGAAGCTTGACCCGCTCAGCCCCGGTCCCTCGTCCACCACCAGCACCGCTCCCCGCCACGCCCGCATCGCCGCGGCCAGTTCCGCACCCGCCGCGATCCGCCGCTCCGCCGGGGGGCCCACCGGACGCAGCGTCGCCAGCCGCTCGGCCTCGATCGCCGCCGCCCACACGTCCGCCGCTCCACACTCCAACCGCGCCGCCGCCAGCAGTACCTCCATGCCGTCGCCGCCCCGCACCGCTCGGCCGCACGCTTGCGCCAGTTCTCCCACCCGTACCCGCTGCGTGGCATGCCGGAAGATGTGCATCGCGGCTGGCTCGTGAGTACAATGGAGCGGTTGCGGTCTGATTCCGCTAGAAGGAGCGCCTCGTGTCCACTGCCAACTCCGCCCGCCCCGAATCCTCCCACCTCGGCAAGAGTTTCAAGTTTAAAGGCGACATCGCCGGCTCGGAAGACATCTACATAGATGGCGAGGTCGAGGGCACCATCCTGCTGCCCAATCAAGTTGTCACTGTTGGCCCCAACGGCCAGGTGAATGCCGATATTCAGGCGCGCGAACTGCTGGTCCAGGGCAAGGTGAAGGGCAACGCCAAAGCACAGGATCGGATCGAAGTCAGCCGCTCCGGCTCCGTCCTCGGCGACCTTTCCATGGCCCGCATCTCCATCCAGGATGGCGCCTTCATCCAAGGTCGCGTCGATATCCGCACCGCCGGCGCCGCCGCCGCTGCTGCGCCCACGACCGCATCCCCCGCCGCGGCGTCAGCTCCGGTGCCCCCCCAGGGCTCGCTGCTCGACCGCCGCGCCTAGTTGTTGTCCGTGCCCAGCCTGCTCAAAGTTCGCGGCCTGTTTCACCCCGGCGGCGCCGCCGCCGCTCCCACGCCTGCCGCCGGGGCCGGCCTCCTGCGCCACAGCAATGGCTTGCGCGAGTTTTTGAACGGATGGGACAAGGCCGAGGGCCGCCGCGTCCTCGACCTCGGCTGCACCTCCAGCTTCAACCTCAACTTCTTCACCGAGCACGGCCACGGCGTCTATAACGACGACCTGCTGCTCGAGGCCGACCGTCCGCTGTATCGCCTCCCCTCCGACGAGGGCCCGGTCTTCGACACCGCCGCCTGGCTGCGCGACAACCTCGCCTTTCCCCCGGACCGCTTCGATGCCGTCCTCTTATGGGATTTGGTGGATTACATGCCCGAGGCTTTGGTCAAGCCGCTCATCGCCCGCTTGACCGAGATCCTCCGCCCCGGCGGCGCCATCCTCGCCTACTTCCACACCAAGGACGCCGGCCCCGAAGCTCCCTTTTTCCGCTACCACATCCACGACCGCGAGACCCTCCAGCTTCGCCCCGGCCCCCCCTACCGCCTGCAGCGCATCTTCAACAACCGCCACGTCGAAAACCTCTTCCGCGGCTATCGCTC
The DNA here is from genome assembly GCA_027451805.1 of Acidobacteriota bacterium. GTDB lineage: Bacteria > Acidobacteriota > Terriglobia > Terriglobales > SCQP01 > SCQP01. Next base: position 19,203 of record DAIDIF010000081.1, read on the forward strand.
CATCAAGTTCTTCCTCGCCCGCGACAACTTGCGCGAAGTCCTCGCCTCCAAATAGCTTCCAGTTCGGAGCGCGACGCGGCGCTCCGCCGCCGCGTTCCAGGTTGGAAGCGCGCGGGTCGTATGAGCCCGTCGCGACCCCTCCGCCCGCCTCCAGCCGGCATCTAGCTAGAAGTCCCGCTTGATGGCCGAAGCTGACCCTTGAGTAGGGAACCCTTCACCCAATCCCACCAGGGTAGCCGGGGAGCGCTCCTCGGCTACCCTCTCCTTCCCGGTCGTCGCAGGCAACTCCCGCCCGTCTCTCGCATCAGACCTTCACCCGGCGGGAGCGCACGCGCCTCCCGTCGCCCCAGGGCGCCGGCGCAAAAAAAATCGCCGCGGGTGTTTGACAATCCCCGGTCTCTTGCGCGGGCGCGCCTTGCCCCCGGTCGCGCCCGCCCATTTTCCCTACGCCCTTGCCTTCGGCATGGCCCACCGCGGTCCGCAGGGCGTCGGCGGCCCGGGCAAGTCCACCGGCGCCGCCGTGGCGGCACGCATCGCATGCGGTTGGATTTCGCCGGGCGTCAGCCCCAGCGCCCACAGGATCCCCTCGAACACGATCCGCTGGATGTCGGGAATGTCCCAGGTCTCGCGCGCATGCCCCAGCGCCGAGTAAAACACCCGCCCCTTGCCGAACGTCTTCGCCCACGCCAGCGGGAAATCGCCGCTGTGGTTCACGATGTTGGCCTGCCGGGTGTTGAGATGGCTCACGTCCAGCCGCAGCAGCACATCCATGTCGCGGCGCGACCACCCCACGTTCTGGTACATCTCGTCCTGGAGCATGAACACCGGCGGCAGGAACCGCGTCGCCGGAAACGCGCGGTCCTCGACGATGATCGGCGCCTCCACCCTGCCCCAGGGGTGGTTCACGAACCGGCCGCCCAGCATCTCGCCGAACTCCGGCCACGACAGGAACGCCGTGGTCGCCGAGTGCACCGCGACAAATCCCTTGCCGTCATCGTGAATGAAGGACATCAGGTCGGCCCGCTGTTCCGCCCGCAAATCGATCTCGCGCACGCCGAAAAAGAAGATCGCGTCAAAGTCGTTCAAGTCGTGCCCGTAGACGATCTGTCCGTCGCTGCCGTACAGCCCATGCTTGGTGATCGGCTGCGAGTCGGTGCGGATGAACAGGTCGTAGAGCTGCGACACGTATCCCAGCTCCTCCATCACGCTGAACGCATGGCTCACCGAGTTGTGCTGGAAGCCGTTGCGCACGTCCCCCCACGCCAGCACGTTCTTCCGCCCCGGCCGCCGCGCCGTCGCCATCCCGCCCATCTGCGCCGGGTGGCGCGAGCCCGGCGCCGCCGCCCGTTGCTGTTGTTGGGGTGCCGCCAGGCCGGGCGCCAGCGCCAGCGCCGATCCGGCGAGGGCGCCTTGCCCCGTCATCCGCATCCATTCGCGTCGGTTCATATTCCGTCCTCGGGCGCCGGGCAGCCGGGCCCAGCCGCAGTATGCCCCGCCGCCCCCGGCGCCGCGCCTGGGTTACGGTAGCGCCACGGTTACACGCCCCCATCCCCTCGCTGGTTGCGGCCGCCGCGGCGAAGGCGTTACCCTGCCAGCCATGCGCCTCTACGCCGCCGCCGCCCTGCTCCTGGCCCCGTGCGCCGCCGCCCAGGCCGTCGCTGCTTTTCCGCCCGCGCTCGCCCCCGCCGATCTGGTTGTGCGCGGCGGCGTGATCGCCACGCTCGACCCGCGCCAGCCGCAAGTGCAGGCTCTGGCCGTCCGCGGCGGCCGCATCGAGGCGCTGGGCAGTGATACCGCGATCGCCCGCTACATCGGCCCGCGCACCCGCGTCCTCGACCTGCACGGCGCTTTCGTCACCCCCGGCTTCATCGAAGGCCACGGCCACCTGATGAGCAACGGAGAGGATGCCATGGAGCTGCGCCTCGGTCCCGCCCCCACCTGGGGCGCGATCGTGGCCATGGTCAAGGCCGCGGCCGCCAGGGCCAAGCCGGGCGAGTGGATCGTCGGCGCCGGCTTCCAGCAGAGCAAGTGGACGCACCCTCCGGAGCCCAATTTCCGCGGCTTGCCCTTGCACGCTTCGCTCGACGCGGTCGCGCCCAACAACCCCGTGATGCTCAGCCACGCCAGCGGCCACGCCATGTTCGCCAACGAGATGGCGCTGCGCCTGGCCGGCATCACCCGCTCCACCCCCAACCCGCCCGGCGGCACCATCGTCCGTGACGCCTCCGGCGACGCCATCGGCATGCTGCGCGACACCGCCATGGGCCCGGTGCGCGCCGCCTATAACCGCTACCTCCGCACCCTCCCGCCCGCCGAGGTCGCCGCCCGCCGCGAACAGGCGCTGCAGGACGCCCTCCACAACGAGATCAGCAAGGGCATCACCACCTTCGTGGACATGGGCGAGAACTTCCAGTCGGTGGACTGGCTCAAGCGGCAAGCCGCCGCCGGCCTGCCGTTGCGCCTTTACGTCAACATCAACGGCGAACCGGTGTCCGCGCTCGCCGCCCATCTCGCCCAATACCGCACCGTGGGCTACGCCAACGATCACTTCACCGTCCGCGGCGTGGGCGAGATCCTCTCCGACGGCGCGCTCGGCACGCACAGCGCCTGGTTCCTGCAGCCCTACGCCGACGATCCCGGCGTCGCCGGCAAGAACGTCACCGCGATGGCCACCATCCGCCGGATCGCCGAAATCGCCGCGCGCGGGCATTTTCAGCTCTCGGTCCACGCCATCGGCGACCGCGCCAACGAAGAGACGCTCAACCTGTTCCAGCAAATCTTCACCCAGGATCCCGCCGCCGCCGCGCTGCGCTGGCGTATCGAGCACGCCCAGCACCTCGCCCCCGCCGACATTCCGCGCTTCGCCGGGCTGGGCGTCATCGCCTCGATGCAGTCCATCCACGCCTGCTCCGACGCGCCCTACGTCGTCACCCGCATCGGCGAGCGCCGCGCCCGCGCAGGCGCCTACGCCTGGCACGCGCTCATCGCCGCCGGCGCCCTGGTGCTCGACGGCACCGATACCCCGGTGGAGGACACCAACCCCATCCCCAACTTCTATTGCGGCGTCACCCGCGACGAAGGCAACGGCAAGCTCTTCTTCCCCGGCCAGGTCAAGACGCGCATGCAGGAGCTCCGCTCCTACACCTGGAACAACGCCTACGCCATCTTCCAGGAGAACCAGCTCGGCTCGCTCGCCCCCGGCAAGCTGGCCGACATGGACGTCTTCTCCGGCGACCTGCTGACCATCCCCGCCGCCGACATCCTGCGCACCCGCGTCCTCTATACCATCGTCGGCGGCCGGATCGTCTACCAGCGCCCCGGCGCCGCGCAATGGCGCGGCGGGCTGTTCCAGCCCATGCCCGAGTTCGACCACGTCAACTGAGCGCGTTTACTGCGTGGTGAAGTGGAAGGATCCGTTGTTGGTGATCGGATAGCCGTCCTGATCGGTCAGCGTGCCGTAGTAGTTCACGCTCAGCGTATACTGCGTGCCCGCGCTCAGCGGCGCCAGCGGCGTCACCGTCACCGTTGTGCCGTCGGCGGATAGCGCCAGCGCGAACGGCACCGCCGTGTTGGTGTTGGTCGCCGCCAGCGTGATCGCCTGGCTGTGCAGCAGCTCCGCGATCTCGACCGGCGCGGAGAACGTCAGCGTGATCGAGGTGCCGTCGTCCACACCCGTGAGCGCCGTGCCGGTGAGCGTCGTGGCCGTGCCGCCGACGCTCACGCTGGCCGCGTTGAACTGCGTGCCGCCGATCACCGGGTTGGGCCCGGTGGTGAAGCTGTACGTGTACGGCCCGCCCATGGCGTTGCCGCCCAGGTCAACGACCCCGCCGGCCGAGATCGTGTAGGTCGTGTTCGGCTGCAGCAGCGCCGCGGGCGTGAGCCGGACGACCGAACCATCATAGACCAGCGCCGCGCCCATCGGCACGGGTGTGGCCCCTTGCAGCAACTGGATCTGCCCCAGGCTGGCCGCGTCCAGCGGCTCGTTGAACTGCAGCTCGATCAGCGTGTTCACCGGCACGGCAGCCGCATTCGCGGTCGGCGTGGTGAACCTCACCTGCGGCAGGTCGCTGTCCGCCGCGCTCGCTGTCACGACCGAGGTGCAGGGGCTCGCCGGCCCGTTGCCGCTCAGGTCGTATGCCGTGATACAGGCGTTGTAACGATCGGCGGGCGAGAGCGGCGCCGCCGGCGTCAGGGTCACCGTCGTTCCGTCCGGGCTCAGCGTCTGCGTGAACGCGATGTAGGCGCTGGCGTTGTAGTTGTAGATCTGTCCGCTCAGGCTGTTGGGGTCGAGCGCTTTGTTGAACACCCACACCCAGGAGGTGTTCAGCGGCGCCGCGCCGTTCTCGCTGCCGTTCGGCATCTGCGTCAGCAGCGCCGGCGCGCTGAAATCCGGCCCGTTCTGCGTCTGGAACGTGTCGCTCAGCGGCGTGACTGCGTTGCCTTCGTAATCCTCCACGCCCGCCGTCAGCGCCAGCGTGACGCTGGCGGCATCGGGCAGCGGGGCCTGCGGCGTCACCGTGACGTTGGTGGCGTTGTTCACCGTGCTCAGGCTGAGGGTGTAGGGGATCGGCTGCCCCGCGCTGGCCAGCGTCAGCGTCGCGGCGTTGATGGTGCTGGTGTCCACGATCTTGTTGAAGCGCAGGTGCAGGGCGGCGTTGTCGCCCACCTGGCTGTCGCCCGGCTGCGGCGTCACGGCCGCGACCGCCGGCAGGGTCGTGTCCGGGCCGGCCGCGGTATTGATGCCCCAGCCGCCGCCGCTGAAGCTCATGCCGCCGGTGTCCTGCAACCCGCTGGTGAGGTAGAACGCCCCGCTGGTGTTCGCCGGCATCGGCGCCGACGGCTGCAGCCGCAGCACGTTGGGCGCGGGCTGCGAGATCGTCGCCGCCACGATCGTGCCGCCGAACTCCAGGTAGAAGGTGGCGCCCGACACCGTGGCCGGGTTGATCGGTTGGTTGAACACCGCCACGATGGCGGCGTTGGTCGGCACGCCGCTCGCGTTCTGCGGCAGGCTCGCGATCTGCAGCGGCGCGCCGCTAAGATCCGGCGCCACCGTGAACGAGCCGGCGAAACTGCTGAACGCGTTGCCGCCGTTGTCGGTCAGCCCGTTCACGAACACTTGCACCAGCGCGCCCGCCGGGAACGGCGCCGCCGGCGTGAAGACGAGCGCCTGCCCGTTGGCCGCGAGCGCCG